>JBFHDX010000060.1:0-22910 GCA_041584475.1 Alphaproteobacteria bacterium
GCGTCACGCTTGACAGCGCCGCCGCGCCGGTTATCACTCCCGCCCGTCAGCCATCCCGCTGCACGCGACCAATCGACGAGGATCGACCGCCATGAGCATGGCCTTCATCTATCCCGGGCAGGGTTCGCAGGAAGTCGGCATGGGCAAGGCCCTGGCGGAGGCGTTCGCCCCGGCCCGCGAGGTGTTCGAGGAGGTCGACGAGGCGCTCGGGCAGAAGCTTTCCGCCATCATGTTCGAGGGCCCGGACGATACGCTGCGGCTTACCGAGAACGCGCAGCCGGCGCTGATGGCGGTGTCGATGGCCGTGATGCGCGTGCTGCAGGCGGAGGGCGGCTTCGTGCTGGCGGACCGGGCGGACTACGTGGCCGGGCACTCGCTCGGCGAGTATTCGGCGCTGGCGGCGGCCGGCGCGCTGACGCTTGCGGACACCGCGCGTCTGCTGAAGATCCGCGGACAGGCGATGCAGAGGGCGGTACCGGTCGGCGAGGGGGCGATGGCGGCGCTGCTCGGCCTCGAGCTCGACGATGCCCGCGCCGTGGCCGAGGCGGCGGCGGCGGGCGAGGTCTGCGAGGCCGCGAACGACAACGCGCCCGGACAGATCGTCGTCAGCGGCCATACCGCCGCCGTCGAGCGCGCCGTCGAGCTGGCCAAGACCCGGGGCGCCAAGCGGGCGATGCTGCTGCCGGTCAGCGCACCGTTCCACTGCGCGCTGATGGAACCGGCAGCCGCCGCGATGGCGGAGGCGCTGGCCAGGACCGCGATCGACGCGCCCTCGGTGCCGCTGGTCGCCAACGTCACCGCCGAGCCGGTGGCCGACCCCGATACCATCCGCCGGCTGCTGGTCGACCAGGTCACCGGTGCCGTGCGCTGGCGCGAGTCGGTGCTCTACATGAAGGACCGGGGAGTCGACACGATGGTCGAGGCGGGCGCCGGCAGGGTGCTGTCCGGACTGGTGCGCCGCATCGACCGCGAGCTCGCGGTGAGCGCGCTCAACGGGCCGGCCGACATCGAGGAATTCCTGGCGTCGCTGTAGGCCGCCGGCAGGTGCGTCGCGGCCCGGCCGGTCCCGCTGTGCACGGCGCGACGCCGGGGCCGCTAGGGCCTTGCGATGGCGCGCCGCTGCGGCTAAGGAACAATTAACCAATCTCGTTTAGGGACAGGAACGATGTTCGATCTCAGGGAAAAGGGCGCGTTGGTCACCGGGGCGTCCGGCGGAATCGGCCGCGCCATCGCCACCGCGCTGCACGCCTGCGGGGCCGCCGTCGCGCTGTCGGGCACGCGCCGGGACGCGCTCGAGGCGCTGGCGGCGGAACTCGGCGAGCGCGCGCACGTGACCCCCGCGAACCTCGGCGACGCCGCCGCCGCCGAGGGCCTCGCCAAGGAGGCGGAGGCCCGGCTCGGTTCGGTCGACATCCTCGTCAACAATGCCGGGCTGACGCGCGACAACCTCGCCCTGCGGATGAAGGACGAGGACTGGCAGACCGTGCTCGACGTCAATCTGACCGCGGCGTTCCGGCTCAGCCGGGCGGTCCTGCGCGGGATGATGAAGAAGCGCTGGGGTCGTATCGTCGGCATCACCTCGGTGGTCGGCGTGACCGGCAACCCCGGCCAGGCCAACTACGCCGCGTCGAAGGCCGGCATGATCGGCATGTCGAAATCGCTGGCGCAGGAGGTGGCGAGCCGCGGCATCACGGTGAACTGCGTGGCGCCCGGATTCATCGAGACGGCGATGACCGACGCGCTCGGCGACGAGCAGCGGCAGAAGATCGCCGGGGCGATCCCGGCCGGGCGCCTCGGCAGGGCCGACGACATCGCCGCCGGCGTCGTCTACCTGGCCAGCGACGAGGCCTCGTACGTGACCGGCCAGACCTTGCACATCAACGGCGGAATGGCAATGATATGACCCGATTCACGAACCGCGCGCGAGGGGCTGCGGCGCGCTGGTCACGCTCGGCGAAGTGTGATAGGTAACGCGGCCTTTTTGTCGGGGGGCTTGCTGCACGGGACGCTGGATTTCGAGGGATCTCGAGCGCTGCAAGGCCGCTTTCCGTTTCAGGCACCTGCATCATTGAGAGGTTGGACTTATGAGTGACATCGCGGAACGCGTAAAGAAGATCGTCGTCGAGCATCTCGGCGTTGACGAGAGCAAGGTCACCGACGGCGCGAGCTTCATCGACGATCTGGGCGCGGACAGCCTCGATACGGTCGAACTCGTCATGGCTTTCGAGGAGGAGTTCGGCTGCGAGATTCCGGACGATGCGGCGGAGAAGATCCTGACCGTCAAGGACGCGATCAATTTCATCGAAGAGAACAGCTGACCGGTCGGGCATCGTCCCGGCTCGACCCTCCGGAGTGATCCAATGAGACGCGTCGTCGTCACGGGGCTCGGCACCGTGAACCCGCTGGGCGTTGGTGTCGAGCACGTCTGGCGCCGGCTCACCGCAGGCGAGTCGGGGATCGTCGCGATCGACCGGTTCGATACCTCGGACCTGCCGTCGAGGATCGCCGGACAGGTGCCTTCGGGGTCGAGAGCCGGAGGCGGCTTCGATGCCAACGAATGGGTCGAGCCGAAGGACCAGCGCAAGAACGACCCGTTCATCATCTACGGCCTGGCCGCGGCGACCGAGGCGGTCGAGGACGCCGGCTGGACGCCGGGCGACGAGGAGTCGCTGATACGGACCGGCGTCATGATCGGCTCCGGCATCGGCGGACTTCCGGGCATCTCCGAGGGATCCGTCACCCTGCACGAGCGCGGACCCAGGCGCATCAGCCCGTTCTTCATTCCTGCCAACCTCATCAACCTGGTTTCCGGCCAGGTCTCGATCAAATACGGGTTCCGCGGGCCGAACCATTCCGTGGTCACCGCCTGCGCGACGGGAACGCACGCCATCGGCGACGCCGCCAGGCTGATCATGCTCGACGATGCCGACGTCATGATCGCGGGCGGCGCCGAAGCCGCGATCTGCAGGATCGGCATGGCCGGGTTCTCGGCGGCCAGGGCCCTGTCGACGCACTTCAACGAGACGCCGGCGCGCGCCTCGCGGCCCTGGGACGTCGACCGCGACGGCTTCGTCATGGGCGAGGGCGCCGGCATCGTCGTGCTGGAGGAGCTGGAACACGCGAAGAAACGCGGCGCGCGGATCTACGGGGAGATCACCGGCTACGGCCTGTCCGGCGACGCCTATCACGTGACCAGCCCGCCCGAGGACGGCAACGGCGGCTACCGGGCGATGCAGGCGGCGCTCGGGCGGGCGCGGCTGAACCCCGGCGAGATCGACTACATCAACGCGCACGGCACCTCGACGCCGGTCGGCGACGAGATCGAGCTGGGCGCCGTCAAGCGTCTGTTCGGCGACGCCGCCTACAAGCTGTCGATGTCGTCGACCAAGTCGGCGATCGGCCACCTGCTGGGGGCGGCGGGCGCCGTCGAGGCGATCTTCTCCATCAAGGCGCTGCAGACCGGACTCGTGCCGCCGACGCTCAACCTCGACAACCCGTCGCCCGGCTGCGACATCGACCTCGTCCCGCACGAGGCCAGGGAACGGAAGGTCGTGAACGCGCTGTCGAACTCGTTCGGGTTCGGCGGCACCAACGCGTCGCTGGTGATCTCGACGTTCAGTTGACGCTGCGCTTCGGAGGCCCCGGCCTGCCATGCCCGCAATGACGAAGTCCTGGCTCGCGCGTGTCCTCCTCTCCGTCGTCCTGCTGGTCGGCCTGGCGGTCGCGGGCGTCGCGGTGTGGGGATGGCGTACCGTCGAGGCGCCCGGGCCGCTGCTCGAGGAGACCGTCTACCTCGTGCCGCGCGGCGCCGGCCTCAGCAGCATCGCCCGCGGCCTCGAGGAGGCCGGGGTGATCGCCGACAAGCGCATCTTCCTTGCCTATGCGCGCATCCGGCAGGCGCATCGGCGCCTGCAGGCCGGCGAGTTCGCGTTCCCGGCGCGCGCCAGCGTGGCCCGCGTGCTCGACACGCTGCTCAGCGGCAAGCCGGTGCTGCGGCTCGTGACCATCCCCGAGGGGCTGACCAGCCGCGACGCCATCGCCCTGATCGATGCCGCCGACGGGCTCGCCGGGGTCTCGGAAATCCCGCCCGAGGGTTCGATCCTTCCCGAGACCTACACCTACGCCTTCAACGAGACGCGGCCGGCGCTCGTCGGTCGAATGCAGGCGGCGATGACGCGCACGCTGGCCGAGCTGTGGGACAACCGGGCCGAGGACCTGCCGTTCGACACGCCGGAGGAGGCGGTGATTCTGGCCTCGATCGTCGAGAAGGAGACCGGTGTCCCCGAGGAGCGTCCGCGCGTCGCCGCGGTGTTCGTGAACCGGCTTCGCAAGGGCATGCGCCTGCAATCGGACCCGACGGTCATCTATGCCATCACGCGCGGCGAGCGCGAGCTGGAGCGGGCGTTGCGGTTTCGGGATCTGGAGATCGACGACCCCTACAACACGTACCGTCGCAAGGGGCTGCCCCCGGGACCGATCTGCAACCCGGGCCGCGCGTCGCTCGCCGCGGTGCTCAACCCGATCGATTCGCAGGAATACTATTTCGTCGCCGACGGCACCGGCGGACACGTGTTCGCGCGCACGCTCGAGGAGCACAACCGCAACGTCGCGAAATGGCGCAAGATCCAGCGCCAGAACCGGCGCAAGGCCAACCCGTAGGGCCGCTCAGCCGTCGAGCGGCAGCTTCGCGGCGCCGCGAATGGCGCCCGTGCCGTTCTCCTGCAGCAGCACCGCGACCCCGCCGTCGGGCTCGCCGTCCTGCGGAATCGCGACGCGCAGCTCGTAGGCCTCGCCCGCCCATTTGCCGAGATGCCGCATCTCGCGGGCGATGTTCGCGTTGCTGAGCCGTCGGCCGCGGTTCTCGCCGGCGCGCACCTCGGTCGCCCGGGGTCCGGCGTAACGCACCAGCCAGACATCGAGCGGCGCCGCCAGCGACCGCGCCGGCAGCGAGATCAGCAAGGCGCCGCCGCCGGCCGAGCGCGACAGCGCCACCGGAACACGCCGGGCCGCCGCGTCGCGGCTGGCGCCGAGCGCCGCGGCGACCTCGTTCTTGCGCGAACCCACGACGTCGACCGCACCGTCGACGACCATCTGCGGCGTGTACGAGTAGCGCAGCTCGAGCGCACGGACATAGCGGCGCTGGCGCGTCGTGCCCCATTCGGTGGCGAACGGGTCGCGCCAGCCGAGATAGTCCCAGTAGGTCACGTGGTAGGCGATGGCGACGACGTCGTCGCGCCCGCCGAGCTGCGCCAGCAGTTCGTCCGCCGGCGGGCATGAGGAGCAGCCCTGCGACGTGAAGAGCTCGACGACGGTCGGCGGCCCGCTCCCCTCGGCGGGGAACGTGCCGGTCGTCCCCGCCACGACGGGCGGCACCGGCAGGTCGCCCGCGGGAGCGAGCGCCAGAACGAGGATTCCGGCGAACAAGCCGGCGAGAAGCAAGTTTCGCATGGCCGGCAGTCTATGCGCACGCGGCGGCAACCATGATCAACTCGTCGTGAGGTCGCGCCGGCGGACCGGGCCGGCCGCGCGCCGCCTCAGAGCCGCCGTGGCAGGTACCGGCAGTAGCCGGTGAGCGCCAGCATCGCGATGCCGCCGGCGACGAACACCGCGGGCAGGGCGAAGAGCTTGAGCAACAGCGCGAAGATCCCCGGCGGCAGCAGTTGCGCGACGCCCCTGTAGGTATTGTAGACGGTCGTCATCTCGGGGCGTTCGTAGGGGTGGACGGCGCGCAGGAACGGTACGTTGCCGGCCGCATCGATGATGCCCGCCGCGACCGCGGCGGCGAGCAGCGCCAGCGTCCCGAACGCCGCGTCGCCCATCAGCAGCGCGGTCACCAGCGTCATCGTCCCGGTCGCCCCATAGCCGGCCAGCAGCAGGAAGCGCATGCCGTAGCGGCGTGCGAGCCGGCTCCACGCCGGCACGAGGAAGAAGCTCGCGGTGCTCAGCGAGACGACGGCGCCGGCCATGACGTCGCTGAGCCCGGCCGTGACGATGTAGATCGGCGCGTAGATGAAGAACAGCGCCCACCACGCCGCGCGGCCGATGGCGAGGCCCCAGGCGAGCGCCAGCCGCGGCTGGCCGAAGAAGCGCGGCAGATAGACCAGCGGATTCGGCGACGGCTTCTTGCGCGACGCAACGGCGGGGCTGTCGGTCAGCCGCAGGTACCAGAAATAGCCCAGCATCCCCGCCGCGCCGATGCTCGCCAGCGCGAACGGCGCCGCCGTCCCGACATGGGCGCCCAGCCAGACGCCGAGCCACGGCCCGATGGTCCACATGCCGGCCGTGTAGAACACGCGGGTCGGCTCGAACAGGTTTATCTCGCGGCGCGGTATGTGATCCATGATGAACAGGTTGAGCGCGACCTCGAGCGCGGCGACGGCGAGCAGGTGCAGGGCCATGCCGGTAATCAGCGCGGCTTCCGATCCCGTCGCCATCAGGCCCGGCGCGACGATGCCGAGCGCCGCCCCGGCCGAGAATACGGTGCGCCGCCGCAGTCGCTGCAGCAGCAGCGGGATGACGAGGCTGCCGAGCAGGCCGAAGGCGCTGACCGCGAAGAAGACGAGGCTGACGTCCTGCGCGTCGCGGAAATGCGCGTGCACCGCCAGCGGGAGAACGGTGATCAGGCTCGAGCGGATGAGCGCGAAGAACATGAACAGCGCGACGAACGCAGCCGCCGTCGGCCGCGAGACCGCATCGAGCCACGCGGTAAGGTGTATGATCCGCAACGTCCAACGCTCCTCTCGCGCCCCGACGGCCGCGGCGACCAACCTATCGACGTTCCCGCGCGGTACGCACTGCAAGTTTTGCAGGGCAGCCCGCCCGTGTCATGCGCTTGTCGCCGGCCGAAGTCCCCCGGATCGCGGTTTCCTGCGGCTGGACAGGACGCTGCGGGAATCATACTAAGGACGTCGCATGGCGGGGTCGTGATCGGCGCGACCGCGTCGCGATCGATCGACAGACGGGAGAAAGAGGGATGGACGAGATGACGGAGAGCGCGGTCGCGGCCATGACGACGGCGACCGAGCTGCTGACCAACTACGGGCTGAGCGTGCTCGGCGGCCTGCTGATCCTCGTCATCGGCTGGACCATCGCCGGCTGGACGAGGCGGGCGATCAGCCGCGGCCTGGGCCGCATCGAGCGGATCGACAGGACGCTGAGCAATTTCCTGGCGAGCGCCGCACGCTACGTGATTCTCGTGCTCACGGTCCTCGCCGTCCTCTCCGAGTTCGGCGTCCAGACGGCGAGCCTGATCACCGTGTTCGGCGCCGCCTCGCTGGCCATCGGCCTGGCGCTGCAGGGCACGCTGTCGAACCTCGCGGCCGGCGTCATGCTGCTGTTCTTCCGGCCGTTCAAGGTCGGCGACTACGTCGAGGCCGGCGGCAAGGCCGGAACCGTCAAGTCGGTCGATCTGTTCATGACCGAGTTCGCGACTCCCGACAACGTCCGCATCCTCGTGCCCAACGGCAAGATCTGGGGCGATTCGGTCGTCAATTACAGCTACCACGACACCCGCCGGCTCGACCTCGCGGTCGGCATCGACTACGGCGACGACATGGACGCCGCGATCGCCGCGGTGCGCGAGCTCATCGGCAAGGAGGATCGGATCCGGCCCGAGCCCGAGCCGCTGGTCGTGATCGGCGAGCTGGCGGACAGCTCGGTCAATCTGACGATCCGCGTGTGGTGCGCCGCCGCCGACTACTGGGCCCTGAAATGGGCCATGACCAAGGGGCTCAAGGAGGCGCTGGACCGGGCGGGTATCGCGATCCCGTTCCCGCAGCGCACGGTGCACGTGGTCTCGGGCGGCGACGCGGGAGCAGCGGCGCGGCCGTGACCCGCCCGTCCTCCGCTACCGCTTCTCGGGCATGCGGCGGAAGATCGGGTCGACGAGCGCCGGCGGCAGCGCCGCCAGCAGCCGCACGAGCGCATAGACCGGCAGCGGGAAGGCGATCCGCGCACGGTCGCGCGCGAGCCCGCGCCTGATGATGCGCGCCGCGCGCTCGACCTCCATCAGCATCGGCATCGGGAACGCGTTGACGTCGGTCATCGGCGTCCGGATGAAGCCCGGACAGATCACCGAGACGCCGACGCCGTGCGGCCGCAGTCGCCCGCGCAGCGCCTCCCCATACGCGCGGACCGCCGCCTTGCTGGCGCTGTAGGCCGGCGCGCCCGCTATGCCCCGGAAGCCGGCCAGCGAACTCATGATCGCGATCTGCCCGCGCCGGCGCGACTGCATGCGTTCGGCCGCAGGGTGCACGGTGTTGACCACGCCGTCGACGTTGACCGCAAAGATGGCGCGCGCCTGCTCGTGCGACTCGCCGCCGCCGAACGTGCCGCCCGATATGCCGGCGTTGGCGACGACGAGGTCCAGCGGCGCCGCATCGTCCGCGGCCTCGACCCAGCGACGCACCGCCGCAGCGTCGCAGATGTCGAGCAGCCCCGCGTCGACCTCGGCGCCGGCTTTCCGGCACGCCGCTGCGACCTCGGCGAGCCGGCCCCGGTTGCGCCCGCCGAGGCCGAGACGCAGCCCCGGTCCGGCATATGCCAGGGCGAGGGCGGCGCCGATGCCGCTCGAGGCGCCGGTTATGAGGATCGATTTCGGTTCACGCATCGAAGGGCAACCATAACCAGAGCTGCGGCCGCAGCAGAAGCGGAAACGTGTGGTCGTTAAGGCCTGGTTAGCGGCTATGGCGGATCATGCAGGACGGACTGCCTGAACCGACGCAGGAGCGGGACCTTCGATTTGGCCCGCACGACGCTGATGCGAAAATGGTTTCGACGGATCGCCCTGGCCGTGGCGTGTCTGGCGGCCGGCACGGGCTGTGCCGGACCCGGCGGGAGCGGGGGCGAGCGGGCGTCGCTGCCGCTGCCGGCGCCACGGCCTGATATTTCGGGTGCTGCGACGGCGCCGGACCAGCACCGGACGAGCGGGACCGAACGCGCGGAAGCCGGGGACGGGCAGGCGCCGGCCCAAGGCCGGTCGACATCCGCGGCCGGAGCACCAGCGGCGGGACCCGAAACGCGGGTCGCCGAGGGCGAGCCGGCGGCGTCCCCGGCGCCGGCAACGACGACCGCGGGACCAGTGCCGAAGCAAGCGGCGCCGCGGCCGCGGGCCAGACCCGCAACCTCGGCCGCGGCACCGGCTTCGGGCAGCACGCCAAGGCAGCCGCAGAGCCGGGCTCCCGTGTCCTCGGTGTCGCCGGTGTCTCCGGGGGCGACAGCCGCCGATACGGCCGCCGGCAACCCGTCATCGGCGACCGAGCCGCCCGGCGCCAGCGCGGCCCTCGACGGAGCACCGGGCATCGCCGGCGGCGCGACGGGGGAGCCGGGCGCCGTCCCGTCAGCCAAGCGGGCCGCAGGACGCAGCGCCGCATCGGCGCCCCGGGTCGCGCAGACATCGACCGCCGGGAGCGATGGCGCCGTGTCTTCGGGTGCGCTGGCCGCCGGCGATCCCGCAGGGTCCGCGGACATCGCCCCGACTGACTCGTCGGCAGACGAGGCGAATCGGCAGTCGGCGGGCGCGTCGACGCAGACCGGCGACAATTCCGATATGGCGCCGGCACCGACGCCGCCCGGCGGCGCGCAGCGGCGGGGCGACGCGGCCTTCGTCCCGCCCGTCGACCGCGACGCCGCCGAACCGGCTCGCGCGACGAGTCTCGCCAGCACGGACGGGGCGCAGTCGCCGCGAACAGCGCCGCCGACCACCGCGACGGCGATCGGGCGCGACGGCAGCGGCGCCGACAAGAGCGACGGCGAGTTCGACTTCGCGGCCGAACTGGCGGCGAAGGATCCGGTCGCCAGCGCCCGCGCCGAGGCCTTCGCGCGGCGCACGATCCGCGACTGCCCGGTGATCCGCAGGCTCGGCGAGCATATCGGGGCCGGGCGCAGCCGGGGCGAGGCGGAAAAGGTGGCGATCCGCAGCGGTGTCGACCGGCTGGCCGCGGAGCAGGGAACCGAGCGCGACGAGCGCACGATGTTCACCGGACGGGTCTACGGCATTCTGATCTACCGCCTCGACGAAGGCCATTCGAGCCGGATCTACGGGCCCTACGCCTACGCGGTCTGCCGCGTCTTCCGCGATACGAACCGCATCATTCCGGTCGATTCCGGATCCGAGCGGTTCCTCAACCAGCGCCTGTCGGCGTGCCAGCGCAACGCCGTCGAGCCGGCGGCACTCGAGGCCTGCGTCGTGCGCGGCGTGCGCGACGTCGTCGATCGCGTCTCGTAATTCGACGGCGCGCTGTTGGCCGGCAGGCGCCGCGGCGATATAGTGCCGCCGCGCCCTGCGTCGCAGCGCCGTAACCGAACGGAAAGAGCCGCCACCCGTGACCGTATCCTCGATGACCGGATTCACCCGGGCCGCAGGCCAGCACGACGCGTTCGCCTGGACCTGGGAGATCCGCAGCGTCAACGGGCGCGGCCTCGATGTCCGGTTGCGGCTCCCGGCCGGGTTCGAATCCCTCGAGCCGGGCGTCCGCGACGCCGTCGGCAAGGTGCTGAAGCGGGGATCGATCTCGATCTCGCTGCTGCTCAACCGCGCCGGCGCCGAGGGCATGTACCGGATCAACCGTGACCTCCTGGACCGGCTGATCGGCCTCGCGGTCGAGCTGCGGGACGACGACCGCCTGTCCGGCGATGCGCCGGGCCTCGGGGAGCTGCTGTCCGTGCGCGGCGTCGTCGAGCCGGCCGAGGAGATCGTCGATCCCGAGGATGCCAGGGAGGAGCACAAGGCGATGGCCCGGTCGCTGGGCGAGGCTCTGGAGGCGCTGGTCGGCGTGCGGCAGACCGAGGGGGCGCGGCTCGCTTCGATCCTGCGCGACCGGCTCGACGAGCTCGACACGCTCTGCAACGAGGCCGATGCGGCCGCGGCCGCCCGCACCGAAACGGTCCGCGAGCGGTTGCAGGCCGGCGTGGCGGAGCTTCTGGCCATGAGCCCGGCGCTGCCGGAGGAGCGCCTGGCGCAGGAGTGCGCGCTGCTCGCCGTGAAGGCGGACGTCCGCGAGGAGCTGGATCGCCTGAAGGCGCACGTCGAGGGCGCGCGGGCGCTGCTCGACGAGGGTGGCGCGATCGGCCGCCGCCTCGATTTCCTTTGTCAGGAATTCAACCGCGAGGCGAACACGCTGTGCGCGAAGGCAGGGGATATCGCGCTGACGCAGATCGGCTTGCGGCTCAAGGCGGTGATCGATCAGTTCAGGGAGCAGGCGCTCAATGTCGAATAGCGCGGTCGGGCGGGATCGGCCACTGGCGGGCGCATGACGAGTGGCGGCTCGCCTTTCGAGATCACGCGACGCGGTCTCATGCTGGTGCTGTCGTCGCCCTCGGGCGCCGGCAAGACGACGATCGCGCGCGAGATCCTGAAGCGCGAGAAGAACAGCCTGAGCATGTCGATATCGGTGACGACGCGCCCCAAGCGTCCGGGCGAGGTGGCCGGCCGCGACTACCGGTTCATCTCGGAGGAGGATTTCCACCTGATGGTCAACCGCGGCGAGCTGCTCGAGCACGCCAGCGTGTTCGGCCACTTCTACGGGACGCCGCGCGCCCCGGTCGAGAGCTCGCTGGCATCGGGGCACGACGTGCTGTTCGACATCGACTGGCAGGGCACCCAGCAGCTGCGCGAAGCGGCCAGGGACGATCTGGTGTCGGTGTTCATCCTGCCGCCGTCGACGCGCGAGCTCGAGCGCCGCCTGCGGGTCCGCGCGCAGGACAGCGACGAGGTGGTGGCCGGGCGCATGGCCAAGGCGTCCGACGAGATGAGCCATTATCCCGAGTACGACTACATCGTCGTCAACCGCGACGTCGAGGCGAGCGTCGCCCAGGTACAGGCGATCCTCACGGCGGAACGGCTGCGCCGCGAACGCCAGATCGGCCTCGGCGAGTTCGTCAGGGGGCTGCGGGAGGGGTAGGCGGCCCGCCGCTGACGAGGGCCCGGGCGAGCGCGGCGAATTGGGCGATCTTCAACGTTTCGGCGCGTGCCGTCGGGTCGATTCCGGCGGCCTCGAGCAGCCTCTCGGCATCGACGCCGAGCGTCGCGAGCGAGCGGCGAAGCATCTTGCGGCGCTGGCCGAACGCGGCGGCGGTGACCCGCTGCAACGCCTGCACGTCGCACGGGTGGGGCGGCGACGCATGGGGTACAAGCTCGACGACCGCCGACGCGACCTTCGGCTTCGGCGTGAACGCGGCGGCCGGGATGTCGAACAGACGCCGCGTCCGGCAACGCCAGTTGGCGAGCACGGAAAGCCGTCCATAGGCCGGCTCGCCAGCGCCGGCGGCGATGCGATCAGCCACCTCGCGCTGGAACATCAGCGTCATGCCGGCAACGGCATCCGCCGCGAGCAGCCAGCGGATCAGCAGCGGCACCGAGATGTTGTAGGGCAGGTTGGCGACGATCCGCCGTGGCGGCGAACCCACCGTCGCCACGTCGACCTCGAGCGCGTCCGCCTCGAGCAGCTGCCGGCGGCCCGCGGCCGCCGCCACGAGATCGGCAAGCGCGGCGACGCACCGCGCGTCGCGCTCGATCGCGACGACGCGGCCGGCGCCCTCCATGAGCAGGGCACGGGTCAGGCCGCCGGGTCCCGGCCCGACCTCGAGCACGGTTCCCGATTCGATGTCGCCCGCCGCCCGGGCGATGCGCCGCGTCAGGTTGAGGTCGAGCAGGAAATGCTGGCCGAGGCCGCGCCGAGCGGCGAGCCCGTAACGGGAAATGACGTCGCGCAACGGCGGCAGCGCCGCGACCGCGTCAGGATCGTCCGGGGAATTCAATGATGCGGCCGGACTGGCGGCGTTCGGCCATGCCCGCGGCCTCGCGGATCGCCGCGACGAGACTCGACTCGTCGGCGACGCCGGTACCGGCGATCTCGAAGGCGGTGCCGTGGTCCGGCGACGTGCGGACGAAGGGCAGGCCGAGCGTGATGTTGATGCCGGACCGGAAATCGATGGTCTTCAGCGGGATCAGCGCCTGGTCGTGATACATGCAGATCGCGGCATCGTAGGTCTGGCGCGCGCGTTCGTGGAACAGCGTGTCGGCCGGCGCCGGTCCCATGATCGCGATCTCCTCGCGCTTGAGCGTCTCGATCGCGGGCCCGATGATCTCGATCTCCTCGCGGCCGAGCGCTCCGCCTTCGCCCGCGTGCGGGTTCAGCGCGGCGACCGCCAGCTGCGGCTGCTTTATCCCGAAATCCTCGGTCAGGGCGCGCGCGGTAATCCGCGCCACATCCTCGATGTCGCCCTGGCGCAGATTCTCCACGGCCTGCCGCAGTGGCATGTGGATCGTCACCGGGACGACGCGCAGGCCCGGGCAGGCGAGCATCATCACCGGACGCAGCCCGGAACCGGCGAGTTCGGCGAGGAACTCGGTGTGTCCGGCGTGCCGGAAACCGGCCTCGTAAAGAACGTGCTTGTTGATCGGGTTGGTCACGACGGCCGCGGCGTCGCCGTCCCTCACCAGCCCGACCGCCTCCTCGATCGCCTCGAGAACCGCCCGCGCGTTCGCGGGGTCGGGACTGCCCGGAGTCGATCGTCCGGGCAGCGATCGCGGCATCACCGGCAGATAGTCGCCGAAGGCGGACGGTGCATCCTCCGGCGAGCCGATCTCGGCGATCTCGACGCGCCAGTCCAGATTGCTCGCCAGGCGCTCGAGCCGGCGCGGGTCATCGAGCACGAAGAACGGCGGCAGGGTCAGCTCACCGCGCCGCAGCCATGCCTTCAGGGCTATCTCGCCGCCGACGCCGGCGGGTTCACCCATCGTTAGCGCGATTGGCGAGACCGTCATACATCCTCACATCAAGGTACGCCGCGCTGCGCAGATCGCGCATATATCGGCGCGCGAGCAGATCCAGTTTCTGCAAGCGCAGCTGCTCGGCGATCTGCTCGCGATCGGGCCGCTGTTCACCCTCGGTCTGGCGGTCGCAGACGACGATGAGCAGAATCCCCTGCGGCGCCCGCAGCGGGGCGCTGAACTGGTTCGCGCCGAGGCCCATCACGACCGGCCGCAACGGTTCCGCGAGATCCGAGACACGCAGCGTGCCGATGTCGCCGACCGCGGCGCTGCCCGGGAGCGGGGGTGCGAGTTGTGCGCAGGAACGCACCGTCCGGCGAATCTGCTCGGCGGCCTGGATCGCCGCGCGAATCTCGCCGTCGGTCGCCGGTTCCGGCAGCTCGATGCGGACCTGCTTCAGCGTGACCGTCACCTTGTCCGGCGTCGCCCCGCCGGGGAGCCGACGGTCGCGCAGCAACAGGATGTGATAGCCGTTGGTCGAGCGGATCGGGCCGCGCATCTGGCCGGGCTGCATGGTGGCCAGCGCGTCGTCGAGGGCGTCGTCCAGCTGGCCCTGGACGAGCCAGCCGAGATCGCCCCCGGACGCGGCGGCCGCGTTCTGCGAGAACGCCCGGGCGAGTTCGTCGAATCGCCCGCCCTGGCGGACCTGCTGCTGGATGCGAACCGCCGAGCGACGGATATTCTCCTCGTTAGCGGGGTCGTCGACGGCCAGGAAGATCTCGGAAACCAGTAGACGCGGCTTGCCCTGCGACAATTCGAGGTTGCGGACCGCCTCGTCGATTTCGTCCTGCCCGATCTCGGCCTGCCGCTGAAAGCGGCTCATCACGAGCTTGCGCCACGCGATATTGGCGCGCACCTGGCTGAGCAGCGAGGACTTCTCGACATTCTGCTGGGCGAAATACTGGTCGAGCCCGCCGGGCGGCAGATTGTTGCTGCGTTCCATATTCGCGAGCGTGTCGTTGATCTCCTTCTCGGTGACGCTGATGTCCCTCGCCTTCGCTTCCTGAAGCTGCAGGCGTTCGTCGATCATCGTCTGCAGGATCTGCGGCATGAGGCGCTGATAGACCTCGTCGGTCGCCGGCAGGCCGGTCGAGAAAACGACCAGCCTGGCCCGGTTCGACAAGTCCATGACGGAAATGACCTCGTCATTGACGACCGCGGCGATGCGCCCGACCTCCTGCGCGGCGGCCACGGCGGCGCCAAGCGCTCCGGTGACGAGGAAGCACGACACGACGAGCATTTCACGCAGGCCGCCAAGCGACCGCCGCGTCGGTGAGTGGCTATGGTTCACCGATACCGATTCCTATCTGAATTCCACTTCCTGCGCCGTTTCATCGCCCAGGCTCTTGAACACAAACTGGAACGAGATCCGGGTGCCGGGGTCAACGCCCACGCTTTCCGTGAACTGCCGACGATATATAGTGTCGAACCGGAAACATTCATCTTCGTACGTGATACGTCCGTCGTATTCAAGGGGACCCCCATCGCTCGTCAAATCGCGCCGGGTTCTGGCGGAAACGCTCCAGAAGTCGGTGAGCTGCGAGCTCAATTCGGCGGTCACCTGCTCGCGGTCGGGGAAGGCGCCGGCGGAAGCCTCGCTGGCGATGAACACGTAGTCGCCGGTCAGGCGCAGAGCGGGCGGGCCGATGGTGAGGCCGAGCTCGTTGCGCAGCGGCTCGAAGTTGGCCTCCGATAGCCGGAACCGGTAGAGCAGATCCATGTACCGGTTGGGAACGATCTCCAGCCGCCCGACATAGTCGGAGTAGCCCTCCTCGATGTCCGAGGCCAGCGCCAGGGGATCATCCTCGGACCAGCGATAGCTCTGGCCGAAAAACGCGATCAGGCGCCCGCCACGCTCGCCGTAGAGGCCCCCCTTGAGCCCATAGACGATGCGCTGGCCGGTGTCGATGCGGTCGTCGCCGGGAATCCGGTCCTCGCTGAAGAGGTTGGTGTCGTCGAGCTCGATGGCGACGCTGTCCTCTTCCGGAATCGCCGTGGGATTACCGGTGCCGGGCGCGAGCACCACGGCCACCGCCGGCTCGATGAGCTGACGCACGCCGCCGGTGCCGCGAACGAACGGCAGGCGCGACTCGACCGCGAGGCGGGGGATGACGCGCCCTTCCTGCACGTTGTTCTCCTCGACGCCGTCGATGACGACCTTGTCCATGTGATAGCCGTCGGCGCGGACCGACGCGGAGAAGGTGGTCAGCAGCCCGAAATTCGTCTGCGTCGGGATGAAGTAGCCGCCCTTCACGATGAGCCGCCGGGTATTCGGACCGGAATCTCGGCTCGTGGTCCGGCCGTTCATGTCGAAGCTCCAGCGCCCGCCGATCGAGTCGGCCTCGCCGACGAATTCGTAGTCGATGTCGGGCAGCACCAGCGGCTGCTCGACCGCGAAGGGCCCGCGCACGTCCTGGTAGACGAACGCGTTGCCGTCGACGTAGCTGCGTCCGAAGTAGCCCTCGACGTAAGGGTTGGTCGTCAGGACGTTTTCCGGCTGTCCGAAGAAGTCGTACTGGTCGAGGTAGCTGCGGTCCGACGCCCGCTCGACGTCGAAGCCCCAGCGCCAGTTGTCGTTGATGTCAAAGCGGCCGGTGCCGAACAGGTGGCCGCGCCAGACATCGGGCTCGACGACCGGGTTCAGCGGATCTCCCGTCTCACGATCGGCTTGGGTTACGCTCCCCGACAGCTCGTACACGCCGCTGTCGACGTGCTGGCGGAATTCGAGTGCCATGACCGACGGTTTCTTCGTCGCCAGAATGGGCTCGAAGGTCACGTCGACGCTCGGCGTGATCGCCCAGAACACGGGGACCCGCGCGAAGCCACCGAATTCGGTGCTCGATCCAAGCAGCGGCGTCAGCAGACCGGAACGACGTTCAACCGTGGGATCGGGATGCGTGAGATACGGCGTGTAGAGCACCGGGACGCCCGCGAATTCCAGCCAGGCGTTGGTGTAGCTGACGTCCTGGGACTCCTGATCGTGCACGATCGTGCCGGCTTTCAACTGCCAGAGCGGCGGCTGCGACTCGTCTCCCGGACAGACATCGCACGAGGAAAAGACGCCGCGACGCATGATCGTCCGACGACCGCCGATCCTGCGCGCGCCGTTGGCCGCGAAGCGGCTGTTGTCGAGCAGCAAGATGCGGATGTTCTCGATCACGCCTTCGCGCAGTTCGTCCGACAGTTCGACGTAATCGGCGAATATGACGTCACCGTCGGGCTCGAGGATCGTGACGTTCCCGGACGCGACGATGCTGTCGACCGACTGGTCGTAGCGCACGCGGTCGGCGAGCAGGAGGCGCTCGCCGTGCGCTATCTCGACATTGCCGTCGGCGATGACGATGCCGGACTCGTCGTCGTAGGTGATCTCGTCCGCCGACAGCACGGCCTGGGAGGTCGGTCGTTCGGCCGGCTGCGACACCTGCTGGGCGCGTCCCTGGCCCACGACCGCGCCCGCGAGCACGACCGCCGACACGACGATCCTGCCGACGACGCGCAGGCCGGAGCCCGGCTGTCGGCGCATCAGCCGTCCTCCAAATGGAACACCATCGCCAGCGCGAGGAAGGTGGCGATCGCGGCCGGACTCCATGCCGCGAGCACGGCCGGTATGCTTGCCGACAAGCCGAGCGCGCGAATGACGTCGGACGCGAAATACAGCACGAAGCTGCAGATGATGCCGAGCGAGATCGTCCGCGTGGCGCCGGTGCGGCCGCCGGTCTTCAGCGTGAAGACCGCCGCGAACAGTATCATGCCGCCGAGGAGCAGGGGTGTCGCGAGCAGGCTGTGCCAGTGCAGCCGGTGACGGTGGCCCGAGAATCCCGCAGCCTCCAGGGTTTCCAGAAAGCCGGGCAATGCCCAGAACGACATCGTTTCCGGCGACGCGAAACTGTCCTGGATCTTGTCCGGCGTGAGGTCGGTTGCGACGGTGTAGGTCTCGACCAGCCTCCGCTCCTCGTTCGGCGAGGAAATCCAGGCATTGCGAATGCTCCAGTAGCCGTCCTGCAGGACCGCGCGCTCGGCGTCGATCCGACGAACGAACCGGTCCGGTATCTCGAAGACGAAGAAGATCACCGTGAGGAGTTCGGTTCCGTCGGAGGTGCTGCGCAGCGCGTTGATCACCGTCTGACCGCGATCATCGCCCTGGCGCAGCCAGAGTCCGGTCCGCGAGACGGCGAGCCGGCTCGTCGAATGCTTCAGGTACGTCGCATCGAGCCGCTCGAACCGCGCGAGCAGGGTCGCCGCGAGCGGATTGAACGCGGCCATCTGGAAGGTGCCGAGCAGGACGGCGATGGCGAGGCCGGGCAGCAGGAACTGCCACGCCGAAACGCCGGCGGCGCGGGCGACGACCAGCTCGCTCGAGCGCGACAGCCGCCAGAATGCCATCATCGCGCCGAACAGGACGACGAACGGCAGCGTCAGCTCGACGAGATGCGGCAGCTGGAGGAGTGCGAGCTGGATGGCAACGCCGTAACCGACATCGGGCTTTCCGGCGACGCGCCGGAACTGTTCGACGAGATCGAACATCAGCAGGACGCTGCTAAGTCCGAGGAACACCACGCCGATCCAGAACAGGATCTGCCGGGCGATATAGGCGGAGAGCGTCGCGGAAAGGCGCATCGGCGTCCGCCCCCGCCTCAGGCGCGCGCGCCGATTTCGGGGCCGGGCCCGCTCGGACCGGGCCCGCTGCGTCGCCAGCCTCGGGCCAGCAGCAGCCAGCCGATGATCCCGGGCAACAGAACATTGACATAGAGGAGCGGGATCCCCGCTGAATTGTCGCCGGCCGCGTTGTGCGCGGCGATCGCCAGCGTCTGGATCAGCACCATGGCGACGACCGCTCCGGCGATCCGGCCGGTCTGGCCGCGGCGGCTGAAATCGCCCGACAGCAGGAACGCGAGGCCGATGGCGGTGAAGCTGACGGCGAGGAAGGGCGCTGCGATGCGGCTGTGACCCTCGGCGACGAACTCCCGGTAGTCCGCGGTATCGGCGCGGGCCGGGTCGAACAGCTCCCAGAGGAACATCTCCTCGGGGGCCCGCCGCCGCGCGCCGGTCGGGGCCGCCCCGGTGATCCCGAGATCGACCGTGTACTTGTCGAAATAGAGATACGACAGCGTTCCGTCTTCGCGATCGATCTCCTGCCGGTTGCCGTTGACGAGCACGACCCTCGGCCCCTCGCTGGTCTGGACCAGGGCCCCGCTTTCGGCCATCAGCGTGACCGGACGACGTTTGACGCGGGCGTCGTGGACGAGGATGCCGTTGAGCTGTCCGGTGCCGGCCCTCTCGCGAATGAAGACGGTGATGTCGCCGGGCAGCGTGTGAAAAGCGCCCTCATGCAGCAGGATCGACGAATAGTCGGAGCGGATCTCGTACCGCAGGTCGGTGAACTCGCGGTAGGAGACCGGCAGCAGATAGGCGTTGAGGACGTATATGGCCGCGGCGGTGAGGGCGGCGACGACGAGCGCCGGATGGGCCAGCCGCAAATTGCTGAAACCGGCGGCGCGCAGGACGATCAGCTCACGGTCGCCGATCAGCTTGCTGTAGACGTACACCACCGCGACGAAACAGCTGATCGGCAGGATGACCGCCAGGAAGCGCGGCACGATCAGCATTGCCAGCCAGAGGAACTCGGTCACGGGCAGGCCCCGGTTGACGACCATGTCGACGAAGCGCAGCGATTGCGTCAGCCAGATGACGGCGGTCAGGACGATCGTCACGAACAACATGACGACGACGGTCTGACGGAAAATGTATCTCGAGATGCTGCTCATCCGCGGGCCGGTTCGGCGCAGTCTACAGGAACAGGCCGCGCGCTGCCAAAGCGAAATAGGGCGCGGCCCCGTTAACCAAGCCTAAGACTTTCGACACTATTGGTGCTAGACGGTTCTCTGCGCCCGTCTCGTCCCGCGTGGCGACGGGTCGCAGCCGGTCACCAGGGCGGGAAGATGCTGGGCATCCTGACACTGATACGGCCCCGACAATGGATCAAGAACGTATTCGTCGCGGCGCCGCTGTTCTTCACCCCCGACCGGCTGTCGGCCTCGTCCGCAATCGCGGTCATCGCCGGGTTCGTGGCCTTCAGCCTGATCTCGAGCGCCGTCTACTGCCTGAACGACCTGCGCGATCGCGAGGCCGATCGCCAGCATCCGGTCAAGCGCAGTCGCCCGCTCGCGGCCGGCGCCGTGCAGCCCGCGACGGCGGTTCTATTGCTGCTGCTGCTGGCTGCCGCCGGCGCCGCGACCGCGTATTACCTCGTGCCGCAGATCCTCGGGGTGCTCGCGGCCTATGTCGGGCTCAATATCGCCTATTCGCTGTATCTGAAGACGATCGCGATCATCGACGTGCTGATCGTCGCGTTCGGCTTCGTCCTGCGCATCGAGGCCGGCGCCCGGGTGATCGATACCGAGCCCAGCGCCTGGATCCTTATCGTGACCGGGCTGCTCGCCCTTTTCCTGGCGCTCGCCAAGCGCCGCGACGACGTGACGCGCGCGCTCGGCGCCGACCACCGCAAGAGCCTCGACGGCTACAGCCGGCGGTTCCTCGACACGAGCATCATCGCCGTGATCTCGATGCTGCTGGTTTCGTACCTGATTTTCACCACGGATCTCGCGGTCATGCAGCGGCTCGGCACCGACCGGCTTTACGTCACGGCGCCGTTCGTGATCGCCGGCGTCATGCGGTATCTGCAGCTGACCATCGTCCACGAGCGGTCGGGCTCGCCGACCGATCTCGTGTATCGCGACCCCGGCCTGCAAGTCAGCATCGCCGGCTGGCTCGCCGCGTTCGTCATGATTCTCTATCTGTAGGGGCGGCACGTTGCGCAGCAAGGAAATCGGGCTGAGCGGCTGGGGCCGGGCACGGACCGCACGGGTCCGGGCGTGGCGTCCCGAGCGCTGGTCCGCGGTGCGTGACGCGCTGGCGGCGAACGGTAGCGCCGGCATGATCGCATATGCCGGCGGGCGCTCCTACGGTGACGCCGCACTGAACGACGGCGGCGATGCGATCCTGACCGAACGGCTCAACCGCGTCCTTTCGGCCGACTGGAAGAGCGGCGAGATCGTCTGCGAGCCCGGCGTCAGCTTCGCGGAGCTCATGCGCATCGGGCTGGCGCACGGCTTCGTTCCTCCGGTCACCCCGGGGACGGGCTTCGCGACCGTCGGCGGCGGCGTCGCCAATGACGTGCACGGCAAGAATCACGACCGCCACGGCAGCTTCGGCGACCACGTGCGGTGGCTCGAGCTGATGACCCCGGACGGCACCGTCCGGCGGGTGTCGCCGGACGACGACGCGGAACTGTTCGCGGCGACGGTCGGCGGCATCGGCCTGACCGGCATCATGCTCGCGGTGTGCTTCCGCATGCGCAAGGTATCGTCCAACGCGGTGAACGTGACGGAGCGGCGGGCGCGCGATCTCGCCGAGTTCCTCTCGATGCAGGAGGCTGCACGCGAGTCGGCGACCTACTCGGTGGGCTGGATCGACGCGACGGCCCGGGGACGACGGCTCGGCCGCGGCATATTCGAGACCGCCGAGGAGGCCGACGAGGGCGTCGAGCCGCCGGCCGCCGGCGGGCGCCGCATGCCGGTCGAGATGCCGGGATTTGCGCTCAACCGGCTCACCGTCGGCCTGTTCAACAGCCTCTATTACCGGCGCGTGCCGAAACGAGGGCGCCAGGGGAGGGCGCCGCTCACGCGCTTCCTCTACCCGCTCGACGCGATCGAGGACTGGAACCGGATGTACGGGCGGCGCGGTTTCCACCAGTTCCAGTGCGTGCTGCCCGACGCCGCGGCGCCGGCCGGGCTGCGCCTCCTGATGGAGTCGATCAGCAGCGCCGGCACCGGCTCGTTCCTCGCCGTTCTCAAGACGCTCGGCGGCGAGGGCAAGGGCCATCTCTCCTTCCCCATGCGCGGCTATACGCTGGCGCTCGACTTCCCGGCCCGACGCGGGGTGACCGAGCTGCTGTCCCGTCTCGAGGCGATCACCGTCGATCATGGCGGGCGCGTCTATCTGGCGAAGGACGCCGTGCTGTCGCCGGAGTCGCTGCCGGCGATGTATCCGCGGCTGGCGGCGTTCCGCGCCGTGCTGGACCGCGTCGATCCTGACCGGCGCATGATATCGGACATGGCGCGCAGGCTCGGGATTCGGGGCGGCGACGCATGACGGAACGCACCGCGCAGGCGACGTGGCTGGTGCTCGGCGGCTCGTCGTCGGTGGCGCGCGCCTTCGCCCGCGTCGCCGCCGAGGACGGCGCCGACGTGATTCTCGCCGGCCGCGACATGGACGATCTGAAGCGCACCGCCGCGGACGTCGCGATCCGCACCGGCCGAAGGGTCGAGGCGGTGCGGTTCGATGCCGAGGTGTTCGACAAGCACGACGTGTTCGTCGAACACTGCCGCAAGCGGGCGAAGTTCCTCAACGTGTTCCTCGCCTTCGGCGCCATGCCCGAGCAGGCGGAGATCGACCGCGATTTCGCGCTCGCGCGTCAGGCGGTGACCGTCAACTATCTCGGCGCCATGTCGGTGCTGCAGCGCCTGGCGCCGGTAATGGAGGCGCAGGGCGCCGGAAATATCGTGGCGCTAAGCTCGGTCGCCGGGGACCGCGGGCGGCTCAGGAACTACGTCTACGGGTCGGCGAAGGCGGGGCTGAACACCTACCTGCAGGGGCTGCGGGCGCGGCTGTGCCGCCGCGGCGTCTCGGTCACCACGGTGAAGCCCGGTTTCATGGACACCGACATGACCTGGGGCCTCGAGGGCATGTTCCTCGTCGCCTCGCCCGAGGCGTGCGCCCGCGCCTGCCTGAGATTCGCGAAGAAAGGCAAGGACGTCGCCTATTTCCCGTTCTTCTGGTGGGGCATCATGACGATCATCCGCCACATCCCCGAGCGGATCTTCAAACGGATGAATATCTGAGCGGCACGCTCCCTCTCGGGTTGTCGCTCCCGATTGTGCCCGTCTGCACTTTCCTTTTCCGCGCCAGTCGCTAGAGTCTCTCGCGCGGCAGCGGGCCGCGCGGGCCCGGCCAGCCAGCCATCGAGGGGAAACCATGAAGATCGCCTTTGCCGAACCCGGATTGCCGAAATCGGGTGCCGTCGTCGTCCTCGTAGAGCAGGACAAGAAGCTCTCGCCGGCGGCGAAGGAGCTCGACCGGA
>JBFHDX010000061.1:0-22454 GCA_041584475.1 Alphaproteobacteria bacterium
ACCCACAGCGTACGATACCGTTGGGTGGCCGGGCGGGGGAGCGGGCCGGAGCGAACTAAACCGACAATAAGCTAGTCCCCCGCGGTCCAGACCACACCCGGAAGCGGCTTCGCCGCGACGCCGGCGAGCGCCGGCTGCATGAACGCCTTCCAGGTCAGTGCCGGATAGGAACCGCCGCCGACGCCGGCCATCGGCGCGTTGTCGTCGTTGCCGAACCAGACGCCGGTGACAAGGTCGGGCGTGTAGCCGATGAACCAGGCGTCTCGGCTGTCCTGGCTCGTTCCCGTCTTGCCCGCCGCCGGTCGGTCGAGCCGCGCCGCCTTGCCGGTGCCCCAGGTGATCGCTGCCGTGAACATGTCGTTGATGGCGGCGACGTGGGCCTCGTCGACGACGCGGCCCGGGCCACCGCCGCTGCGCCGATAGAGCACGCGACCGTATTCGTCGCGGATCTCCGTGATGCCGTAGGGCCAGATGCCGATGCCGCCTGCCGCCATGACGCCGTAGGCAGCGGTCAGTTCGAGCAGCGATACCTCGTAGGCGCCCAGCGCGAGCGACGGGTCGACGCCGAGTTCCGATGTCACGCCGAGCCGGCGCGCCACGTCGAGTACGCGCTCGCGCCCGACCTGCTCGGCCAGGGTCACGGCGACGGAGTTGAGCGAGCGCGCCGCCGCCTCGCGCACCGTGACCCGGCCTCGATGGCTGCCGCCGGCGTTCTGCGGCGACCAGTCGCCGACGCTGACCGGGGCGTCCGTCACCTCGTCGGCCGGCCGGATGCCGGCCTCGACGGCGGCCAGGTAGACGAACAGCTTGAAAGCGGAGCCCGGCTGCCGCAGTGCCTGGCTCGCCCTGTTGAACTGCGTTGCCCCGTAGTCGCGGCCCCCGACCATGGCGACGACCGCGCCATCCGGGCGCATCGCCACCAGCGCGGCCTGGCCGACATTGCGATCCGCCGCCCGGTTCAGCCAGCGGGCGAGCGCCTGCTCGGCTAGAAGCTGCAGGCGCGGGTCGATCGTGGTTGTGACCGTAATATCGCCCGAGCGGTACCCGACATAGTCGCGCGCGCGCTCCAAAACCCAGTCGGCGAAATAACGGGCCCGGGCAGCCGAGGCGCCGCGCGGCACGTCGGCGCCGCCGGTCATCGCTGCCGCGGCCTCCCGGCCGCTCAGCCAGCCGGCCTCGACCATGCCCTGCAGTACCTGGCGGGCGCGGCCGTTGGCACGCTCGGGGTCGGCCAGCGGATTGAAGCGTGACGGCGCCTTGAGGACGCCGGCGAGCAGCGCCGCCTCGTAAACCGTGACCTCGCTCGCGGGCTTGCCGAAGAAGCGCCGCGCGGCGGCGTCGACGCCGTACGCACCGGCACCGAAATAGACGCGGTTGAGATAGATGGTAAGGATCTGATCCTTGCTGTAGCGCCGCTCCAGCCAGAAGGCGAGCAGAAGTTCCTGAACCTTGCGGCGGATCGTGCGCTCGGGCGAAAGGAACAGGTTCTTCGCCAGCTGCTGGGTGACGGTGCTGCCGCCGCTGCGCACGCTGCCGGCGAGGATATTGGTCCATGCGGCGCGAACGATGCCGACCGGATCGGCGCCGCCGTGCTCGTAGAACCGCCGGTCCTCGATCGCCAGGACGGCGTGCGGCAGGTGCGACGGTAATTCGTGCAACTGCACGGCCACGCCGTAGAGCTCACCGTAATGGGCGACGGTCGAGCCGTCCGATGCGAGGACCGCGACCGACGGCGCGCGCCGGCCCGCCGTGCTTTCGAGCTCCTCGACATCGGGCAGGTCGTAGGCATACCAGGCGACCAGCGCTGCCAACGCGACCGCCGTCCAGACCATGGTCGCCAGGGCGGTCCGGATCGCGGCTGCAAACCGCTGCCGGCGCGGTCGTCTCCCGCGCATCCGGTTATCGCGTCTCATGTCTCATCAAGGCACGCCGCTACGGCTCCCCCGGAAGCGGAATGCGCTCCGCCTCGGCGACTCGCGGACGATATAAGGGCACCGATGCGAATTGTTGTCGATCAAAAAAGGATTGCAATATCCTGTTATGACGCTAATTTTAGTAGGCAAATTCATAGCGGATAACGCAATGGCACCATAAGTGCCGATGAATGCACGGCAAAAGGTTGGGTATTCAAAGTGATCGATAACATGGTTCGTCCTTACAGGGTCGCGTACGATATCCTTCGTGACGCGGGGTTGCGGCCGACGCGTCAACGGCTCGGTCTGGCGCGCCTGTTGTTCGACAGGGGCAATCGGCATATCACCGCCGAACAGCTGCATTCCGAGGCCGCCGAATCGAGTCTCCGGGTGTCGCTGGCAACGATCTATAACACGCTCCACCAATTTACCGAGGCCGGACTGCTTCGCGAGGTCGTCGTCGAGCCCGGGCGTTCGTATTTCGACACGAACACTTCCGATCACCACCACTTCTTCCACGAGGAGACCGGGGATCTGCGCGATATCCCGGGTCATTCGATCACGGTAGGGGAACTGCCGTCGCCCCCCGACGGCACGACCGTGAACCGCGTCGACATAATCGTTCGGATTACGAACGGCAAATAATTAAATCAAAAAAATCAGTGAGTTAGGGCGCTGATTAAATTTATTCTAAGCTATTGACACGCACGACGGCATTTGCTTTAACAGGATCGGACGAAGATCGCGGGCGCCTCGTCCGCGTTCTCGGTTTGGGTGCCGGACGGAAGGCCGGTTGCAGCAAGAAATACAAATCCACCAGGAGGACGTGACATGTCGTTGAAAGGCTCCAAGACCGAACAGAATCTGAAGGACGCGTTTGCCGGTGAAAGTCAGGCCAACCGGCGCTATCTCTACTTCGCGCAGAAGGCCGACGTGGAGGGCTACAACGACGTGGCGGCGGTGTTCCGCTCGACGGCCGAGGGCGAGACCGGTCATGCGCACGGTCATCTCGAGTATCTCGAGGAGGTCGGAGACCCAGCGACCGGCGAGCCGATCGGCCCCACGGGCGCCAATCTGAAGGCGGCCATTGCCGGCGAGACCCACGAATACACGGACATGTATCCGGGAATGGCGCGGACCGCCCGCGAAGAGGGATTCGACGAGATCGCCGATTGGTTCGAGACGCTGGCCAAGGCTGAAAAGAGCCACGCCGGCCGCTTCCAGAAGGCGCTCGATACGCTCGACTCGTAAGCACGCGTCGGGACGTCGCGGCAACAGCGGTCCACCGGCGGGGGCGAGGATGCGCCCCCGCCCGGATCGCCGCTTCAACACAGTTCACAGGGCCCTGCCGGGTCGGCGCGGCCGGCTTATCGCCGGTCGGCGGCGGGGCGGGGACACGGGAACCGGAATCATGCGCGAAGGCAGCCTCGAGGCGCCGGTCCGCCACCCGATCGCGTGGCAGGACCCCGATTTCTACGACGAAGCGAAGCTCGACGAAGAGCTGCGCCGGGTGTTCGACGTCTGCCACGGCTGTCGGCGATGCTTCAACCTCTGCGACTCGTTCCCGCGCCTGTTCGACCTCATCGACGAGTCCGAGAGCGGCGAACTCGACAGCGTGTCGAGCGACGATTTCAAGCCGGTCGTCGATGCCTGCACGTTGTGCGACATGTGCTTCATGACCAAGTGCCCCTACGTCCCGCCGCACGAGTTCAATATCGATTTCCCGCACCTCATGCTGCGCTATCGGGCAATCGAACACCGCAACGGCAAGGTCGGCTTCTTCGAGCGGCAGCTCACCGAGACCGACCGTAACGGCCGGCTGGCAAGCAGAATGTCCGGGCTTGCGAACTGGGCGACGGGGACGGGCAACGTGCTGACCCGGCCGGCGATGGAAAAGGTCGCCGGTATCCATCGCGCGGCGGCGCTCCCGAAATTCCGCGGCAAGACCCTGACCGCGCGGGCGCGTGCGGAGACGCCGGCGGTGAACGCGGATGCGCCCGCCCACGGCCGCAAGGCGGTCTTGTATGCGACATGCTACGGCAATTACAACAACCCGGAGATCGGCGAAGCGACGCGCCGGGTGCTCGCCCACAACGGCGTCGAGACCCAGGTCGTCTACCCGGGCTGCTGCGGCATGCCGCAGCTCGAACAGGGCGACATCGGCCGCGTCGCCGGCAATGCCAAGAAGGTTGCGGGCGAGCTCACCTCGTGGATCGAGAAGGGCTATGACGTGATCGCCCTGGTCCCGTCCTGCGCCCTCATGCTCAAGTTCGAATGGCCGCTGATCGTTCCGGACGACGAGGCCGTGAAGCTGCTTGCGAACGCCACGTTCGACGTCAGCGAGTACGTCGTCTCGATCGCGAAGAAGGAAGGCCTGGCCGACGGGCTGAAACCGCTCGAGGGCGGCATCGCAATCCACCTGGCATGCCACGCGCGGGCACAGAACATGGGGGCGAAGGCAGCCGAGATGATGCGGCTGTTGCCCGAAACCGACGTCGCCGTCGTCGAGCGCTGCTCGGGCCATGGCGGATCGTGGGGCGTCATGAAAGACAATTTCGAGGTGGCGCTCAAGGTCGGCAAGCCGACGGCGCGCCAGGCGGCGAAGAGCGGCAAGCGGCACATCGCGTCCGAATGTCCGCTTGCGGGCACACACATCCTGCAGGGAATGGAAGGGCTCGACGGCGCTGCCCCCGACGTCGAGCTCACCCCACACCCGATCGTCTTGTTCGCGTCGGCCTATGGGCTCATGGGCTGACCACCGCCGGGGGACGTGAAATCGAGACATGGAAATCGCAGCAATGACCCGGAAGACTGAGATCACCCGCGACGACATCATGGATATGGCCGAGTACGCTGCCATCCGCAAACGGCGCCGGCGCGAGATCATCGAAAAGAAGAAGCTCCGCCGCGTGCCGATCGGACCGGACGCTACGGCTCACTTCGAGGACTATGACAGCATGTGGCTCCAGGTCCACGAGATGCTCTACATCGAACGCGGCGGCGAGGAGCAGGTGGCCGACGAGCTCGAGGCCTACAATCCGCTGATTCCAAAGGGCCGCGAGCTGGTCTGCACCGTGCTATTCGAGATCGATGACGAGGTGCGTCGCCGACGGTTCCTCGCGAAGCTCGGCGGGATCGAGGACGCGATGTTCATCCGCGTCGACGGGGCGGACGTCATCGGTCGGGCGGAGGCCGACGTCGACCGGACGACCGCGGACGGCAAGGCGTCGTCAGTTCAATTCATCCACTTCCCGTTCACCGACGCGCAGGCGGAGGCGTTGCGCAGGCCCGGCGCGGAGGTGATCGTGGGGTTCCGGCACCCGGCGTACGGGCACATGACGCGGCTGACGGAGGAGACGCGGGCGGCTCTCGCTGCGGATCTCGACTGACCGGCGCATAGCCGCGGCGGCCGCCGCTATTCGATGATCTCGTCCGGATAGAGACCCCAGACATCGCCGCGCCGCAGCCAACCGCGGTAGTTGCGAACCTCGACGCGACACCAGTCGCGATCGCAATCCTCGATCTCGGCCACGATGCCGGGCTTGAGCCGCACGACCGGCGGCGAATCGATATCGGCCCGCCGGTAAAGCGTTCGCGTGTCGCCGACGACGATGACGCTGCGCTTGCCGGAGAGCAGAGCCGAATGGACCCAACCCTCCGCACCTTCCCAGTCGCGAATCTTGCGCCACGTTTCCCACTCGGCAATGATCTCTACCGGCAGGCCCGGCTGAATGTACTTCCATTTGACGGGATAGCGCTCGCCCGGCCCGCTGCGGACATTCACCTCGCCTGACTTGATCGATACGAAGCGGGGAACCGGCCGATCTCCGGCCGGCCACGCGGCGCCGGCGGCCTGCAGTGACGCGACGCCCACGGCGCACAGCCATGTGAACAGTCGGCGGCGATTCACGATGGGCAGGGGCGGGCGAATCATCGGCTCCATAGTCCGAAATCGGGCCGCACGGTCAAGAGCGGGATCCGCGCCAAACAGGCTTCGGCAAAGACGCACGGCGTGCCGCGGCGGGACTGGACAGGCGCGGTCGGTGATGTATAACGCGGGCGAGGCACAGCGTCGAAGGTCGGTTCATGGCGAATCCCAAAATGAAGCGTAAGCCGCTGGCGATCGTGACACGGAAACTTCCGGACGTCATCGAGACCCGGATGATGGAGCTGTTCGACACGCGACTGAACCTCGACGACCGGCCGATGAGCCAGGCCGAACTGATCAAGGCCGTACAGGAGGCGGATGTCCTCGTCCCCACGGTTACGGACCGGATCGACGCTGCGGTGTTGTCCCAGGCCGACGAGAAGATGCGGCTGATCGCGTCCTTCGGCACGGGAGTCGACCATATCGACCTTGCAACGGCGCGAACGCGCGGGATCACGGTCACGAACACGCCCGGCGTGCTGACCGAGGACACCGCCGACATGACCATGGCGCTGATCCTGGCGGTGCCGCGACGGCTTACCGAAGGCGAGCGACTGATCCGATCGGGCAGCTGGACGGGCTGGAGTCCGACGTCGATGCTGGGACATCGGATCTGGGGCAAGCGGCTGGGCATCGTCGGCATGGGCCGGATCGGCGCGGCCGTCGCGCGCCGCGCCCGAGGTTTCGGGCTGTCGATCCACTACCACAATCGCCGTCGCGTCCATCCCGACCTCGAGGCCGAGCTCGAGGCGACCTACTGGGAGAGCCTCGACCAGATGCTTGCGCATATGGACATCATCTCCGTCAACTGCCCGCACACGCCGGCGACCTTTCACCTGCTCTCGGCGCGGCGGCTCAAATTGATGCGCTCGCACGCATACATCGTCAACACCAGTCGCGGCGAAGTGATCGACGAGAACGCGCTGGCGCGCGCGCTCGACGGCGGCGCCATCGCCGGCGCCGGGCTGGATGTTTTCGAGCACGAGCCCGCTGTCAACCCGAAACTGCTCAAGCTCGACAACGTCGTGCTGCTGCCGCACATGGGCTCGGCCACGTTGGAGGGCCGTGTAGACATGGGCGAGAAGGTGATCATCAACATCAAGACGTTCGTGGATGGCCACAATCCCCCGGACCGGGTTATCGAGACCATGTTCTGATCCCCGGCCGGCGGCCGCTCATCATGCGAAAGCCGCTGCGCGCCCATCTATTTGAACTGATGCGCCTGGCGACGCCCGTCGTCATCGCGCGCGCTGGTATCCTGACGATGGCGACGGCCGACACGGTCATGCTCGGGCATTACGGCGCCACCGACCTCGCCTTTTATGGCATCGGCGTGACGCCGTTCATCCTGTTGCTGCTGATCGGGATCGGGCTGCTCACCGGCACGCTGGTGATGACCAGCCACGCGCGCGGCGCTGGAAATCCCGGCGAATGCGGTGCGGTGTGGCGCCGCTCGCTGCCCTATGCGCTGCTCATCGGCATCGTTGGCACGGTGCTCACGCAGTTCGGCGAGCCGTTCTTCCTGCTTCTCGGCCAGTCGCCCGCAATCGCGGCGGGCGGCGGACGCGTTGCGACCATCGCCGGACTGGCCCTCGTCCCGACGTTACTCTCGGTGACCACCAGCTTCTTCCTCGAAGGCCTGGCTCGGCCGGCTCCCGGCATGATCGTCATCCTCTGCGGCAACGCGCTCAACATCCTGCTCAACTGGCTGCTGATCTTCGGCCATGGCGGCCTGCCGGCGCTCGGTGCCGAAGGGGCCATCCTGGCGACGTCGCTGACGCGTCTCGCCATGGCGCTGGCGGCGATTTCCTATGTCTGGTGGATGCCGGACCGCGAGGTCTATGGCGTGCGTATCCGGCCGGCGGGGCGTTGGTGGCGTGCCGGTCGCGAACAGTGGCGGCTCGGCTACGCGGCGGGAGTCAGCCAGGGTGTCGAGACCACCGCCTTCAATAGCCTGACCATCATGGCCGGCCTGCTCGGCCCGGTCGCGCTCGCCAGCTACTCGGTGATCATGAACGTGACGGCGCTGATCTTCATGCTGGCCCTCGGGTTCGGCGCGGCCACGGCGGTTCGGGTCGGCGCCGCGCGCGGTGCCGGCGATCGTCCCGGAATCGCGGCGGCGGGCTGGGTCGGACTGGGCGCGACGGTCGTCGTGATGGGCGGCTTCGCGGCATTGCTGCTGCTGTTGCCGGATCGCGTCGCGGCGTTGTACTCCGACGAGCCGGGCATGCGGGCGGCGCTGCCCGCGCTAATCGCGATGGTTGCCCTCGTGCTGATTCCAGACGGCGGGCAGGTCGTGATGTCGTTCGCCCTGCGGGGGGCCGGCGACGCGTGGATGCCGACGGCATCGCATCTGGTATCCTATCTCGCTGTGATGATACCGGCGGGTTGGGTGCTGGCGTTTCCGGCCGGCCGCGGGGTCGCCGGGTTGATCGAGGCAATCGCGATCGCAAGCGCGATATCGCTGGCAATCCTGTCCTTGCGGTTCTTTCTCGTAACTCGAGCAGCGGCGCCGGCGAGCCTACCCGACGTCGGCGATGCTGGGCTGGTCACCGCACAGCGGGCAGGCGGGGTCGCGGGCGATCCTGATCACCCGCATGGTGACGTCCATCGCGTCGTAGAGCAGCAGCCGGCCGGTAAGACCGGTGCCGAGCCCGAGTAGTTCCTTCAGGACCTCGGTCGCCTGCATCGTACCGACGACGCCGGCGAGGGCACCAAATATGCCGGCCTGCTCGCAGCGCGGCGAGACCTCCGGTGGTGGCGGGCTGGGGAACAGGCAGCGATAGCAGGGATTGCCGCCTTCGTACGCCTTGATCGTCGTCGCCTGACCCTCGAAACGCAGCATCGCCGCGGTGACCAGGGGCTTGCGCTCGAAGTAGCAGGCGTCGTTGACCAGGTAGCGGGTCGGAAAATTGTCGCTGCCGTCGGCGACCAGATCGTATTCCCGGACCAGCCGGCGGGCATTGCCCGGCGTCAGCCGCTCGTTGTGCCGCTCGACGCGGATCTCGGGGTTGAGCGCGGCGACTGTCGCGGCCGCGCTGTCCGCCTTGGGCGTCCCGATCCGGTCGGTCGTGTGGACGATCTGGCGTTGCAGGTTGGTGATGTCGACGCGATCGTCGTCGACGACCCCGAGCGTGCCGACGCCGGCGGCCGCCAGATACATCAGTAGCGGCGAACCCAGCCCGCCGGCCCCGACGACGAGGACGCGCGAGCGCAGCAACTTGAGCTGGCCCTCCTCGCCGACCTCGTCGAGGATGATGTGGCGGGCATAGCGGCGCAGCCTCTCCTCGGTGATTTCCATCCGGCCCTCCGTCAGGCGGAGATTCCGTCGAAGAGCGCGGTCGAGAGATAGCGTTCGGCGAACGAAGGAATGATGACGACGATCCGCTTGCCGTGCATTTCCGGTCGCTCGGCCAACTCCAGCGCAGCCGCCAGTGCCGCGCCCGAGGAGATGCCGACGGGGACGCCTTCGAGGCTCGCCACCTTGCGGGCCACCGTGAAAGCCGTCTCATTGGCGATCGAGATAACCTCGTCGATCAGTTCCGTGCGCAGGATAGACGGCACGAAACCGGCACCAATCCCCTGGATCTTGTGCGGCCCGGGTTCTCCGCCCGAGAGCACCGGGCTGTCCTCGGGTTCGACGGCGACCATGCGGATCGCCGGATTGCGTTCCTTGAGCACTTCCGCGCAGCCGGTCAGCGTGCCGCCGGTGCCGATTCCGGAGACGACGACGTCGACCCTGCCGCCGGTATCGCGCCAGATTTCCTCGGCGGTCGTGCGGCGGTGGATCTCGGGATTGGCGGGATTGTCGAACTGCGCCGGCATCACCGCGTCGGGCAGCGACGCGATCAGTTCCTCGGCACGCGCAATCGCGCCTTTCATGCCCTTCTCCGCCGGCGTCAGCTCCAGCTCGGCGCCCAGCAGCTTCAACATCTTGCGCCGTTCGACCGACATCGATTCCGGCATCGTCAGGATCAGTTTATAGCCCTTCGCCGCGGCGACAAAGGCGAGGGCAATCCCGGTGTTGCCCGAGGTCGGCTCGACCAGCACCGTGCCCGGGCGCAGCCGGCCCGCCGCTTCGAGCGCGGCAATCATCGAGACGCCGATGCGATCCTTGACCGAGGCCAGCGGGTTGAAGAATTCGAGCTTGCCGATGATCTCCGCGTCGACGCCGGCGTCGGCGGCCAGCCGCGAGAACTGTACCAGAGGGGTGGCGCCGATCGTCTCGATGATGTTGTCGTAAATCTTGCCTCTGAATTCCGGATTGCTCGCGTTCATCCTGCCCTCTTCTCCTGTCCATCCGCTTCGCGGCGTCACCGGCGCCTTGCGCCGGCTGGCCTTCAGCCCGCCGACCGAAGTCCGGCGTCCGCCTGCAATACCATCCCTAGATCGTGAAATCGACATGCTGCCGGGAGGGCGAACCGATCCCGGCATCACGCGCACTGCGACACAGGTCCTCCACGCTCATGGCATCAAGTCGGGCCAGCGCCTCTTCCTGCAGCTCCTGCCAGAGCGGCTTGAGGACGACGCGGCCGAGCTCGGATCCGGTATCCTCTTCGAGCGGATCGTCCGTATCCATGCCAGCGACGATGCGGACGATTTCGCCCAGCGAGATGCGCCGGCGCTCACGCGCCAGCCGGTACCCGCCACGCGGTCCACGCACGCCGCGCAGCACATCGGCGCGCACGAGCTGCTGTAGAACCTGTTCGAGATAGCGCCGGGGAATGCCCTGCCGTTCGGCGATCTCCTTGCTTTGCACCGGATTCTGCCCGGCGTTGTAAGCGATATCGACGACCGCCTCGATGGCGAACATCAGCTTCCGGGTCAGACGAAGCATCAGTCCCAGGTTCCTCCCGTACCCGTCGATCCGAATCCGCCCGCACCGCGCGACGATCCGGGCAGCTGCGATCGGTCTGCGACCTCGCTCCAGACGAGCCGCGCTACCGGCGCGATAACGATCTGTGCGATGCGCATGCCACGGGTGACCGTGAACGGTCGATCTCCGAGGTTTGCCAGCAAGACGGCGACCTCACCGCGATAGTCCGCATCGACCGTGCCCGGACTGTTGAGCACCGTTATGCCGTGCTTCAGCGCCAGGCCCGAGCGCGGCCTCACCTGGGCTTCATGCGTGGCCGGAAGCGCAATGGTGAGTCCCGTCGGGACCAGGGCCCTGTCGCCAGGCTCGAGTGTAAGCGGCTCCGCAAGCGCCGCCCGCAGATCGAGCCCCGCGCTGAGCGGCGTGGCATAGTCGGGCAAGGGTAGGTCCGCGCCATGGGAGAGACGCGCGACGGCGACGGTTACGCTTGTCATGAGTCCGCGGCGAGGTAATTTGAAATGCGCTGGGCCAGCCGTCGCGCGACATCCACCTTGCTCATCCGCGGCCAGTCCTCGACACCCGAATCGTCAACCAGATGGATGAGGTTGGCCTCGCCACCGAATGTTCCGGTCGCCGGTGACACATCGTTGGCCAGGATCCAGTCGGCGCCCTTGTTCTTGCGTTTTTTGCGTGCGAATTCGACCACATTGTGAGTCTCCGCGGCGAAGCCGACGACGAGGCGCGGCCGCAGATTTCCGGCGTGCGCCAGCGTCTTCAGGATGTCCGGGTTCTCTGCCAGCCGCAGCTCGGGCGGCCCGCCGCCGTTCTTCTTCAGCTTGCGGCCGCTCGCTTCGGCGATGCGCCAGTCGGCGACCGCGGCGGCGCAGACCGCGACGTCGACCGGCAGCGCCGACTCGCAGGCCGAGAGCATGTCGCGCGCGCTCTCGACGTGGACGACCGAGATGCCGGGCGGATCGGCGAGCGCCGTCGGTCCGCTGACCAGCACCGTCTCGGCGCCGAGCTGCGCCAGCGCGACGGCGATCGCGTGGCCCTGCTTGCCCGACGAGCGGTTGGCGATATAGCGCACCGGGTCGATCGCCTCGTGCGTCGGCCCGCTGGTCACCAGCGCGCGCCGCCCGGCGAGCGGCCCGACCGCGCGCTCCTTGCCGGCCGACGCGAAGACGGGTCCCGGCTCACCGCGGAAATGCGCCTCGATCGCGGTGACGATCTCGTCCGGCTCGGCCATGCGGCCGGCGCCGAACTCGCCGCACGCCATGTCGCCGACGCCGGGGCCGACGCGCAGCACGCCGCGCGCCTGCAGCGTATCGATGCTGGCCCGTGTCGCCGCATGCTCCCACATGCGCACGTTCATCGCCGGCGCGACGAGCACCGGCTTGTCGGTGGCCAGCAGCGCCGTCGTCGCGAGGTCGTCGGCGAGCCCGGCCGCCATGCGGGCGAGGAGGTCGGCGGTCGCCGGCGCGACGACCAGCAAATCGGCGTCGCGCGACAGCTCGATGTGGCCCATCTCGGCCTCGTCGGTCAGCGAGAACAGGTCGTCGTAGACCTTGTCCCCGCTCAGCGCCGCGAGGCTCAGCGGCGTGACGAACTGCGCCCCTGCCCGCGTCAGGATGCAGCGCACCGACGCCCCGGCGTCGCGCAGCCGGCGGATCAGGTCGAGACCCTTGTAGGCGGCAATACCACCGCCGACGATGAGCAATATGCGTTTTCCCGAGAGCATTCCGGCTTATGCTTTCCCGGCCGGTGCGGCCGGCCGCCCTGGCTGAATTCACAAAACGCGAGTGTAATAATAGATAGCGTCTGCACGGCACGGCGGCAAGCAGCGATTGCCGTCCGGCTGTTCGGGGCAGTTGACTAAAATTTGAGTAAACTCCGTTCGATATCGAATCGACATCCGGCGGGCGCGGCGCCCGCTAGCCGGCGAGGATCATCACCAGCGCCGCAACGAGCGCCGCGACGGCCCCGGCGAGCAGGATGGTCGGCCAGGCGCCGCGATCGCGGCCGCGCAACGCGTCGACGGTGTCCGGATGCAGCCTGACGCCGCCCTCCTCGACCATCTGGCTGGCGCGTTCGAGCCGGTCGAACAGCGCCGGCAGGCGCTCGAACTGCGCCACCGCCGTCTCGGTGGCATCGCGCAGCCGCGCCTGCGGCCCGCGATTCTCGCGCATCCATTCCTCGATCAGCGGCTGTGCCAGGACCCACATGTTGACCGTCGGATCGAGCTTGCGGCTGACGCCCTCGGCGACGAGCATCGTCTTCTGCAGCAGCAGGAGCTGCGGCTGCGTCTCCATCTCGAACTGCTCGGTCACCTGGAACAGCTGCGCCAGCAGGCGCGCCAGCGAGATTTCCGCGAGCTGCCGGTCGAAGATCGGCTCGCCGATCGACCGGCACGCCTGCATGAAGGCTTCGTGCGACTTGTCGGCGGGCACGTAGCCGGCCTCGAAATGGACCTCCGCGACGCGCCGGTAATCGCCTTGCAGAAACGCCAGCAGCATGTCCGCGAGGTAGTTCCTGGTGCGCCGGTCGAGCCGCCCCATGATGCCGAAATCGACCGGCATGAGCGCGCCGTCCGGGCCGACGAACATGTTGCCCGGATGCATGTCGGCGTGGAAGAAACCGTCGCGGAACACCTGGTAGAAGAAAACCGCGGCCGAGCGCTCGATGATGTCGCGCGGCGCCAGCCCCGCTTCGACGATCGCCGCGACCTCGTCGATCGGGATGCCCTCGACGCGGGCGGTCGTCAGCACCCGCCGGCTGGTGCGCTGCCAGTCGACGGCGGGCACCCGGAAGTCCGGCTGGTCGGCGAAGTTGTCCGCCAGCTCGGCGGCCGCGGCCGCCTCGAGCCGCAGGTCCATCTCGAGCCGCACCGTCTCCTCGAACGTGGCGACGACCTCAACCGGCTTGAGCCTGCGAAACGGCGGGTGTGCGCGCTCGACCAGCCGCGCCACCCAGTACATCAGGCCGATTTCCTTGCGGAACCGGTCCTCGACGCCCGGCCGCAGCACTTTCACCGCGACGTCGTCTCCGTCCGACGTCGTCGCGTAGTGGACCTGCGCGATCGACGCCGCCGCGATCGGTTCGGATTCGAAATGATCGAACAGCGCATCGATCGGCTGACCGAGCTCCTGCTCGATGATCCGCCTGGCCTCGTCGGGCGGGAACGGTGGCAGCCGGTCCTGCAGCGACGAGAGGTCGACAGCGACGTCCTCGCCGACCAGGTCGGACCGCACCGACAGCGCCTGCCCGAGCTTGATGAAGGTGGGGCCGAGCCGCTCGCAGGCCGCGGCGAGCCGCTCACCCGGCCGGCCCGGCGCGCGACGACGCGAGATCAGCCGCACGAACAGCATGATGCCCGGCGCGACACCCAGACGCTCGAGCGGGAACAGGGCGTCGTGCTGCGCGAGCGTGCGGGCGATCAGCAGCAGCCGCAACAGGTTTGACAGGGCGTTCGGCATCGCGAGGCTTCGCGGCCGGGTGTCACAAGCGCCACGCGGAATGGATGGCGGCGATGCCCCCGGACAGGTTGCGGAAGCGGACCATCGACAGGCCGGCCGCCGACAGCATCTCCGCCAGCGCTTCCTGCTGCGGGAACCGGCGGATGCTCTCGGCCAGGTACTCGTACGATTCGGCATCGCCGACCACCCATCGTCCGAGCGCCGGCAGCACGGTAAAGGAATAGCGGTCGTAAAGCGGCTCGAGCCAGCGCCACGCCAGGTGGCTGAATTCGAGACAGAGAAATCGGCCGCCCGGCTTCAGTACCCGTCGTGCCTCGGCCAGCGCCCGGTCGATCCGGGTCACGTTGCGCAGCCCGAAGGCGATGGTGTAGGCGTCGGCGCTGGCGTCCGCGAGCGGCAGCGCCTCGGCGTCGCCGACGATCCAGTCGACGCCATGCAGCAGGCCGCGATCGATCGCCCGGTTGCGGCCGACCGCGACCATCTCCTCGCTCAGGTCGCAGACGGTGACGTGTCCGCCCCCCCGCTCGAGGAAGCGAAAGGCGATATCGCCGGTGCCGCCGGCGACGTCGAGCAGCTGCATCCCGGCGCGCGGCCGCAGGCAGTCGATGAACTCGTTCCTCCAGAAACGATGGACGCCGAGCGACATGAGATCGTTCATCAAGTCGTAGCGGCTGGCGACGCTGTCGAATACGCCGCGCACGAGCAGCGGCTTGTCGGCGGCAGGAACCTCGCGGAAGCCGAAATCGGCAACCTCCTCCGCCCCAATTTCCCGGTCTTTCGGCATCGCGGCGACGATAGCGCAGCGACGCCGGCTTTGCTAGAAACTCCGGCATGCCCGAACTGCCCGAAGTCGAGACCGTCCGCCGCGGCCTGCAACCGGTCCTCGAGGGCCGGCTACTGACATCGGTGGTCCAGCGGCGACCGGACCTGCGCTTTCCGATGCCGGAGCGCCTCGCGGATCGGCTGGCCGGCCGTCGGGTCCGCAGCGTGGGCCGCCGCGCGAAGTACATTCTCGTCGAGCTCGACGACGCGAACGTGCTGCTGCTTCATCTCGGCATGTCGGGCCGGCTGCTCGTGCTCGACGACGGCGCCGTCGCGCCCGGGCCGCACGACCATATCGACCTGGTGACGGACGCCGGCGTCACCGTGCGGTTCAACGACGTGCGGCGTTTCGGCATCCTCGACCTGGTGCCGGCAGGCGGACTGGCGACGCACCGGCTGCTCGCCGGGCTCGGGCCGGAGCCGCTCGGCAACCGCTTCGGTGCGGACGTTCTCGGCGCCGCGTTGCGCGGACGCCGCTCGCCGATCAAGGCGGCGCTGCTCGACCAGCGCGTCGTCGCCGGCCTCGGCAACATCTACGCCTGCGAGGCGCTGCACGGCGCCGGTATTTCGCCGCGGCGCAGCGCCCATACGGTTGCCGGCCGGCGGGCGGAACGGCTGGCGGCGTCGATTCGCGACGTGCTCGAGGCCGCGATCGCCGCCGGCGGCTCGACGCTGCGCGATTACGTTCAGGCCGACGGCGAGCTCGGCTACTTCCAGCACGCCTGGCGCGCCTACGGTCGCGAGGGGGCGCCGTGCGGGCATGACGGCTGCCGCGGCACGATCCGACGCATCGTCCAGTCGGGGCGCTCGACCTTCTACTGTGCGCTGCATCAAAGATGATGTGCAACGCGAAGTGATGATGCTATAGCAGGCGCCATGCGAAGGGGTTTTCACGCCGCGGTCGCCGCGCTGGCGTTGCTCGCACTCGGGGCCGTGGCCGGCGCCGCGGAATTTTTCGAGCGTCTCGACGACGTCCCGGTGATGCCGGCGCTGGAGCCGGTCGACCAGGCCGGTATCGAGTTCGACACGCCGGCCGGCCGCATCGTCGAAGCGTACGCCATCGGCCCGGTCGCCCGCGAGGCCGTGCTCGATTTCTATCGCGATACCCTGCCGCAGCTCGGCTGGCGCGCCGGCGCCGGCGATGCATTCCTGCGCGAGGACGAGACGCTGCGGATCGATTTCTTCGGCCCCGACGGCGAGCTGACCGTCCGTTTCACCGTCTCCCCCGCCACCCCCGGCAACTGACCGGCCGAACCACCCCGGCACCAAGAGACCTGGTCTTAGGTAAGGAACTGCAGCGATGTCGTATGAATATCTGCTCGTCGAAAAACGGGACGCGATCGGCCTGATCACGCTGAACCGTCCGCAGGCGCTCAACGCGCTGTGCGCTGGCCTGATCCGGGAACTCGCGCACGTGCTCGACGATATGGAGAGCGATGAGGCGATCGGTTGCATCGTACTCACCGGCTCCGAGAAATCATTCGCCGCCGGTGCGGACATCAAGGAGATGCAGTCGAAGACCTACATGGACGCGTACCTGCACGATTTCATCACCGACGGTTGGGAGCGGATCACCACGTGCCGCAAGCCGATCATCGCCGCGGTCGCCGGCTACGCGCTCGGCGGCGGCTGCGAGGTGGCGATGATGTGCGATTTCATCCTGGCGGCGGATACGGCCCGCTTCGGCCAGCCGGAGATCACGCTGGGGACGATCCCCGGATCCGGCGGGACGCAGCGCCTGACCCGCTTCGTCGGCAAGTCCAAGGCGATGGAGATGTGCCTGACCGGCCGAATGATGGATGCGCAGGAGGCGGAGCGCGCGGGCCTCGTCAGCCGGGTCGTGCCGGCGGCGGAGCTGGTGGAGGAGGCGGTCAAGACGGCGGCGAAGATCGCGTCGATGTCGCTGCCGATCGCGATGCTCGCGAAGGAGGCCGTGAACCGGGCCTACGAGACGACGCTCGCCGAGGGCGTCCGCTTCGAACGTCGCCTGTTCCATTCGACCTTCGCGACCGAGGATCAGAAGGAGGGCATGGCGGCGTTCGTCGACAAGCGCAAGCCGGCCTTCAGCAATCGCTGAGCCGGCCGCGTGCGGTGACGGGCGGGCTTGACGCAACGCCGGACCGCCGTTATAAACCGCGGCCTCGAATCGGAATTCCTGCAATGCGGAACGGATAGATGGCGCATCATCAATCAGCCAAGAAGCGGATTCGGCAGACCGCCCGGCGCAGCGAGATCAACAGGGCGCGGATCAGCCGGGTGCGCACCTACGTGAAGAGCGTCGAAGCGGCGATCGCCGGCGGCGACAAGGCGGCCGCGCAGGCGGCGCTCAAGGCGGCCATGCCGGAGATGCAGCGCGGCGTCACGCGGGGCGTCCTGCACCGGAACACCGTCGCGCGCAAGATTTCCCGCCTGTCGGCAAGCATCAAGGCGCTCGCATGAGCGGTCGCTGAACAACCCGGAATTGCGAGGGTTGCCGCGCTCCCAGGGGGCGCGGGTTTTTTTTGCTTTTCGTCCGCGGCCAATCGCGAGGAATTTCAAACCGCTGTTCCGAGTCAATCTTTTTTTTTCCGATGTTCGCTATTCGGTCTCATTGCGCCGTCACGAGCACGCCTTTAAATTGGAAGTCCGAAGGGAAGGGGAGCGGCTCGATCAAAAATGTTCGACGTCGCCTTTGTTGAGTAGCGAAATAAAAAAATATAAATCTGTTCGACGTGGTCAGTAACGAACTGAATAATATGAGGCCCAAAATTTCGGGCCCGGTGGATTGGTGTTGACGAGGCGGTCAAGGGTTTTGTGACCGGGACCACGAGGACTTATACAACAAATGGGGCACAGAATGTTTCTTTGCAAGACAGCTGCATCGGACAGCGGATAACGCGACCGCATTCCGCTGTGCGGCCAATCGGTTGCGACCGTCGGCCGTAACGCTGAGGTGGGCAGTGTCGCACCCCGGTGCGGCAATAATGACGATGCGACGTGGACAGTATTAGACGCGCGCATCATCGGTCGGGTTATCGAGTGATGAATTCTTTGGTGGATGAGGACGTTGCGGCGCAATGGATGCGAATCCGCGGGCGGTTGAGGGCGGAGTACGGTGAGGCGGCGTATCGGAGTTGGCTGAAGCCGCTGACGCTGCGGGGAATCAGCGGCGGCAGCGCGCGAATGGTGGTTCCCACGGACTTCATGCGCGACTGGGTCCAGACCCAGTATGGCCAGCGATTGCTCGACCTGTGGTCTGACGAGAACCGGCTGGTGCGGACCGTCGAGATCACGACGTCGGCCCAGATCGCCTACCCGGGCGGCAGCGATCGTCCGCTTGCAGCGGCGCCGGCGGCGGCGACGGATACCCGGAAGCCGGCGGGCCTCGCCGACGAGTTCGGCGCGGCCCTCGACCCGCGTCTGACGTTCGAGAACTTCGTGACGGGCAAGCCGAACGAGCTGGCGTTCGCGGCGGCCCGCCGGGTGGCGGAGTCGGCGAGCGTCACCTTCAATCCGCTGTTCCTCTATGGCGGCGTCGGCCTCGGCAAGACGCATCTGATGCACGCGATCGCCTGGCAGATCCGCAACCAGAACCCCCGCCGCCGCATCATCTACCTGTCGGCCGAAAAATTCATGTACCAGTTCATCCGGGCGCTGCGCTTCAAGGATACGATGGCGTTCAAGGAGCAGTTCCGCTCGGTCGACGTGCTGATGATCGATGACTTCCAGTTCATCAGCGGCAAGGACAGCACGCAGGAGGAGTTCTTCCATACCTTCAATGCGCTGGTCGATCAGAACCGGCAGATCGTCATCTCCGCCGACAAGTCGCCGAACGACCTGGAGGGGATCGAGGAACGCATGCGCTCGCGCCTTGGCTGGGGCCTCGTCGCCGACCTGCACCCAACGACCTACGAGCTCCGTGTCGGCATCCTGCAATCGAAGGCCGAACGGCTCGACGTCGAGGTGCCGCAGAAGGTTCTCGAATTCCTTGCCCACAAGATCACCTCCAACGTCCGCGAGCTCGAGGGCGCGCTGAACCGCATCGTCGCCTATGCGAGCCTCGTCGGCCGGCCGATCACGCTGGAGGGAACGCAGGACGTGCTGCACGACCTGCTGCGGGCGAACGACCGACGGGTCACAATCGAGGAGATCCAGAAACGCGTCGCCGAGCATTTCAACATCAAGCTGGCGGAGATGTCGTCGGCCCGGCGTTCGCGCGCCGTTGCCCGGCCACGCCAGATCGCGATGTACCTGGCAAAGCAACTCACGGCGCGGTCGCTGCCGGAGATCGGTCGCAAATTCGGCGGCCGGGACCATACGACGGTCATGCACGCGGTTCGCAAAGTCGAGGAACTGCGCGGCATGGACGCGGCCTTCGCCGAGGACGTCGAGCTGCTTCGGCGCATGCTCGAGGGCTGAAACGACCCCGTCGCGCCGACGGGCCGGAGGTACCATCGACGACGGCGCCGGGAGGCGACCGGCCGTGGCCGGGTGTCCCTGCCCGGAATACTAAAGATGGTGCGGATTCCTGTGCCCTTTGCTATATTTCGGGCCCGTTCGCAGAGGCTGCATCGAGCCACGGTCCGACGGGACGGGAGCGCTGCCTCGAGAGGTGCGCCCCGGGACGCAATTTCGAACGACTCTGACCGGGTTAATCGCGACAGGACACAATGAAACTGACGATCGAACGCGCCGCGTTGCTCCGCGGGCTAAGCCACGTGCAAAGCGTCGTCGAGCGACGCAACACCATCCCGATCCTCTCCAACGTCATGCTGGACGCGCGCGACGGCAGCCTGAGCCTCACCGCAACCGATATGGACATCGCCATCGTCGAGTCCGTCGCGGCCGAGGTGGCGACCCCGGGGGCCATCACGGCGCCGGCCCATACCCTGTATGACATCGTCCGCAAATTGCCGGACGGAGCACAGGTCGGGTTCGAGACCGACGCCGAGTCGGGCCAGCTTCATCTTGCGGCCGGCCGCGCCCGGTTCCGGCTGGGGACGCTGGACACGGCTGAATTCCCGGCGATGAGCGACGGTGACCTGCCGCACCGGTTCGTGATCCCTGCGACCGATCTCCGCTCGCTGATCGACCGCACGCGTTTCGCGATCTCGACCGAGGAAACGCGCTACTACCTGAACGGCATCTACCTGCATACGGTCGCGCACGACGGCAGCGAGACGCTGCGGGCCGTGGCTACGGACGGCCACCGCCTGGCGCGCGTCGAATTGGCCCTGCCGGAAGGCGCGAGCGGCATGCCGGGCGTCATCGTGCCGCGCAAGACCGTGAACGAGCTGCGCAAACTGATCGACGAGACCGGCGGCGACGTCGACGTCGCGCTGTCCGACACCAAGATCCGCTTCTCGTTCGACGACGCGGTGCTGACCTCCAAGCTCATCGACGGCACGTTCCCCGAGTACGAACGCGTCATACCGGTGGGCAACGACAAGCTCATGGAGGTCGATCGCAAGGATTTCGCCGACGCCGTCGACCTCGTGGCGACGATCGCCACGGAGAAATCCCGGGCCATCAAGCTCTCGCTTGCCGACGGCAGCCTCGCACTCTCGGCGAACAGTCCCGACGCCGGATCCGCCGAGGAGGAGATCGAGGCGAGCTATCAGGGCGAGCCGATCAAGATCGGCTTCAACTCCCGCTATCTGCTGGACATCACGCAGCAGATCGAGGGCGACAAGGCGCAGTTCGTGATGGCCGAACCGGGATCGCCGACGATCGTCCGCGATGCTGCCGACGAGAGCGCGCTGTACGTCCTCATGCCGATGCGCGTGTGAGCGTGACGACCCTGACGGCAGCCGAGAGACACCCGATGACGGGACCGGCCGCGCTCTCGGTGGCGCGGCTGGTGGTGACCGCATTCCGCTGCTACGGGTCGGCGCGGCTCGAGCCCGATCCGCGGCCGGTCGTCCTCGCGGGGCCCAACGGCGCGGGCAAGACCAACCTGCTGGAAGCGGTCTCGTTGCTGGCGCCGGGCCGCGGCCTCCGGCGGGCGCGACTCGCCGACATGGATCGGCACGGCGGGCCGGGTGGCTGGGGCATCTCGGCAAGGTTGCTGACGCCCGGCGGGCCGGTCGAGATCGGCACCGGACGCGAGGTCGACGGCGAGCGCCGCGTGGTCCGCATCGACGGCGAGCCGGCGCGCGCGCAAACGGCGCTCGCCGAGCATGCCAGCGCGGTGTGGCTGACGCCGGACATGGACCGGCTGTTCCGCGAAGGGCCGCACGCGCGACGGCGCTTCCTCGACCGGCTGGTCTACGGTTTCGATCCTGCGCAGGCCGGCCGCGTCGCCGCCTACGAGCAGGCGCTGCGCGAGCGCACGCGGCTGTTGCGCGACGGCACGCGGGATCCGGCATGGCTGTCGGCGCTGGAGCAGACGATGGTCGAGCGCGGCGTCGCGATCGCGGCGGCTCGGCAGGACATGGTGCGCCGCCTGTCACGGTTCCTGACGGCGAGCGACGGGCCGTTTCCGGGTGTCGCCCTGGCGGTTTCCGGGAAGCTCGAGGAATGGCTCGCCGCGATGCCGGCGCTCGAGGCCGAGGAACGGTTCCGCGCGACGCTGGCGCGGTCGCGCGCGGCCGACTCGGAGACCGGCACGGCGCCGGTCGGGCCGCACCGCAGCGACCTCGCGGCCCACCACCTGGCGAAGAACATGCCGGCGGCGCTGTGTTCGACGGGCGAACAGAAGGCGATGCTGATCGCCGTCGTGCTCGGCGAGGCCAAGCTGCAGGGCAGCGAGCGCGGCGTCGCGCCGCTCCTGCTGCTTGACGAGGTGGCCGCGCATCTCGACGCCACCCGACGGACGGCACTGTTCGACGAAATCTGCGGCCTCGCCGGGCAGGTCTGGATGAGCGGCACCGATGCCGCCCTGTTCAGCGCGCTTGCCGGGCGCGCGCAGTTCTACGCCGTCGCCGATGCGACGGTGCGCCCGATGTCCCGACCGGGATGAGGAACGATTGATGAACAAGAGCAGCGAAGACGGGCCGAAAAAGACGAAGCCGGCCGGCAAGGCCAGCAAGGTTGGCAAGGGCGGCAAGGCGGCCGGCAACGGCGCCGAATACGGCGCCGAGTCGATCAAGGTGCTGCGCGGCCTCGATGCGGTGCGCAAGCGGCCCGGCATGTATATCGGCGACACCGACGACGGTTCGGGCCTGCACCACATGGTCTACGAGGTCGTCGACAACGCCATCGACGAGGCGCTGGCGGGTTACTGCGATACGATCACGGTGACGCTGAACGGCGACGGCTCGGTCAGTGTGACCGACAACGGGCGCGGCATCCCGGTCGAGATCCACAAGGAGGAGGGCGTCTCGGCCGCGCAGGTAATCATGACGCAGCTGCATGCGGGCGGCAAGTTCGACCAGGAATCGTACAAGGTATCCGGCGGCCTGCATGGCGTCGGCGTCTCGGTCGTCAACGCCCTGTCCGAATGGCTCGACATGACGATCTTCCGCGACGGCAAAGTACACCACATGCGGTTCCGCGACGGTGAGCCCGAAGCGCCGCTCGCC
>JBFHDX010000062.1:0-22088 GCA_041584475.1 Alphaproteobacteria bacterium
CCATGCATCTTCTCGCAGCCCAGCCAGGAACGATCGACGACGGCAGCGAAGCCGTGGATCTCGGGCAGACACCGGGCGATATCGCGTTCCTGACCGCCGCCGATACCGAAATCACCGGCCTCGCGAAGGCCCAGGCCCGCCGCATTGCGGAGGACGGCGGGGCCCCGTCGCTGCGGCTCGCCAATCTCATGCAACTTCGCCACAACCTCTCGGTCGATCTCTATGCCGAACAGGTGATCGGCCACGCGCAACTGGTCGTCGTCCGTCTGCTCGGCGGACGCGGCTATTGGCCCTATGGCGTCGAGCAGCTGGTCGCCATCTGCCGCGACGCCGGAATCCTCCTGGCACTGCTGCCCGGCGACGACCAGCCCGACGCCGAGCTCGCCGCGCTGTCCACGCTTCCAGCCGATGCGCAGCACCGGCTGTGGCAGTACTGCGTGCACGGCGGCGTCGACAACATGACGCGGCTGCTGCGATACGCGGCGACGCTCATCGGGCACGACGCGGATTGGTCCGAACCGGCGCCGCTGCTGCGCTGCGGGATCTACTGGCCAGGGCTCGAGCGACCGGATTCCGGCGACGTGCCGCGCTGCCGAGAGCGTCCGCTCGCGGCCGTCGTGTTCTACCGCGCGCTGCTGCAGGCGGGACATCTGCGCGCGGTCGATGCCCTCGTCGATGCGCTGGCGCGTCACGACGTGGACACGTTGCCGGTCTACGCGACGAGCCTCAAGGATCCGGTTTGCGATGCCGCGATTCGTCGGCTGTTCGCCGAGGCGGCGCCGGATGTCATCCTCAACGCCACCGGCTTTGCCGTCTCCGGCCCGGGTGCGTCGCGCGGCGAGACGCCGTTCGACGGTGCCGGTTGCCCGGTGCTCCAGGTCGTCTTCTCGGGCGGCACCGAAGCCGCCTGGCGCGCGGGGATGCGTGGCCTGTCGGCCCGCGACATCGCGATGAACGTCGCGCTGCCGGAAGTCGACGGCCGGATCCTCGCGCGCGCCGTCTCGTTCAAGGGCCGCAGTCGCCGCGACGTGGCGAGCGAGGCGGATATCGTCGAATACGTGCCGGTCGATGATCGCGTCGATTTCACTGCCGCGTTGGCGGCAAGCTGGGCCAGGCTCCGCCGCACCCCGAGGACGGCACGCAGGATCGCCCTGGTCCTGGCCAACTATCCGAACCGGGACGGCCGCATCGGCAACGGGGTCGGGCTCGATACGCCGGCGTCCGCGGTCATCGTTCTGCGGGCGCTGGCTGCCGCCGGCTACCGCGTCGCTGACGCGCCGGCGACCGGCGACGCGCTGGTGCAGCGGCTGGCCGCAGGGCCGACGAATGCGGCCGTCCGGGGCCGTGACATCCGCGAGACCCTACCGTTCAGCGACTATCAGCTGTTTTTCGCCCGCCTGCCCGGATCGCTGCGCGATGCAGTGAGCGAGCGGTGGGGGCCGCCGGAGCGCGATCCGTATTTCCTGCCTGGCGAGACCGACTGCGGCGCCTTCGCGGTACCGGCCTGGCGCTGCGGTAACGTCTCTGTATGCCTGCAGCCGGCGCGAGGCTACAACATCGATCCCGTCTCCTCGTATCACGATCCGGCGCTGGTTCCGCCGCACAACTATTTGGCGTTCCATGCCTGGCTGCGCGAAGCGTTCGGTGCGCACGCCGTCGTCCATCTGGGCAAACACGGAAACCTCGAGTGGCTGCCCGGCAAGGCACTGGCCCTGTCGCAGGAATGTTATCCGGAGGCGGCGCTCGGCCCGCTGCCCAACCTGTATCCCTTCATCGTCAACGACCCGGGCGAAGGCACCCAGGCCAAACGGCGCACCGCGGCGGTGATCGTCGACCATCTGACGCCGCCGCTGACGCGGGCCGATAGCTATGGTCCGCTGCGCGATCTCGAGCAGCTCGTCGACGAATATTACGAGGCCGCGGGTGTCGACCCGCGCCGGCTTGAGCTGCTCGGCAAGCAGGTCCTCGAGCTGGCGCAGTCGATCGGTCTCGACCGCGACGCCGGCGTTCGCGTCGGAGCCACGGAACCCGATATGCTGGCCGCGCTCGACAATTATCTGTGTGAACTGAAGGAGATGCAGATTCGGGACGGGCTTCATGTGTTCGGCGAGGCACCAGCGGGCGACCTGCTCGTCGATCTGCTGGTGGCGCTGTCGCGCGTGCCGCGCGACGGCGGCAACGGTGCCGGAGCGTCACTGATCCGCGCCATCGCCGGTGATCTGGGCCTGCATGATTTCGATCCGCTCGACTGCGCGATGGGCGAGGCCTGGACCGGCCCGCGGCCGCGTGACCTGAGCGGCGCGGGCAGCTGGCGCACGAATGGCGACACGGTGGAGCGGCTGGAATCGTATGCGCGGCGGCTGGTCGGCGGCGAGCGCGACGCGCCCGGTGCGGCGAGCCGAGCCGTCCTCGAATGGGTCGAACGGACGCTGCGTCCGGCGGTGCTCGCGTGCGGCAAGGCGGAAATCGGAGGCCTGCTTGCCGGCCTCGACGGCCGCTTCGTCGAGCCCGGCCCGTCCGGGGCGCCGACCCGCGGCCGGCCGGACGTGCTGCCGACGGGCCGCAATTTCTACTCCGTCGATACCCGCACCGTACCGACACCGGCGGCTTGGCTGCTGGGATGGAAATCGGCGCAGATGCTGGTCGAACGGCACGCCCAGGAACACGGTGCCTGGCCCCAGGCGATGGCGCTCTCGGCCTGGGGCACGTCGAACATGCGGACCGGCGGGGACGACATCGCCCAGGCGCTTGCCCTGATGGGCGTTCGGCCGACCTGGGATGCGGCGTCGCGCCGCGTCACCGGCTTCGAGGTCGTGCCGGCCGACGTGCTCGGGCGGCCGCGCGTCGACGTCACGTTGCGGATTTCCGGGTTCTTCCGCGATGCGTTTCCGGCGCTGATCGACCTCGTCGACTCGGCGGCGCGCGCGGTCGCTGCGCTCGACGAGCCCGAGGCGGTGAACCCGATGGCGGCGCGGGTTCGGGCCGATGCGCGGCGCCTTTCGGCCGCGGGCGGCGATGCCGATTCCGCCCTGCGGCGCGCGGCGACGCGCGTCTTCGGCTCCCGCCCGGGAGCCTACGGGGCGGGCCTGCAGGCCCTGATCGACGAACGCGGCTGGCGGTCGGACGCGGATCTGGCGCGCGCCTACATCGCCTGGGGCGGCTACGCCTACGGCGCCGGTGGCGAGGGCGAGGCGGCGCACGGCCTGTTCGAGGCCCGGCTCAAATCGGTCGAGGCGGTGATCCACAATCAGGACAACCGCGAGCATGACCTGCTCGACTCGGATGACTACTACCAGTTCGAGGGCGGCATGACGGCGGCGGTCCGCGTGCTTTCCGGCGTGCAGCCGGCGGTCTGGCACAACGACCATTCACGTCCTGAGTCGCCGCGGGTCCGGACGCTCGACGAGGAGATCGCCCGGGTCGTGCGCGCCCGCGTGGTCAACCCGAAATGGATCGCCGGAGTCATGCGCCACGGTTACAAGGGCGCGTCCGAGATGGCGGCGACGGTCGACTATCTGTTCGCCTTCGCTGCGACCGCGCGCTGCGTCGCCGACCATCATTTCGACGCGGTGTACGATGCCTATTTGGCGGACGAGGCGGTGCGCGGCTTCATCGAGCAACACAATCCAGCTGCTCTGGGCGAAATCGCCGACCGCCTGGTCGAGGCGCAGGAGCGCGGTCTGTGGCGGCCCAGATCGAACAGCAGCCACGCCGTTCTGAAAAGGCTGGCGGCAGGCTCGGCGACGGCGAGCTGAGCTCCCTGGTTCGAGCCAGGCGACCGTCCGGACCGGCCCCTGCATGACGTAGCGATACCCGGCGACGGTCGCGGCGCGAGGCGCCACCGCCTTCGTCCGCGCGCACGATTTTCACCCCCCCGTTGGCATCGAGCGGGCTCCCCGTCGGCATACCCCTTTGAAACGCATTTCATTCGGGAATTGAACGGAAGGAGCCATTCCATGAAGCGCAAGACCATTGCGGTTGCCGGCGTGACCGGCATCCTGCTGGCCGGGGTCTCGGCCGCCGCACTGCTCGGCCAACTCTACCTCGTCGAAGACCGGGTGGTGCCGATGCGCGTCTCGCAGGTCGAGCCGTCGAAGCAGGCAAACCGGCCGATCCGGGCGAATCCGCCGGCCGACGCGTCAGCGCAGCTGCGCCCGCGCGAATCGGCCGAGGGCCGCCGCGATCTGATGCAGCACTACGCCCAGCAGCTGCCGGCCGTCGCGGCGCCGATGACCGAGTCGGAGCGCCTCGCCGCCGGCAAGTCCTCCGGCGGCCTCGCCGCCCGGGATGCGATCGCGCCGCTGCCGCCGCAGGGCACCGAGCGCGAGCGCTACGAGGACTTCGAAGACAACCCGGTGAAGCTGGTCGCCGACGAGCCGGTGTCGACCTTCTCGATCGATGTCGACACGGCGTCGTACGCCATCGTTCGCCGGTACCTCAACGACGGCGTGCTGCCGCCGCGGGACGCGGTGCGCACCGAGGAGCTGATCAACTATTTCGATTACGACTATGCGCTGCCGGCCTCGGCGGAGGAGCCGTTCCGTGCCGATGTCGCGCTGTTCGATTCGCCGTGGGATCGCGGCACGCAGATCATTCGGATCGGCCTGCAGGGCTATGACGTTCCGGTCGAGACCCGACCGGCGGCAAATCTGGTGTTCCTCGTCGACACCTCGGGATCGATGAAGTCGCCCGACAAGCTGCCGCTGCTGAAGAAGTCGCTGCGCATGCTGGTCGAGCAGATGGGCGAGCAGGACAGCATCGCGATCGTCGCCTATGCGGGTTCTGCAGGGGTCGTGCTGGAGCCGACAAAGGGATCGGAAAAGTCGCGCATTCTCGCCGCCCTCGATGCGTTCCGGGCGGCCGGAAGCACGGCCGGTGCCGAGGGCATTCGACAGGCCTACGCGCTGGCCGAGGCGAACTTCCGGGGCGGCGCCGTGAACCGCGTGATCCTGGCGACCGACGGCGACTTCAACGTCGGCATCTCCGATCCGGAGCGGCTCGAGGATTTCGCGGCGCGCAAGCGCGAGACCGGCATCTATTTCTCGGTCCTCGGCTTCGGTCGCGGCAATCTCAACGATCGGCTGATGCAGAAGCTGGCTCAGGCCGGCAACGGTAACGCCGCCTATATCGACAGCCTGATGGAGGCGCGCAAGGTGCTGGTCGACGAGATGGGGTCGACGCTGTTCACCATCGCCGACGACGTGAAGATCCAGGTCGAGTTCAATCCCGCCTATGTCGCCGAATATCGCCTGATCGGTTACGAGACGCGGCTGCTCAACCGCGAGGACTTCAACAACGACCGGGTCGACGCCGGCGAGGTCGGCAGCGGCCACGAAGTAACCGCGCTCTACGAGATCACGCCGCCGGACAGCGCGTCCCGCCTCTACGACGATCTGCGCTACGGCAGAAAGGCCACCACCGATGGCGAGAGGAACGGCGAAGTCGCGCATCTGCGGCTGCGCTACAAGATGCCGGGCGCGGCGACCAGCACGCTGGTCGAGCAGCCGGTCCTGCATTCGACGCGGACGTCGTTCGACTCGGCGCCGGCCGAGGCCCGCTTCGCGACCGCGGTCGCCGGCTTCGGCCAGATCCTGCGCGGTGCGGTCAATGTCGAGGCGTTTTCGCTGGATGACGTCGAGCGCATCGCGCGGGCCTCGCGTGGCGAGGACCGGTTCGGTTACCGTGCCGAGTTCCTGCGCCTCGTCGGCGTGGCCAGAACCGCCCAGGCGATGGAGACGCTGAACTGACGATTGTCCTGCTGTCATGAGCACGACGGCGACGCGCGGATACAGGGGGACACGGAGACCCTTCGAAGGAGGGACCTCCGTGCCCCTGCGTGCGGGCGGGCCGGTCACGGCGTCGGCGCCGCGTGCAGACCGTCCGGCCGGCTTCCGCTATCATGCGCCGGTCATGAGCGGGCGGTCCACAGACTGGGCGGCGCAGGACTGGGACGACCTGGTGCCCAGGCTGTTGCTGCTGGCGATATCACGTCTCTATCGCATGACATGGCGCGGGCGCGCCGGTGAACCGCCCCCCGGGGCCGCCCAGGCGGAGGATTTCGTGAACGATGCGATTTCCAAGACGATCGCCGGCGTTCGGCTCTGGAACCCCGAGAACTGCACGCTTTTCCAGCATCTTGCCGGGGTCGTCGTGAGCGACATCAACCACGCCGCCGAATCGGTGGAAAACCGTACCACGGCTGCGGCGCCGAACGATCCGGTCGGCGATCGCTGGCCACCGGACCCGGCGGACGATGCGCCGAACCAGGAGCGCACCGCGGAGTGGCGCTCGGAGCAACGCCGGCTGCTCGAACATCTGCGGCGTATCGATGCGGATCTCGCCCGTATGGCCGAGCTCATGCTCGTGCACGACTTGCAGGAGACGGACGCTCTCGGGCGCGAACTCGGCGTTTCCGCTGCGGAGATCGCCAATCGGCGCAAGCGGCTGAAGCGTGCGGTGCGGGCCTATCTGTCGGAGCAGGCGGCATGAGCGGCGCGGTGACCCCTGCCACACGACTGCTGGCTATACTTGCGGACGAGCCATCGCTCGAGACGCGCGCCCCCGATGAAGTGCGAGCGGATCTCGCCGCGCTCGGCGTCGATCCGACGCGTGCCACCGCCTTGGCAAGGCGCCTCGCCGGGTCCGCCGGAACACCGGCGGCGCGGCTGCTCGAAGTGATCGCGGCGGCCGAAGCCAGCGACGACGAGGTCAGGCGGCTGGAAGCCGCCGACATCGACGACGTGCGGCGGCAGGTGCCGGTCGGCCACGCCGCGTCGATCGCCGCGGATGCACGTCGCAAGGCTGGTCTGCGGCACAACGTCGTCGGGCTGCGCGTGGCCCGACGGGGCGCGATCCGTCGATGGGGTGGACCGCTTGCGGGCATTGCCGCGAGTCTGCTGGTGGCGTTCGTGCTCGGCCGCGAGTACCTCATCTCGCACCGGTTCGAGCTGCAGCAAGCGGCTCAGTCGGAACAGCAGCGCGCGCCCGTCGGCGCGCTCGATGCGCCGGCTCGCAAACAGAGCTTCGCCGAGGCGGAGCGCCGCTCGCGCGTGCTCGACGACCCGGCACGCGAAGCGCTGTCGCCGCAAAGCACCACCGAGCCCGACGTGGACGCGTTCGCGAAGTCGCAGGAGTCGCGCGCCGACGCGCCGATGGCGGTCGTCCCGGAGACGCCGCCGCAGGGCGCCGGCGAAACCGCGACGGAGGGTGCCGCGAACGTCGGCGATCGCGCCGTCGCCGGCAATCGGCCCGCCCCCGGTCTGATGGCCCGCGACGAGATCGCCCCGTCGCGGCCGGCCGAGAGTGCCGCGCCCGCCGCACCGATGGTCGCCACTATGCTCATCGTCGATCCGCAATTGGCGCCGCCGGCCCAGCAATATCGGGCACTGCCGCCCGGGGATCTCGGCGGTCGCCTGGACGAGGCGCGTCAGGTCGCCGGCGGTCGTCCCGTCGTCGCCCTGTTCACGATCCTGACGGGCACGGCGAAACAGGATTTCGTGCAGGTCGCGCTCCCGCCGCGAATGACGCAGCAGCGCGCCGCCCCCTCCCCGCTTGCGGACATGCTGGGCGCCGACGCCGCGCGCTTCGACTTCCTACCTCTGCCCGACCGCTAAGGCGAAATCAGGCAGAAATTTGGCGGCGGCCGCCAAGGCGGGGCGTTGCAGCCGTTGTTCGCACTGTCGGCGCAGCGCGGACGCCGGCGTCCGAGATCTGCCCCGGAAGCGCCCCGACTCCGTCCCGACACGGTCAAGCTTGTCCCGCACACTGCTCCGGCTAGAGCGATTCACCGAGACGACGAGAACGGGGCCGGCTGGTCCCGTCGGGGGAAACCGGTATGAGATCATCAGCGACAGTCACGCTGGTCGTCGCCGCGGCCCTGCTCGCGGCCTGCTCGACCAGGGTCAGCGACAGCGTGTATTCGACGGATACGACGGCGGCCGGGGGATATCTCTCGCGGTCGATGCCGGCGCAGGGGGCGTATTGGGAGGAGGGGCGCGACCGCTTCCCGCAGTTCGACGACAACCCGGTCAAGCTTGTCGCCGAGGAGCCCGTCTCGACCTTCTCGGTCGACGTCGACACGGCGTCCTACGCGATCGTTCGTCGCCATTTGTCCGAGGGTATCCTGCCGCCTGCGGACGCGGTTCGCACCGAAGAGCTGATCAACTATTTCGAATACGCCTATCCGCTGCCCGAGTCGCGCGAGGAGCCGTTCCGCGCCGATATCGCCCTGTTCGACGCGCCCTGGGGCGCGGACCGGCAGCTCCTGCGGATCGGGCTGCGCGCCTACGACATCCCGCGGCGCTCGCGACCACCCGCCAATCTGGTCTTCCTGATCGACACGTCGGGCTCCATGCACAGCGCCGACAAGCTGCCGCTGGTCAAGCGCTCGCTGCGCATCCTCGCGCAGCAAATGGATGAGGACGACCGCATCGCGATCGTCGCCTACGCCGGGAATGCCGGCATCGTGCTGCGGCCGACGGCGGTCCGCGATATGGGCCGTATCCTTGCCGCGATCGACCGGCTGCAGGCCGGCGGCAGCACCGCCGGCGGCGCCGGCATCAGGCTCGCTTATGAGCTTGCCGAGGAGTCCTTCCGCGACGGTGCGGTCAACCGCGTGATCCTGGCGACCGACGGCGATTTCAATGTCGGCATCAGCGACCCGGACGCGCTCGAGGACCTGATAGCAACCAAGCGCGAGACCGGGATCTATCTCTCCGTCCTCGGTTTCGGCCGCGGCAATCTGCACGATCGGCTGATGCAGCAGCTGGCTCAGGCGGGCAACGGCAACGCCGCCTACATCGACAACCTGATGGAGGCGCGCAAGGTGCTGGTCGACGAGATCAGCTCGACGCTGTTTCCGGTCGCCGACGACGTGAAGGTGCAGATCGAGTTCAATCCGGCGCGGGTCGCCGAATACCGCCTCATCGGTTACGAGACGCGGCTGCTGGCGCGCGAGGACTTCCGCAACGACCGGATCGACGCCGGCGAGGTCGGCAGCGGCCACAGCGTCACCGCCCTCTACGAGCTCGTGCCGCCGGGCGGCGCCGTGCGTCGGATCGATAACCTGCGCTACGGGGCCGCCGTGCGCAGCGACCCGGAGCACTTCGACGAGACCGCCTGGCTGCGGATCCGCTACAGGCTGCCCGGCGGCGCGCAGAGCCGCCTGATCGAGATGCCCCTCGTGGCGGCCGCGCGCACGAGCTTCGCGGCAGCCCCTGCCGACGCGCGCTTTGCCGCCGCGGTCGCCGGCTTCGGGCAGCTGCTGCGAGACAGCGACGAGCTCGAGGGATTCGGCTACGAGGATTCGGCACGGATCGCCAGCGATGCCCGCGGCGAGGATGCGTCCGGCTACCGTGCCGAGTTCGTCCGCCTCGTGACCGCTGCGGCGGCGCTGCAACAGCTCGCCGCGAAGTGAGACCGACGCCACCGTATCTCTCCCGGCGCCGCCCTCGTATCCCGGATGCGGCGCCCGTTCCCGGCGGTGGCGTCCGGCGCACCGGCCCCTGCGCCCTCGAGGGGCCGGTGCGCATCGTTGCCGGGGGAAACAATGGCCGGCCGCCGTGCTGATCGCCCATCTGCCGGCCGGCTGGCTGCTCGTCCGTCGCCTCGCGCCGATCCTCGACCGCGACGGCCCGGGCGTCCGCCGTCTGCTGGTCGTCGGACTCGCCGCCTCCGTCCTGCCGGACGTCGACCTTCTGTATTTCTACGTCGCCGACGAGCGCCGGACGCTGCACCATGATTACTGGACGCACATCCCGATCTTCTGGCCGATCCTGCTGCTCGCGGTCGTCGCGGTGCTGCTGCTCGGCCGCCTGCGGATTCCGTGGCGCGACGGCGCCGCGCTGCTGGCCGGCATCATGTTGCACCTGCTGCTCGACACGGTGGCCGGCGGCATCGCCTGGCTCTATCCGTGGAACGCCACTCGCCTCGTTCTTGTCGACGTTCCCGCGCGATTCGACTGGTGGGTCTGGAACTTCGTGCTCCACTGGAGTTTTCTGCTTGAGGTCGCCATCATCCTCTGGGCGCTGCGCGAGGCGGTGACGACCGGTGCCTGGCGTCGGACGGCCCCGGCGCGTATCGTGATCCACGAGGGGCGGCGGCAGGAGCATGGTGAATGAAGACCGAAGGCATGACCCGCGAGGAGATCAACGCACGCCACGCCGAAAAGATGGCGAAGCGCAAGGCGGCGCGCGACAAGATCCTGGCGACGAAGACGAAGGAAAAAGGCCTGTTGATCGTCCACACCGGCAAGGGAAAGGGCAAGACGACCGCGGCGATGGGTCTGGCCATCCGTGCCGTCGGCAACGGCATGAAGGTTGGCATCGTGCAGTTCGTCAAGGGCGTCTGGCAGACGGGCGAGCGCAAGGTGCTCGAGCAGTTCCCGGAACTCTGCGTCATGAAGGCGATGGGCGAGGGCTTCACCTGGGACACGCAGGATCGGGAGCGGGACATCGCCGCGGCGCAAGCGGCGTGGGCGGCCGCGCGGACGATGATCGAGGACGAGACGTTTCGCATGATCATCCTCGACGAACTCAACATCGTGCTGCGTTACGACTACCTGCCGCTGGCCGAGGTGGTCGCAACGCTGGCCGGCCGGCGTCCGGACCTGCACGTCGTGGTGACCGGTCGCAACGCCAAGGAGCCGTTGCTGGAGGCCGCCGACCTGGTGACCGAGATGACCGAGGTGCGGCATCATTTCCGCGACGGCGTCAAGGCGCAGATCGGCGTCGAATTCTAGCGTCGACCGCGCGTCCTGCCGATTCGCGAGGGCCTTGCGGTCGCATGCAACGATCGCGGCGGGCGGTCGCGCCCGCACCCGGGTCTTCGGTACGGCTTGCGGCGTCAGCCCGCTATCCGTCCCGCGGGACGCAGGTTGAGTTCGGCAACGGCGCGGCGGACATCGTCCTGCCAGATGAAGATGCGATCGTACGGCTTGACACGCTCATATTCGTGGGGTCCGAACAGCTCGCCGGTCGTCATGTCGGCGCAATAGCGGTAAAGCCAGGAGAAGCGGGTCGATGCATCGACGTTCTGTCCCGCCTGCAGCTTCTTGAAAATGACGGCGAGCCGCTCGAGCGACCGGAACTCGTAACCGGTCAGCGCGGCCGGATCGGCCCAGGCGCCGCGACCCTCCTCGAACGCCGCCTGCGCGGCCTTGCGGAAGTCGGGCAGATCGAGCTCGCCCGGAATGCTCGGGAAGAGGATGAATGACGCCGCCCAGCCGCCTTCCACCATGCGGTAGTTGAACGTCGCGCGCTCGAGGCGGGTCATTTCCGCGCGTTCCTTCGCCGAATAGGATGGGGCGACGTAAGCGAGAAGGCGACCATGGCGGTCGAACGGCTGGTCGGCGACGCGGACAAAGATGCTGCGCAGCCGTCCGGAACTCCGTCTCAGAAACTGCTCGACGAGCTGGCCGTGGAACTCCGTCGCCTTCTTGCCCTGTTCGACATGGCGCGATGCCGCTCCGGGCGCCCGCAGGCGCGGCACCAGATGCGCGGCAAGATTGCCGTGGACCGGAGAGGCGCCGCTCTCGATCCAGTCGGCCATTTGCGGAAACAACGTATCGAGCTCGGCGATGTTGCGGATGCCCGTATTGGTGCGGTTCTTCTCCGGCGTGTCGATGCTGAGCATGCGGACATTCATGCGGATGTTCGGGGTATCGCCATCCGACAGGTCGACAAACCGCTTGGTTCCGATCTGGTCGAGGGTGATTGCGGCTGGAGTCCAGAGAACTGCAAGAGACATCGTACTCCTCCACTTCGACGCTTCGCACCAGCAGGCGCACCAACTCTAGCAGTTCGATGCGACTTTTCCGATAGCCCCTCGGCCGAAATTCCCCCGTCCGCCATGCCATGGGCGTCAGGGGCATCAAGCCGTAGCTCGATATCGAGACCTGTATCGGCAGCCTCGATACCGCCCCAAAATCGCCAAACGCGCATGACATTAGCGCATCGTGAGACTATATCCGGTCGCACGACCCGCACGTTGCGGCCAATCTTTCAACGGAGGTTCGACGATATGTCCATACGACTGACATCGCTGGCGGCCGCATTCGCCATCATGCTGACATCAGTGGTGCCGGCGCTCGCCGCGAGCGACGCCGAAGAGCTCGTCACCAAGGCACAGCTCGCCGTCCAGAGCATGAAAAGGGACAGCACGATCGGGGGCTCGGTCAGCCATTACCTCAAGAGCGCCAAGGGCGTCGTCGTCGTACCGCAGATGATCAAGGGCGCGCTCGGACTCGGTTTGGAGGGCGGCAGCGGCGTGATGCTCGCGCGCGACAAGAGCGGTAGCTGGAGTTATCCCGCCTTCTACACGCTGGGCGCCGCGAGCATCGGCCTTCAAATCGGCGGCTCGGCCTCCGAGGTCATCCTGCTGCTGATGACCGACCGCGGCGTGAACACGATCGTCAAGGGAAACAAGATCAAGCTCGGCGGCGACATCGGGGTCGCGGCGGGCCCCATTGGCGGCGGCATCGAGGGTGCGGCAACGCTGGGCAGCGTCGATGTGCTCGTCTATTCGCGCTCCAAAGGCGCCTATATCGGCGTCAGTCTCGAAGGCTCGATCCTCGAGCCGCGCGAGTCGTTGAACAAGCAATATTACGGAGCGGAGCTGGGCACGAAGCCGATCGTTATCGAGCGCAAACATTCCAATCCGCACGCCGAAGCCCTGCGCCGCTCGCTGACGGTGACGCAATAGCGCGCGGCCATGACCGGACCGTCGCCCGTTAGGCCAAGCTTCCCCGACCACCGGGATATCCGGCCGCCGGGTGACGGCACTGCGGGCGTGGCCCACCCGTATCGCGCATGAGCGCCGCGCTGATGCTGCAGGGCACCGGCTCCGACGTCGGCAAATCGCTGATCGTCGCCGGCCTGGCACGGGCGTATGCGCGGCGCGGGTTCTCGGTCCGCCCGTTCAAGCCGCAGAACATGTCGAACAACGCCGCGGTAACCCCCGACGGTGGTGAGATCGGCCGCGCCCAGGCGCTGCAGGCGCGCGCCTGCGGCGTGCCGGCGTCGGTGCACATGAATCCGGTGCTGCTGAAGCCGCAGTCCGACACCGGCGCGCAGCTCGTGGTACACGGCCGTGTCGAGGGTACCGCCGGCGCGCGCGACTACCAGGCGCTGAAACCGGGCTTGCTGCCCCGCGTGCTCGAGAGCTTCGCGCAGCTCGGCGATGGCGTCGATCTGGTGCTCGTCGAAGGGGCCGGCAGCCCCGCCGAGATCAACATCCGCGACGGCGACATCGCCAATATGGGTTTCGCGCTGACGGCCCGGGTGCCAGTGATCCTGGTGGCTGACATCGACCGCGGCGGCGTGCTGGCAAGTCTCGTCGGTACGCATGCGCTGGTCGAGCCGGACGAGCGCGCGCTGCTGCGCGGCTATCTCGTCAACAAGTTCCGCGGCGACAAGTCGCTGTTCGCGACGGCGATCGACATCGTCGGCAAGCGTACCGGTCTCGTCTGCCACGGCGTGATCCCGTGGTTCGAGGGTGCGCGGGCGCTGCCGGCGGAAGACGCGGTGGCGCTCGACCGTCGTGGCGACGTGCCGGCCCGCAACATCCGCATCGCCGTGCCGCGGCTCTCGCGCATCGCCAACTTCGACGACCTCGATCCCCTCGCGGCGGAGCCCGACGTCGCCATCGACATCGTCGAGCCGGGCCGGCCGCTACCGGCCGCTGCCGACCTGATACTGCTGCCCGGCTCGAAATCGACGATCGCCGACCTCGACGTGCTGCGCCGTGAGGGCTGGGACACCGACATCCGTGCGCATCTGCGGCAGGGCAAAGCGGTCGTCGGGCTGTGCGCCGGCTTCCAGATGCTCGGCCGCCATCTGGCCGACCCTGACGGAGCCGAGGGCGCCCCCGGTGCGGGCGAAGGTCTCGGCCTGCTCGATGTCGAGACGGTCCTTGCCGGCGAAAAGCGCCTCGTCGAGGCCGCCGGTACCGATCTCTCCACCGGTGCGCCGGTGCGCGGTTACGAGATGCATATCGGCCGGACGCGGGGACCCGGCCTCGCGCGCCCGATGATCGAGCTGACCGGACCGGATGGTGCGCCGAGACCCGACGGCGCGATTTCGGCCGACGGCTTGGTCATGGGCTGCTACCTGCACGGGCTGTTCGCATCGGATGCGTTCCGCCGCGCCTTCTTGGCGCGACTTCGCGACGGTCGTCCGGCCAGCGAGGCCTACGAAGCGAGGGTCGACGCCACGCTCGACGCGCTCGCCGGGCACCTGGAGGAGCACTGCGATCTCGACGCCCTACTGGCGATCGCCGAACGCGGCGTGTGAGGGACGCCAGCCCGGGCGGGGACGACGCTCGTCGACGCATTCCGGCAACGGGAATTCGTGTGACCGTGGCGAGATAGCGCCGGACGGCGCCCGCTTTGCATGTTGTGCGATGGCGAGGAGTTGCGCGATGTTGGCGGGCTGGCGTATAGCGCTGGCGCCGTCATGATCGCCGCCGTTAGGCATTCCGAAACCCGATCCAGCGATACTGCGCCGGGGACAGGAAACCGAACGGCCATCCATGCTATCGCAAACCGCTTTTCGCGGATCCGATCGAGACTGGTCGCACGCGCGGTCGAGACCAGCGTTGGATCGGGCGACCGGTACCCGCGCCGAGCGGCCCGCGACCGGCAATATGGGAAATGGACTCGGATGAGTAACAGCCACGCGACCACCAGACCCCGCCGCTACTGGGAACTGACCGTCGGGCTGCCGCTGTTCAACGCGGTCGTCGTGACGCTGGCCTACGCGTTCTTCCGGTCCGTCGTCGGACTCCCCGGCCCCGACGTCATCGCCGACAGTGCGAGCGGGCTACTGATGTTCATGGCCTATGCCGCAGCCTCATCGCTCGCCGGTTATCTTCCCGCACACCTGATCCTCGCCCGGGCTGTCGACAATGACGTCGCGAATCCGGGTGCAACCGGCCCGGCCTCGATCGCATTCACCGACCTGTATTCCAGCACCCGGGCGACCGATCTTCCTGCGCTCGTCATGACGTTGGCGCTGGTGATCGTCGTCGTGGCGCTGACGGCGGCACTGGTCCTGCCGGACGGGGACGCCGTCAACGAGGATTTCCGGATCGTCCTGATCCTGGCCCTGGTGCCCCTGATGACGCTGTATCCCGCCATCATCCATCGCCTTCGGATCGGTCCGGACGCAATGGGGCGCGCCCGGCCGGAGGACGACGGCTAGGCGAGAAGACTCGCGTCGCCGCCGGCGCAGCAGATCCCGGGCGGGGTCAGAGGATCAAAACCCGGACCACCGCGATCGCCGCGGCGACAACCGCGTTCGCCGCACAGGCCACGAGGTAGAGGCGGAGCGCCCGCTCGATGCCGCGCGGGCCATATTTCCGGCTGCCGTCGCCGCCGATCCAGTGCTCCCGCAGGCCCTGTCCAGCGTAAGTGCGTGGGCCACCCAGTGCGAGACCAAGCGCGCCGGCGAATGCGGCCTCGGGCCAGCCGGCATTGGGCGAGGCATGGCTGCGCGCGTCGCGCCACATCGTTCGCAGCGCGCGCCGGGCGTTGTTTCCGGTCAGCGCCGCGGCGACGGCGACGACGAGGCCTGCAAGCCGCGCCGGGATCCAGCTCGCGCCATCGTCCAGCCGCGCCGTTGCCCGGCCGAACGTGCGGTACTTCTCCGTGCGGTAGCCGATCATGCTGTCGGCCGTGTTGATCGCCTTGTAGGCGCACATGCCGGGCAGCCCGGCGACGGCGTACCAGAACACGGGCGCAACGACGCCGTCGGCGAAATTCTCCGACAGCGACTCGACGGCGGCGCGGGCGACGCCGTGGCCGTCGAGGCTTGCCGGGTCGCGGCTGACGATATGGCGGATCGCGGCGCGGCCGGCGGCCAGCCCGTCGCGGCGCAGGGCCCGGGCCACGGCGGCGACGTGTTCGTACAGGCTGCGCTGGGCGATCAGCAGCGAGGCGAGGAGCGCCTCCAACAGCCAGCCACCGGGCAGCCCAGCCGCAAGGGTGGCGACGAGCCAGCCGAACAGCGCGGCGGCCGCGGGTACGACCGCCGCCACGAAGACACCGCGCCAGAAACGCGCGACGTCACCGCGCTCGGGCCGGTTCAGTTTGCGGTCGAGCGTGCCGACGAGGCGCCCGACGGCGACCACCGGGTGTGGCGCCATCCGCAGCAGCAATGCCATCTCGCCGAACAGGGCATCGAGCACCAGCGCGGCGAAGAGGACCAGCACGGAGTGCGAGGCGGTTCCCGGGTCGAACATGACGGCGAGACTTAGGCACTGCCCACGCCGCGCGTCAATCGGCGGCGACCGGCGTCGGCAAGGAATTGACCTGACCACACGCCGCGCTCCTGCTAAAAGCGTGGGACAGGACGGGAGGCGGCTACGGGCACGATGAACGGTGAGACGGGTATCATGGTCTGCGGCCACGGCAGCCGCGAGGTGGCCGCGGTCGAGCAGTTCGCCGCCGTGGCACGGGGCCTGCGCGAGCGCCTGCCGCACTATCCCGTCGAGAGCGGGTTCCTCGAATTCGCAACGCCGGTCATCCGCGACGGGCTCGATGCGCTCCGCGAACGCGGCGTGACGCGCATCCTCGCCGTCCCCGGCATGCTGTTCGCCGCCGGACATGCAAAGAATGATATCCCGTCGGTGCTCAACACCTGGGCGGCGCAGCACCCGGACACGGAAGTGCTCTATGGACGCGAGCTCGGCATCGATCCGAAGATGCTGCACGCCGCCGGTGCCCGCGTCGCGGAGGCGTTGGCACGGGCGGGCGGTGACGTCCCGGCGCACGAAACCTTGCTCGTCGTGGTCGGACGCGGGGCCTCCGACCCCGACGCCAACTCCAACGTCGCCAAGGTGACGCGAATGCTCTGGGAAGGCATGGGCTTCGGCTGGGCCGAGACCGTCTACTCAGGCGTCACCTTCCCGCTCGTCGAGCCCGGGCTCGAGCATGCGGTGCGGCTCGGCTTCCGGCGCATCGTCGTGTTTCCATACTTTCTCTTCACCGGACGGCTCGTGAAGCGCATCTACGAGCATACGGATCTGGTTGCCGCTCGACATCCGGGGGTGGAGTTCGTCAAGGCGCCGTACCTGAACGACCATCCGCAGGTCATCGAGACCTTCGTCGACCGCGTGACCGAGATCCTCGAGGGGCAAAATCTGATGAACTGCCAGCTCTGCAAATATCGCGAGCAGGTCTTGGGGTTCGAAGCCGAGGTCGGACTGCCGCAGGCGAGCCATCATCATCACGTCGAAGGCATCGGCACCGATGCCGACGGACATGCGCACGCCCATGATCACGGCGATCGGGGGCACGGACATCACCATCACGCGCACGATGGCGGTCATCATCAGCATACCCATCGTCCGTACCCGCATGCCGACCATCCGCTCGGCCCTGTCACGCTGCAGAAGCTGAAGGCAAAGGGGGGCGGATAAACTGCCGAATGCCGCTGTTCGATGCATATGTGATCGTGGATTGGAGCGCCGCTTCGGTGCCGACGACCGGTGCCGACAGCATCTGGTACGCGGAATACCGCCGCGAGGAGTCCCGGGCGGTGGCTGGTGACCCGGTCAACGCGGCGACCCGGGCCGAAGCGACCGCGAACATTGCCGACCGGGTCGCCTGCCTCGCCGCGAGCGGTCGACGCGTGCTCGTCGGGTTCGATTTTCCGTTCGGATTTCCGGCGGGCACGGCGCGGGCTTTGGGTCTTGCCGGTGTCCCCTGGCAGGCGACCTGGCGGATGCTGGGGCACGCTATCGAAGACGCCGATGACAACACCAACAACCGTTTCGAACTTGCCGAGGATCTGAACGGGCGGATTTCCGGCGAACCTTTTCCGTTCTGGGGACATCCGCCGACACAGAGGCGGCAAGGGCTGGCGCCAGGCCGGCTGCGTGACCACCGGCCGGGCGAACCTGCCGAACGCAGATTGTGCGAGGACCGCGTGCGGCGTGCTCAGCCGGTCTGGAAGCTCGCCTATCCTGGCTCGGTCGGCAGCCAGGCTTTGACCGGCATTCCGCGGGTCATGGAAATCCGTAACGATGCCCGAATTGCCGGCACATCGGGAGTCTGGCCGTTCGAGACGGGGTTGGCCGACGATCCCGGCAAGGCGGTCGTACTCGCGGAGGTCTATCCATCGCTGTTCGGCGCCGACCCGCTCGACGGGCTGCCCAAGGACGCAGGCCAGGTCACCGCGACGGCGCGCGGTCTGGCTGCGCTGGACGACGACGGTGAATTACGTGATCTGCTGGCGGCCGATAGCGGATTGACGGAAGCGGAGCGCCACGCCATCGAGACCGAGGAGGCCTGGATACTCGGCGTCGGCGCCGGGCCGGGATCATGAGGCAGCGGCGCTATCCGTATATCCGGGATGCGGACGCGATCTATCGCGAGTCCTACGCCGCCATCCTGCGCGAGACCGACCTCGGACAGGTCCCGCCGGACCTCGAGGCGCTGGCGCTACGGATCGTGCACGCCTGCGGCGACCCGACGATCGTCGGCCATCTGGCGTGGTCCGATGGGGCCGGGACGGCGGGTTGCGCGGCGCTCGCGGGCGGCGCACCGATCTTTGCCGATAGCCGCATGGTGGAGATGGGCATTATCCAGGCGCGCCTGCCCGAAACGAACAGCCTGATCTGCACGCTCAACGACCCACGGGTCCCGGATCTCGCAGAGGAACTCGGCACGACGCGCTCGGCCGCGGCCGTCGAACTGTGGCGTGATCGGCTCGACGGCGCGGTGGTCGCCATCGGCAATGCGCCGACGGCACTCTTTCACCTGCTCGAAGGGCTCGCGGCCGGTTGGCCGCGACCGGCCCTGATCCTCGGCTTTCCGGTTGGTTTCGTCGGCGCCGTCGAGGCCAAGGAGGCGCTGATCGCCGACGCCGGCGACATTCCCTACGTGACGCTGCGTGGCCGGCTCGGCGGCAGCGCCATCGCCGCCGCGGCCGTCAACGCGCTCGCCGGCGAAGCGACGTGAAACCCTGGCTGGCGATCGTCGGCATCGGCGAGGACGGTGTGGACGGCCTCGCCGCTTCGACCCGCGCGCTCGTCGACTCCGCCGAAATCCTCGCCGGCGGGACGCGACACCTGTCCCATATTTCCTGCGCACACCCGGCGCAGCGGCTGGCCTGGACGACGCCGTTCGATCGTTCCGTCGCTGCCCTGCGCGAGACGGAGGGTCGGCGCGTCGTCGTGCTGGCGAGCGGCGACCCGATGCATTACGGCGTCGGCGCGACGCTGGCGCGCGAACTTCCCGAGGCGATCGCCGCGGTGATTCCCGCACCGAGCGCCTTTTCCCTCGCCGCGGCACGCCTGCGCTGGCCGCTGCACGAGGTCGATTGCCTGTCGCTGCACGGCCGCCCGGCGGAAACGCTCTACCTGCATGTGTCTCCCGGTGCCCGGCTGCTGATTCTGTCCGCGGACGCGGACACGCCTGCCCGCGTCGCCGGAATGCTGACCGCGCGCGGTTACGGCCCGAGCCGTATCAGCGTGTTCGAGCGCATGGGTGGTGCGCAAGAGGCGCGGCGCGACGCGCTCGCGCACCAGTGGGGCGACGGGCCCGTCGCTTCGCTCAACACGATTGCCGTCGAATGCGTGGCGGGGCCGGGCGCGGCGCGGCTCGCGCGCATCCCGGGGTTGCCGGACGACGCTTTCGAGCACGACGGCATGATTACCAAGCGCGAGATCCGCGCCGTCACGTTGGCGGCCCTGGCACCCCAGCCAGGTCAGCTGCTGTGGGATATCGGCGCCGGCAGCGGCTCGGTCGCCGTCGAATGGATGCGCGCCGGCGGCCGCGCGATCGCCGTCGAGCACGACCGCGATCGTGCCGCCATGGCCGCGCGCAATGCCTTGACGCTCGGCGTGCCGCAGCTCGACGTCGTGGTCGAGAGCGCGCCCGCTGCCTTGGCCGGGCTCGAAGCGCCCGATGCCGTCTTCGTCGGCGGCGGGATCACGACAGCGGGCGTGTTCGACCGCTGCTGGAACGCCCTAGTGCCGGGCGGCCGGCTGGTCGCGAATGCGGTGACGATCGAGGGCGAGTCGGCGCTCGCGGCGCTGCGCCGTGAGCATGGCGGCGACCTCGTTCGCCTCGCCGTCTCGCGCCTGTCGCTCGTCGGCACCCGCCACGGCTGGCGGCCGTCGATGACGGTGACGCAATGGTCGGTGGACAAGCGATGACCGGCACGCTTTACGGCGTCGGCGTCGGTCCGGGCGACCCGGAGCTGATCACGCTGAAGGCGCAGCGTATTCTCCGCGAGGTGCCGGTGATTGCCTGGCCGGCCCCGCTCGAAGGCGACAGCATGGCGCGAACGATCGCGGCGCCGCACCTTCCCCCCGGCCGCATCGAGGTGCCGATCCGTATGCCGCTAAGCAGCGACCGCTTCCCGGTGCAGGAGATCTATGACAGGGCTGCGGGCGAAATCGCCGAACACCTCGCGGCGGGGCGCGATGTCGCCGTGCTCTGCGAGGGCGATCCGTTCGTCTACGGCTCGTTCATGTATCTCTTCGCCCGCATGGCGGACCGGTTTGCCGTGCGCGTGGTGCCCGGCGTCTCGTCGCTGACTGCCGCCGCCGCCGTCCTCGGCATGCCGCTGGCGGCGCGCAACGACGTGCTGCTGGTGCTACCGGCGCCGCTGCCGGAAGACGAGCTCGAGCGGCGCCTTTCCGGTGCCGATGCCGCCGTGATCATCAAGGTCGGCCGCCATCTCGAGAAGCTGGCGCGCGTCCTCGACCGGCTCGGGCTCGCGACGACGGCCCGCTACGTCGAGCATGCGACCATGGACAGCGAGCGCATCCTGCCGCTCGCCGAGGCGGTCGCCGGGACGGCGCCCTATTTCTCGATGGTACTGGTGCACCGGCGCGGCGAGGCGTGGCGATGACGATCGCGCTCGTCACGCTCAGCCAACGCGGACTCGACCTGGCGCGACGATTGCAGCCGGCCTTGCCGGGCGCCGTTGTCCACGGGCTGGTGGGGCGCGCCGACAGCGCCGACGTGCCGTTCCGACACACGGCGGCGCATCTGCAGGACCTGTTCCAGCAGGACATCGCCATCGTCGGTATCTGCGCCTCGGGCATCCTGATTCGCACGCTCGCGCCGCTGCTGGCGGAAAAGACGCGCGAGCCGCCGGTCGTCGCGCTGGCCGAGGACGGCTCGGTCGCGGTGCCGCTGCTCGGTGGCCATCGCGGTGCCAATCGACTGGCCCGCCGGATCGCGGAGCTGACGGGCGGCAGTGCGGCGATCACCACGGCCGGCGATATCGGGCCGGGGATCGCCCTCGACGAGCCGCCACCGGGATGGACCGTCGCCAACCCGGACCTCGCCAAAACGCTGACCGCCGAGCTGCTCGCCGGTGTCCCGGTACGGCTGGTCGTCGAAGCGGGTGACGGATCGTGGCCCGATCCGGCATCGTTCCGCGATCAAGGGCAACTGACGCTGCTCATCACCGACCGTGCCGGGCGCGCGAACCACCGTACCCTGGTCGTGCACCCGCCGGTCCTGTCGCTCGGGGTCGGTTGCGAGCGCGACGCCGCGCCCGAAGAGCTGCGTGCGCTGGTCGACGATACGCTGGCCGAGGCGGGCCTCGCGCCGGAAGCCGTCGCCGGCCTCGCGTCGCTCGACCTCAAGGCCGACGAAGAGGCCGTGCTCGCCCTCGCCGAAAGCCGCGGTCTGCCGGTACGCTTCTTCGGGGCGGCCGAACTCGAAGCCGAGGCTCGCCGCCTTGTGAACCCATCCGAAACCGTGTTCCGCGAGGTCGGCTGTCACGGCGTCGCCGAGGGCGCGGCGCTGGCGCTCGCCGGGCCGCAAGCCGAGCTGATCGTGCCGAAGCGGAAGTCCCGGCGCGCGACCTGCGCCATCGCCCGCAGCCCGACACCGATCGACATCCGAGTCCGCGGACGGCAGCGCGGGCGGCTCTCGATCGTCGGCATCGGACCCGGCGCCGAGGGCTGGCGCACGCCGGAGGAGACCAATGCGATCGCCGCCGCCGCCGAGGTCGTCGGCTACGAACTCTATCTCGGGCTCGTCGAGCGCTTGATCGCCGGCAAGCCGCGGCACGGCTCGGCGCTCGGCGCGGAGGAAGCAAGAGTCCGCATCGCCCTCGACCGCGCGG
>JBFHDX010000063.1:0-20963 GCA_041584475.1 Alphaproteobacteria bacterium
CTACCCCGGCCGCGTGCGCATCGTCTCGGGCAGCCAGGTGGCGAGGTCGGGGAAGGCGACGAGGATGCCGACCATGACCACCATCAGCGCGAACATCGGCGCCGCGGTGCGCGCGATGTAGCCCATGTCGTGCTTCGTCATGCCCTGCATGACGAACAGATTGAATCCGATCGGCGGCGTGATCTGCGCCATCTCGACGACGACGACGATGAAGATGCCGAACCAGATCACGTCGATGCCGGCCTGGCGGATCATCGGCTCGACCACGGCCATGGTGAGCACGACCGAGGAGATGCCGTCGAGGAAGCAGCCGATGATGATGTAGAACACGGTGAGCGCGGCGATCAGCGCGATCGGCGAGAGCTCGAGCGAGGCGATCCACTCGGCGAGCGCGCGCGGCAGCCCGGTGAAGCCCATCGACAGCGACAGGAACGAGGCGCCCATCAGGATGAAGGCGACCATGCACGAGGTGCGCGTCGCCCCCATCAGGCTTTGGACGAAGGTCGCGCGGTTGAGCGAGCCCTGCCCGGCGGCGAGGACGAGGGCGCCGATGACGCCGAAGGCGGCGGCCTCGGTCGCCGTCGCGAAGCCGAGATACATCGAGCCGATGACGAAGGTCACCAGCAGGATCACCGGGATCAGGAAGCGCGATTCGCGCAGCTTCGCGCCCAGCGAGACGCGCGGCTCGGGTTGCGGCCGCTCGCGGGGCCGCGCGAAATGCCAGGCGACGACGTAGCCCATGAACAGCAGCGAGAGGACGAGCCCGGGCAGAACCCCGGCCATGAACAGCTTCGAGATCGATTCGTTGATCGTGACGCCGTAGACGATCAGCGTCAGCGACGGCGGGATCATCAGCCCCAGCGTCGCCGCCCCGGCCAGCGTGCCGATCGTCATGAACTCCGGGTAGCCGCGGCGGCGCAGCTCGGGGATCGACATCTTGCCGACCGTGGTCAGGGTCGCGGCGGACGAGCCGGAAACGGCGGCGAAGATCGTGCAGCCGACGATGTTGGTGTGCAGCAGCCCGCCGGGCAGCCGCGCCATCCACGGCGCGAGGCCGCGGAACATGTCCTCGCTGAGCCGCGTGCGGTAGAGGATCTCGCCCATCCAGATGAACAGCGGCAGCGCCGTCAGCGTCCAGCTCGACGACGAGGTCCAGATAGTCGTGATCATGGCGTCGCCGGCGGGCCGGCTGGTGAACAGCTCCATGCCGACGAGCGCGACGCCGAGCAGGGCGAGCGCCACCCACACTCCGGTGCCGAGCAGGAGGAACAGGGTGAACAGGAAGACGCCGGTGAGCGCGAATTCGTCCATCGCGCCGCCCCTATTCGACCTTGGCGGCGTCGACCGCCTCTTCGCGGAAATTGGTGCGCCCGGTGAGCAGCAGGCGGATCAGATTGTCCCACAGCGCGATCGCCACCAGGATCGTGCCGATCACCATCGCCAGCTGCGGGATCCACAGCGGCGTCGCGTCCTGGCCCTGGCTGACGTCGTTCAGCTTGTACGACCAGTACGCGCCCTTGATCGCGTAGCGCGCGAAATAGGTGGCGAGCCCGGCGGCGATCAGCAGGCACCAGCCCTCGCCCCATTTGCGGCGCGGCCCCAGCGCCGTCAGCAGAAGGCCGACGCGGATGTGGGCGCCGTGGTTGAGCGCATAGGCGAGCGCGAAGAACGACGCCGCGGCCATGCAGTAGCCGGCATAGGACGTCGAGCCGGGGAAGACGAAGCCGAACCAGCGCGCCGCCATCTGGAGGACGATGATGACCAGGATCAGGATCAGGAACAGCGCCGCGAGCCCGCCGGCGGCGAGGTAGATCGTGTCGAGGGTGCGGCGCAGGATGCGGCCGAAACTCGCCATCGGTGCATATACTCCCTTCCGGCCGGCCGGGCCTCCGGGCACCGTTGCGGCCGGGCGAGGCGGACGGCAGGCGTGCGCGTGCCGTCCGGCCCCGAAGACGTCACTTCATGGACTTGTAGGCGTCGACGATGGCCTTGCCCTGACTGCCGGCGGCCTGCGCCCATTCCGCCGACATCGTCTCGCCGATCTTGGCGAGGTCGGCCTTGAGCGTCTCGCCCGGGTCCTGCACCTTCATGCCGTTGGCGGCGAGCTGCTGCAGGTACCAGCCGGTGAGCTCGCGCGCGCGCGTCGTGCCCGCGGCCTCGGCCAGCAGCGAGGCGGACTTGAGGCAGTTCTGCGCCTGCGCGTCGAGCGCGTCATAGGCGTCCTTGTTGACGAAGACGTAGTTGCGCGGCAGCCACGCCTGGGTGTCGTAGAAGTAGGACAGCTGCTCCCACACCTTGCGGTCGTACCCGGTCGAGCCCGAGGAGATGAACGACTCGGCGACGCCGGTGGCGAGCGCCTGGCTGAGCTCGGCCGCCTCGATCTGCACCGGCAGCATGCCGGCGAGCTCGGCGAGCCGCGCCGTCGCCGCGTTGTAGGCGCGGAACTTTATGCCCTTCATGTCGGCGACGCCATTGACCGGCTTCTTGAAATACAGGCCTTGCGGCGGCCACGGCACGGCGTAGAGCAGCACCAGGTTCTGGTCGTCGAGGATCTTCTCGAGCGTCGGCCGCGCCGCCTTCCACAGCTTCTCGGACGCCTCGAACGAGGAGGCGAGGAACGGCACCGAATCGACGCCGAAGACCGCGTTCTCGTTCTGGTGCGCCGAGAGCAGCCGCTCGCCGATCGGCGCCTGGCCCGTCTGCACCGCGCGCTTGATCTCGTCGCCCTTGAACAGCGAGCCGCCGCCATGGACGACGACCTGCAGCTCGCCGCCGGTGCACGTCGTCACGGCCTGCGCGAACAGCTTGCCGTTCTGGGTGTGGTAGTTGGAGTCGGCGTAAGCCATGGGCATGTCCCATTTCTCGGCCGCCGATGCGGCGCCGGCCGTGAGCAACACGGCCGATGCCAGAGCGAGGCTCAGTCTGCGCATGATTAATCCTCCACTGTCCGAGCTTTTCTGAAATTCGTTTGATGTCGAACCGTCCTACGCGATGCCGGCGATGTCAATATCCGGTTTCCGACCGCGCGCCGCCCGCGGCCCGGAAACGCGCTCAGGCGCGGTCGAAGCGGCCGACGCGATAGGGCGCCATGTCGATGTTCGGCGCCCTGCCGGCGACGAGGTCGGCGACGAGGCGCCCGGTCTTCGGGCCCGCGGTCAGCCCGATATGCTGCGCGCCGAAGGCGAAGACGACGCCCGGCGCGGCGGGTGCGGACCCGATCAGCGGCAGGCTGTCGACCGTCGACGGCCGGTGCCCGAGCCAGCTTTCCTCCGACTCCCAGGTGAGATCCGGATAGAGGCGGCGGATGCGGCGGCGGAACAGGCCGATCGGTGCCCGCGAGGGCGGCGCCTCGAGGCCGCCGAGCTCGACCAGGCCGGCGCAGCGCAGGCCCCCCTGCATCGGCGTCACGACGAACTTCGCATCGGCCAGCATGTAGGGGTGCGGCGGCGCCGCGCTGGCGCCGCGCAGCCAGAGATGGTAGCCGCGCTCGGACTCCAGCGCCGTCCGGTGGCCGAGCCCGGCAGCGAGCCGCGCCGACCAAGCGCCGCCGGCGACGACGACGCGATCCGCCTCGATGCGCTCGCCCCCCGCCTCGAGCGCGGCACGCCCGCCCTCGAGCGGGATCAGCCGCTCGACCTCGGCCTCGCGCAGGCGCCCGCCCTGGCCGACGAACCAGGCGGCGAGATCGGCGACGTAGCGCCCCGGGTCGGTAATCCAGCCATGCTCCCGGAACACGGCCGCGAAGCCGTAATCGGGCCCGATGCGCGGGTCGAGCTCGGCGAGGGTCGCACGGTCCCGCTCCTCCCATTCGAAGCCGTAGGCGCGGCGCAGGCCGAAGCCGAACGCGTCCTGCGCGAAGGCGGCGCGGTCGCGATAGAGGTAGCTGTATTCGCCGGTGGCGAGCCAGCGCTCGGCGGGCGTGCCGTGCGCCAATGCAGAGTGCTGATCGACCGAATCGTGCAGCAGCGCGTCGAGCGCGCGGGCGACCGTCTCGACCTTGGCGCGCCGGCCGTTGAGCACGAAGGGGACGAGCCAGGGGATCAGCCTGGGCAGGTACGACCAGCGCAGATAGAGGGGCGAATCCCGGTCGAGCAGCATCCGCGGCGCCTTCCAGGCTAGCCCCGGGACCGACACCGGCACGACGGCGCAGCGCGCGATGATGCCGCCGTTGCCGTAGCTCGCCTGGCGCGTATCGCCGGGCGGCACGCGGTCGATCAGCGTGACGCGGTGGCCGTCGCGGCGCAGCCATTCCGCCGCCGAGACGCCGGTGATGCCGGCGCCGACGACGACGATGTCGAGCGCGCCCGGCACCTCAGGCCACCCATTCGCTGACCGGCGCCGCGGCGTCCTGCAGCGGCTGGGCGACGACGTCGACCAGGGTCGGGCCGGACGCCTCGAAGGCCTCGCGCAGTACCGGTTCGAGCCGCTCCGGATCGTCGACGCGCCAGCTCTTCATGCCGTAGGCGGCGGCCACCGCGGCATGGTCGGTGCGCGAGAAGTCGACGGCGAAATAGCGCTCGCCGAAGCCGGACTTCTGGCCCGCCTTGATCCAGCCGAAGACGCCGTTGGAGAACACGATAAAGGTGATCGGCAGGCCGAGCCGCAGCACCGTCTCGAACTCGCCCACCGAGAAGCCGAAGCTGCCGTCGCCCAGCACCGAGACCACCTTCGAGTCGGGGCGGCCGATCTGCGCGCCCATCGCCGCAGCGACCGCGTAACCGAGCGCCCCGTGCGCGCGGTTGGAGATGAAGTGCCGACCCGGCCGGTCGATCGTGTAGAAGGCCGAGAAATAGGGGCACGGCGTGCCGGGATCGGCGACGACGATGGCGTCGTCGGGCAGCAGCCGGTTGCACAGATCGACGACGCGCTCGGGGCGGATCGGAGTCTCGCGGCTCTCGGCGAGCGGGCGGAACGCTTCCGCCTTCGCGGCCCTGGCCGCCGCCGCGCGCGTCGCACCGTCGAAGTCGCGCGTCTCGCCGCTGTCCTCGAGCGCCCGGCCGAGCGCCTCGAGCGCGAGGCGCGCATCGGCGCAGACCGCCGCCTCGGTATCGTAGTTCGCGCCCGGCACCGCGGGGTCCACATCGATGTGGACGATGCGCACGCCCGGCGCCGGGACGCGCCAGCGCTCGGTCGTCACGGAGCCGGCGCGGCAACCGACGAAGAGCACCAGGTCGGCCGCCTCGACCACGGCCCGCGTCGCCGGCGTGCCGCCGTTCGAGCCGACCACGCCGACGCATAGCGGATGCGTCTCGGCGAGCGCGCCCTGGCCGCTGATCGTCGTGCACACCGGCAGGCCGAGCGCGCCGGCGAGGCGCTCGAGCGCGGCCTCGGCGCCGGACAGGGTGACGCCGCCGCCGCAGATCGCGACCGGCGCCCGCGCCGACAGCAGCGCCTCGAGCGCGGCGCCGACGTCCGCCGGGTCGGGCGCGGCGCGCCGCGCCGGGAACGCGCCGAAGCGTGGGTCGGCACGGATCTCCGCCTCGGGCACGGGCGCCTTCTGCACGTCGAACGGAAAGCCGAGATGCGCGGCACCGGGCCGCCCCGTCGTCATCGCGCGGAACGCGGCGCGCACCATGCGCGGTAGCAGCGCCGCCCGCGGGATCACGGCGTTCCATTTGGTCAGCGGCCGGAACAACGCCGCTTGATCGAGCTCGGTCAGCGGGAAGCGGCCGGCGGCGGTGGTCGCCACGTCGGTGGTGATGGCGAGGACCGGCACCGAGGACTCGTTGGCCTCGACGACGCCCGGCAGGATGTAGGTGGCGCCGCCGCCGGACGGTCCCTCGCAGACGCCGACGCGGCCCGTCACGCGGGCATAGCCGTCGGCCATGTAGGCGGCGTGCCGCTCATCGCGCGTCAGGATGTGGGTCATGCCGTGCCGGAGACGCGCCAGCGCGTCGTAGAAGGGCAGCGAGGTATCGCCGCACAGGCCGAAGATATGGCGGACGCCGTGGCCGGCGAGCAGCCGCACCATGGCCTCGGCGCCGGTCGACTCGTTCGACCCGCTCATGCTCCCGTCTCCCTGTCCCGGCCCCGCGCGGGCCGCGGCCTGAGCGTTCACCGAATATGCTTGACTGTCAAGGCGACGGGGTTTGCCATGAGACGAGGGATCACAGGGAGGCGGTAGTGATCGCAGCGGGCGGCAAGGCGGTGTACGGGGCGAGCGTCGGCATCATCATGCTCGACGCCCGTTTCCCGCGCATTCCCGGCGACATGGGCAACGCGCTGACCTGGCCGTTCCCGGTGCATTACAGGGTGGTGCGGGGCGCCTCGCCCGACCGCGTCGTTCGGCGCCGCGCCGAAGGGCTGCTCGAGCCGTTCCTCGAGGCGGCGCGCGAGCTGGTCGCCGACGGCGTCGACGGGATCACGACCAATTGCGGGTTCCTGTCGCTGTTCCAGACGGAACTCGCCGCCGCGGCCGGCGTGCCGGTCGCCACCTCGGCGCTGATGCAGGCACCGGTCATCGAGGCGACGCTGCCGCCCGGCCGGCGCGTCGGCGTGCTGACCATCTCGGCAGACTCGCTGAGCCCGGAACATTTGCGGCTCGCCGGGGTCGCCGCGGACACGCCGGTCGCCGGCACCGACGGCGGCACGGAGTTCTCGCGCGTCATCCTCGGCGACGAGCCGAGCCTCGACGTCGAGGCGGCGCGACGCGACATGGTCGCGGCCGCGAGGTCGCTCGTCGCCGACCATGCGGACGTCGGCGCGGTGCTGCTCGAATGCACGAACATGATCCCCTACGCGGCGGACGTGCGGCGTGCGACCGGGCTGCCGGTCTACAGCATGTACTCCTTCGTCTGCTGGTTCCAGTCGGCGCTGGCGCCGCGCCGCCGCTGGCCGGACGGCGGCGGGGACTAGGCGCCGGAGAGGCGGATCGGGGCCCCTTCGACCGTTGCCGGCGGACGGCGACGCGCCAGTTCATTCGAAGGCGGATGCCGGTGGGACAAGCCGGCGGCGCCGCAGGACCAACAGGGTAACCGGAGGGCAAGCCGATGTGGCGGGGCATAGCGATCTTCCTGGGTGGCGGCGTATTGGGTACGGCGTTCGGCGTGGCGCTGGGCTTCTTCTTCTTCCCCTACGTCTTCCCGCCGCCTGAAGCGATGGAGACGCTGACGGCGGAGGAGCGGACCGCCGTCATCGCCGAGGGGACCTTCATCCACGCCAACCCGTCCGATCCGATCCATTACGGGAGCGGGCGGGTGACCGTGTACGAGAGCACGCTGTTCCTCGAGGACGATTTCGAGGTCGGCCCGGGACCGAAATTCCACGTCTACCTGGTGCCGGCGACGCCGATCCGGCAGTCCGCCGACGTCGCGGGCACGATGTTCGTCGATCTCGGCCGCCTGCGCGCCTTCAAGGGCAGCCAGAAATTCCCGATTCCGGCGGGCATTGCGCTCGGGAACTACTCGAGCGTCGTCATCTGGTGCGAGGAGTTCGGCGTGCTGATCTCGCCGGCCGACCTGACGTTCAGGAGCTAGACGACGCCGTCGCCGGAAGCCGCCCGGCGGCGAAGCGTGCCGATGCGGCCTTTCCTTGGCGGGCCCGCCGGGCTATGCATGAAGCGGGGCCGCGCGTCCAGCCGTGCGCGCGGGCATAAGAAGGCATCGGGAGGATATCCATGACACGCACAACGGGCCGCAACTTCCTGTTCGTTCCGGGACCCACCAATATCCCCGATCGCGTCCAGCGCGCCATGCTCGTCGCGATGGAGGACCACCGCTCGTCGCGCTTCCCGGACCTCTCGATGAGCGTGCTGACCGACCTGAAGAAGGTGTTCAAGACGACCGAGGGACAGGTGTTCATCTTCCCGTCCTCCGGCACCGGCGCGTGGGAGGCCGCGCTGACCAACACGCTGTCGCCGGGCGACCGTGTCCTCGCGTCGCGCTTCGGCCAGTTCAGCCATCTCTGGATCGACATGGCGCAGCGCCTCGGCTTCGACGTCGAGATCCTCGACGTCGAGTGGGGCGAAGGGGTGCCGCTCGAGCGCACCGAAGAGGTGCTGCGCAACGACCGCAACCACGAGATCAAGGCGATCCTCGCCTGCCACAACGAGACCGCCACCGGCGTGACCAGCGACATCGCCGGCCTGCGCCGGGTCATGGACGCCGCCGGCCACCCGGCGCTGCTGTGCGTCGACGCGGTGAGCTCGCTCGCCAGCATCGATTTCTGCATGGACGAATGGCGCGTCGACCTCGCGGTCAGCGGCTCGCAGAAGGGCCTGATGCTGCCGGCCGGGCTCGGCATCCTGGCGGTCAGCCCGCGGGCGCTGGAGGCGACCAGGGACGCCCGCTCGCGGCGCTGCTATTTCGACCTCGCCGACATGATCAGCACCAACGCCCAGGGCTATTTCCCGTACACGCCGGCGCTGCCGATGCTCTACGGGCTGCGCGAGGCACTCGACCTCATCTTCGAGGAGGGGCTCGAGGACATCTTCTTCCGCCACAACTATTTCGCCGAGGGGGTGCGCGCGGCGGTCACCGAGGGCTGGGGCCTGAAGCTCTGCGCGCGCGAGCCGAAATGGTACTCGGATACGGTGAGCGCGGTGATGGTGCCGGAGGGCATCAACGGCGCGCACGTCATCGACGTCGCGTTCCGGCGCTACAACCTCGCCCTCGGCGCCGGCCTCGCGCGGGTCGCCGGCAAGCTGTTCCGCATCGGACATCTGGGCGACCTCAACGAGCTGATGCTGATGGGGGCGATCGCCGGCGCGGAGATGGCGATGCTCGACGTCGGGGTCGAGGTGCGCCCCGGCAGCGGCGTCGCCGCGGCCTCCAACTATTGGCGGACGCACGACCCGATCCCGAAGCGCAGGGTATCGAAGGAAGAGCAGTTCTACGAGGCCCACTCGACGGGCTCGGTGCAGGGCTGACGGCGGCACCGGGCCGGTCGTCGCGGCGGCCCGGAAATTTGATTGCATTGTAGGAAGAATCGCCGGCCCGCGACCGTTGTCGCTACGTCCGCGGGAGGTGGGATCCCGTCCGACGGCGGATCAACCATGCACCCTTTTGCGGGGAGGGGCAGTGGCTTTTCTCGACCACATTTCCGATGCCCAGATTCGGCGGGTTTTCTGCTTCTGGGTCGCACGCCGGCCCCAGGGCGCCATGCCCCTGCGCCGCGACATCAATCCCATGGGCCTGCCGCCGGACTGCCTGCCGCACCTGTTCATGTACCGCCTCGAACCCGGGAAACGGCTGCGCTGCGTGCTGATCGGCACGGCGATCGTCAGGGTCGTCGGCCACGATGAGACCGGCCGGTATCTCGACGAGCTGCTGCGCGGCAGCGCCGCGGCGACGCGGCTGCGGCTGTTCGATCGCGTCGTCGAGGATGGTTACCCGCTCTACTACACGGGACCCGCGGTGCTGCCGACGCGCGAGGCGCGCCGCGTCGAACGCCTGCTGCTGCCGCTGTCATCGGACGGCAGGATTTGCGACCACGTGTTCGGCATCGCCAAGTTCGGGCCGGTGCTGCACGACCATCCCGAGGAACCGTGGGCCTCGGCTGCCGACGACCCGGCAAGGATCGTCATCGCCACCGACGACGACCTCTCCGCGCCGGCGCCGGAGCAGGCGGCGAGCGGCCCCTCCTAGTGCATCATCCACTTACATGGAATCGGCACCGGCCCGCTCCGCCACCCGGCCAGCCAACGGTATCGTACGCTGTGGGTGGCCGGGTGGGGGAGCGGGCTGCAGCGAACCATTCGGATAGTGATCTATCGCCGCCGCGGGCTGCGCCTGCGGGGCGTTCGCGGCCAGTCGACGAAATCGGGCGGCTTCCTGCGCACCCAGCGAATGAACCTGGCCATCTCCGGATGGTCGCGGATCGTCTGCGCGTCGCGATAGCGCGTCGCCAGCGCCGTCTCGTCGAACAGCCGATGGATCATGCGGTGGCAGACGACGTGCAGCACCGCCGACTCGCGCCCGCCGTGGGTCCGGGGTATCCAGTGATGCCGGTCGATCGCCGCGCCCTCGGGCAACGGCCGACCGCAGATCGGACACGCACCGGGTTCCGCGCCCGGCATGGCGCCGCTCAATAGACCGCGCGCCCGCCGGAGCTGTCGAACACCGCGCCGCCGGAGAACGAGTTCTCCTCGGATGCCAGCCAGCAGATCAGCGACGCCGTCTCGGAGGCGAGCCCGAGCCGGCCGATCGGCATCTTCGAGAGCACGAACTCGAGATACGGCCCGGTGACGTCCCCGAGCAGCGGCGTGTCGATGCCCGACGGCGCCACTGCGTTGACCATGATGTTCGACTTGGCGAGCTCCTTGCCGACCGCCTTGGTGAAGCCGATGGCACCGGCCTTGGCGGCGCTGTAGGCGGCGTTGTTCGGGGCGCCCTCGAGGCCGGCGATCGAGGAGACGACGACGATGCGGCCGTAGCCGCGTTCGAGCATGTGCGGGATCGTCGCCTTGCAGGCATAGAACACGCTGGAGAGATCGACGCGGATCAGCCGCTCCCAGTCGTCGAGCGTCTGCTCCCAGGCCGGCTTGATGGTGCCGGCGATACCGGCGTTGGCGACCATCGCGTCGACCTTCGCGAAGCGCGCCAGCGTGTCCGCCATCGCCCGCTCGACCGAAGTCCAGTCGCCGGCGTCGCAGACCAACGCCTGCACCGCGCCCCTGTCCGCGAGCCCTGCCGTCGCCGCGGACAGGGCCTTCTCGTCGATGTCCCACAGGCTCACCTCGGCGCCCGAGTCGAGCAGCCGCTCCGCCGTCGCGAGCCCGATGCCCTTGGCGGCACCGGTTACGATGACGCTTCGTCCGGCGAAATCGTATCTGTGCATGGCGGCCCTCCGGTCTATGTCCGCACCGGGCCCGCGACCGCGCGCTCGACCAGTGCCCGGGCCTCGTCGGGCAGGCGGTGCACCATGGCGAGCGCCGCCTCGTGCGCCGCCGGCGACATCTTCTTCCAGGTCTTGGCGACGATATCGACGACCTTGTCGGGCTCGTGCCGGCGCGCGAATTCGGCGAACCAGTTCTCGAGGAACACGAGGCAGACGATGTCCTCCAGCGTCTGCGCCTCGGCATCCTGCCTCAGGCGCTCCTTCCTGACCAGCGATTGCACGCGCGCGATGGTGTCCGCGTCGTAGCCGACCCGGCCGAGCATCTCGGCGGCGATGTCGGCGTGGTACTGCTTGAGGCGCGTGCGCCACTTCAGGTAGCCGATGCGGTCGCGCGGGTAGGCGTCGCGCGGGATCTCCCAGCGCCGGATGTGCTGGCAGCGCGCCGCGAGCTGCAGCGCCTCGGAGGCATCCGGCGCGAAACGTTCGAGCCATGCCGTCATCTGCCGGGCGTACAGGAGTTCCTTGGGCCAGGCGCGCCCGTCGGCCTCGACGGAATTCGGATCCGCCGCGTTGGCCTCGTCGAACGCCGCAAGCGCAGCCGCAAGGCGGGTCGACGGTTGGGTCATGGGCTCCCCGGCACGGCGATCGATCGATCGGCAGGCAATCTGCCGTTCGGCGCACGCCCCAAGATATCGGGGCCGTCCGGCGAAGGGAACACCGAACCGCGCGGTCTAGCGGTCGCCGTAGGCGTCATGGAGGCGCAGCCAATCCATCGTGTAGTCCAGATGGCCCTCGTCACGGCCCTTGGGGACGAGATCGAGGAAATGGTATGTGCCGTTCAGCATGTCCGTCCCGCGGCCGTAGGTCGAGTAGGTGTGAAACACCCGGCCGTCATCGTCCCTGAAGAACACGCTGAAACCGTGCGCCTCCTCGGCCGGGAACGACTGCCGGCGGTAATTGTAGAACGCCGTGCCCGACTCGCGTTCGTCGTCGGTGAAGGAGACGTGGAAGTCGCGGTTGAAGTCGCTGCCGTGCGACGACACCCATTTGAAGCTCCAGCCCATGCGCTCGCGGAAGGCCTGCAGCTTCGCCAGCGGCGCCTGCGAAACGGTGACCATCGAGACGTCGCGATGGTTCAGGTGGACGATCGTGCCCTCGTAATTGTCGGCCCAGAACGAGCAGCTCTTGCAGGCTTCGTCCCAGCTCTCGTGGAACATGAAGTGGTGGACGATGAGCTGGCTCCTGGCCTCGAACAGGTCGGCCAGCGTCTCCCGCCCGGCGGGTCCGTCGAAGACGTATTCCTTTTCGACGACCGTCCACGGCAGGGCCCGGATCTCGGCGGTCAGCCGGTCGCGGGCCTTCGTGAACTCTTTCTCCCCGGCAAGCAGCGCCTTGCGGGCCTCCAGCCACGCCTGCGCCGAGACGATCCTGCGTTCTGCCATGACGAAGACTCCCGAATTCGTTTGCGCCAGCGCCGGAACGGCCGGCAATTTTCGTCGCCGTCACCCCTTGAACGGCCGGCCGGGCTTCTCAAATCTGGGCCAGGTCCGGTGTTTTGATTTGGATCATCGCACCGCCGGGTCAACGGTGATCTAATCGGCACCGTCTCCTTTGATGTCTGCAATTCTTGGGCGAAAGGAGGTATTCCATGGCCACGAAAATCACTCCAAGGCGCGAATCGGGCAACGGCGAACGTGCGCCTGCGATGTTCCAGTCGCTGACGAGCCTGCGCGACGAGATGAACCATCTCTTCGACGAGTTCTTCACCGGTTTCGAGCGTCGCGCGCCGGCCCTGTTCCGTGCGTACGAGCCGGCCTGGTGGGGGACCCGCAGACGCGGAGCCCTGACGCCGGCCATCGACGTCGTCGAGAACGACAAGGAGATCGTGATGACGGCCGAGCTTCCGGGCATGAAGGAAGAGGACGTCGAGGTCGTGCTCAGCGACGACATGCTGACGGTCAAGGGCGAGAAGAAGTCGGAGCGCAAGGAAGAGAAAGAGAACTACTACCTCGCCGAGCGCCACTATGGCAGCTTCGAGCGCGCCTTCCGGCTTCCCGACACGGCCGACGCCGAGAAGATCAAGGCGTCCTTCGAGGACGGCATCCTCACGGTCACCGTGCCGAAGAAGGCGCTGGCAAAGAAGGCAGAGAAGAAGATCAAGATCGCCAAGTGAGCGGCCGTCTCGCCGCTTTGCCGATGCGACGGGCGGTACCGGCCGGTACCGCCCGATTTGCTGCGGGATCCCCTGCACCACGCGCGGCGGACCCTGGCGATATGGCAAGGGTACGGAAAATTCGTGGCGGAATGACTTGCGACGGCGGCCCGACTCCGCAATAAACGCCGCAACGGGAGAGCGCGATGAACGGCTATGGAGCCCCGCTCAGGGATATGCGGTTCCTGCTGCACGAGCAGGGGCTGCTGCAAACGGTGACGGCGCTGCCGGGCTTCGAGGAAGCCTCGGCGGAACTGGTCGACGCGATCCTCGAGGAAGCCGGCAAGCTGGCCGCCGACAAGCTCGCGCCGATAAACCATGCCGCGGACCGCGCCGGCGGCGCAACGCTCGACAACGGCGTCGTGCGGACGTCCGAGGGCTTCGCCGACGCCTACCGCGCCTTCGTCGAGGGCGGCTGGAACGCGGTGCCGTTCGCGCCGGACCACGGCGGCCAGGGCCTGCCGTGGCTGGTGGCGATCGCGCTGCAGGAGATGTGGCAATCCGCCAACATGTCGTGGGCGCTGTGCCCGCTGCTGACGCAGAGCGCCGTCGAACTGCTGCAGGCGCACGGCAGCGAGGAGCAGAAGGCGACGTGGCTCGCGAGGCTGATCTCGGGCGAGTGGTCGGGCACGATGAACCTGACCGAGGCCGGGGCGGGCTCCGACGTCGGCGCGCTGAAATGCAGGGCGGAAAGGACGCCGGACGGCCATTACCTGATCCGCGGCCAGAAGATCTTCATCACCTACGGCGAACACGACATGGCCGAGAACATCGTCCACATGGTGCTCGCCCGCACCCCCGATGCGGCGCCGGGGACCAAGGGCATATCGCTTTTCATCGTGCCCAAGTTCTTGGTCAAGGCCGACGGCTCGCTGGGCCGGCGCAACGACCTGCGCGCGGTCTCGCTCGAGGAGAAGCTCGGCATCCACGGCAGTCCGACCTGCGTCATGGCATTCGGCGATTCCGACGGCGCCGTCGGCTATCTGGTGGGCGAGGAGAGCCGGGGCATGGAGTACATGTTCACGATGATGAACAACGCCCGCATCAGTGTCGGGCTGCAGGGCGTCGCGATCGCCGAGCGCGCCTACCAGCAGGCGCGCGGCTACGCGCTGGAGCGCGTCCAGGGCAAGCCGGCCGGCGGCGACAAGACGATCATCGGCCACCCCGACGTGCGGCGCATGCTGATGACGATGCGCGCCCAGACCGAGGCCATGCGGGCGGTGACCTACGATCTCGCCGCGACGCTCGACGTGTCGCGGCATCATTCGGACGATGCCTGGCGCGCCGCCGCCGAGCGACGGGTCGGCCTGCTGACCCCGGTCGCCAAGGGCTGGTGCACCGACACCGGCGTCGAGGTCGCGTCGCTCGGGATCCAGATCCACGGCGGCATGGGCTATATCGAGGAGACGGGGGCGGCGCAGCACCTCCGCGACGCGCGCATCGCGCCGATCTACGAGGGCACGAACGGCATCCAGGCGATCGACCTCGTGGGCCGCAAGCTGCTCCGCGACGAGGGCGCGGCGGCGGCCGAGTATGTCGAGGAGGTGCATGCCCTGATCAATGGCATGAACCCGCGCGAGGAGAGCGATATCGGCGTCGTCCGCCACCACCTCGCCCGCGCCGTCGACGCGCTCGACAACGCGACGCAGTTCCTGCTCGACAACGACGGCAAGGACACGGTTACGGCGCTGTGCGCGGCGAGCCACTATCTGCAGCTCTTCGGCATCGTCGCCGGCGGCGCCATGCTGGCGCGCGGCGCGTTGCGTGCGGTCGACGGCCGCGAGGCAGAAGGCGACGCCGCGTTCCTCGAGGCCAAGGTCGCGACGGCGCGGTTCTACGCCGAGCAGATCCTGCCGCGCGCGTCGTCGCTGGCGACGACGATCGCAACCGGCAGGGGCGCCGTCATGGCCCTGCCGGCGGACGCTTTCTGAAGCGGTGCGCGAAGGCCGCCGCGGTCAGGCGGCGGAACGGGTCATGCCCGGCGCGTCGCGGTAGTACAGCTCGCACGACTCGCCGAATTCGGCGGCGTCCATGCAGAACGCCCGGGCCATCGCCGCGTACATCGCGCGGGGCAGCCGGACCTCGCCGCTCTCGACCCAGCCGATCAGCTCGACGCTCGCCGCGCCGGCCTGTTCCGCCAGTTCCGCCTCGGTAATCTGCCAGTGCCGCCGCAGCGCGCGCAGCCACTGGCCCGCCTCGCGATAGCGCGTGGCGTCGGCGCTGGCGGCATCGTTCTTGGTGTGCATCGTCTCGTTGTCCTCCGTTGCAGGGGGATGCACAGCATTCATGCTGCAATGCAATATTAGAACGGTCTATTGTGCAATGCAACAGAAAATGCCCGGCCCCGGCATCAGCGGGCCGCTGAAAGCGGCCGGAGGCCGCCGTCGTCCGCAAGCTCGGCGAGCATGTCGCGCACCGTGCGGCGGGTCTCGGGATGGCGCTTGCCCGGCGCGATATCGGCCAGCGGGCGCAGCACGAAGGCGCGCTCGGCGAGCGCCGGATGCGGCACCGCAAGATCGGGCGTCCTGATTACCGCGTCACCGAAAAAGATGATGTCGAGGTCGATGATGCGGGGCCCGAAACGCACCGTCGGCGTGCGTCCGAGCTCACGCTCGATGCTCTTGAGCCGGCCGAGCAGCGCCACCGCGTCGAGGCGCGTGCGGCCGCGCAGCGCCATGTTCAGAAACGGCGGCTGGTCGAGGATGTAGCGCGGATCGGTCTCGTAGATCGGCGAGCGATCGAGCACGCTGACGTCGGGCGGCAGGGCGGCGATCGCCGCCTCAAGGTTGGCCTCGCGATCTCCCAGATTGCTGCCGAGCGCTAGAAAGACCTCGGTCATGCGGCCACGCCCGACCGGTCCGCCGTGTCGCCGTCCGGGGTGGTCCGCAGGATCGCGTCGCTCATCCGGGCGATACGCGCCATGGCACGCACGTCGTGGACACGGACGATGTCGGCGCCGCGCGCGATCGACAGGGCGACGGCCGCGGCGGTCCCCTCGAGCCGTTCCTCGACCGGCAGGTCGAGCACGCGGCCGATGAAGGACTTGCGGCTCGGCCCCGAGAGCACCGGATAGCCGAGCGACTTGATGCGATCGAGGTGATTGATGAGCGCCATGTTCTGGCTCACGGTCTTGCCGAAGCCGATGCCGGGATCGAGGACGATCTGGTCGGCGGCGATGCCGGCGCTGCGCGCGGCGTCGGCGAGAACCGCAAGCTCCGCCGCCACTTCGTCGAGCAGATGCCCGTATTCGGCCTCGCGATAGCTGCCGCCGAGGCGGTCGATCACGACCTCGCTGGGACGGCTGTGATTGTGCATGAGGATGACCGGCGCTCCGCGCGCCGCGAGCAGCGCCGCGAGTTCAGGATCGGCGCGCAGGCCCCAGACGTCGTTGACGATCTGTGCACCGGCGTCGAGCGCGGCCGCGGCCACGGCGGCCTTGAAGGTGTCGACCGAAAGCACGGTCTCGGGCAGCGCGGCGGCGACCGCCTCGATGACCGGCACGACGCGGCGCAGCTCCTCGTCCGCGGTCAGCGGCGTCGCCCCCGGGCGCGTGCTCTCGCCGCCGATATCGAGGATGTCCGCGCCCGACGCCGCGAACTCGCGTGCCTGGGCCAGCGCCCGCTCGACGAGCGCGTCATCGGCGCCGCCCAGCCCGTCGCCGGAGAACGAATCCGGCGTCACGTTGAGGATGCCCATGACGAAGGTGCGCGTTCCCCACTCGAACCGTTCCTGTAGCCGCATGGCGTCGGTGCTCCATCTTCGGTGCGGCCGGCCCGCGCCCGTCCGGGTCCCGGCCCCGTGGCTAGGCGGCCTGCTCGGCGGCGATCGTCACGCCGTCGGCGAGCAGCGCACCGCGTGACGCCATGAAGTAGAGACCGAGATAGTGCGCCGGCTGCTGCGGGTGGGCCGCGCTTTCCGGCAATCCCAGTTCGAGCGCGGTCTCGCGCGGCAGATCGTAGGTCGCGCAGCCATCGGCGTAGACCGCGATGTCGCGCAGCATCGGCGTCAGGCCGTGGTTGCGCGCCGACAGCATGGTCAGAACGAAGTCCATGACGCAGATGTCGGTGCAGATGCCGACGACCAGGAGTCGCTGCAGTCCGTTCCGGTTGACCCAGTCGACGACCGCGTTGCGCCCGTCGGCGCCGATCGCGCCGACGAAGGTGTTTATGCAGTCCTTGCGCAACAGCATCGCCGCCGGCTCTTCCTCGAGCCATTTCAGCGCCGGTACGAGCTCCTCCTCGCCGGTCCCGCGTTCGCAGTGCGGCGGATAGGGCGGTTCCGGCTTGCCCGGCTCGTGCGTATCGAGCGTGACGAGGATCGGCCAGCCGCGCGCCGCGAAGTCGCGGGCCAGCCGGTCGGTCTCGACGATCATGCGGTCGACCTGCGGATTCTGCGCCGGCGGCGCGAGGTTGCCGCAACCGACCGATGCAAAGCCGTTGACCTCGTCGACAATGACCAATCCGGTGCCGGAGGCGGAAATCGACAGATCCTGCATCGACAGCGGCATCGCCTCGAGCAGCGAGCCGACGAGGTCGCGGGCGGGCGGTGCGTTGGACATGGGATGCTCCCGAGCTGCATGGCCAGGGGCAGTAACCCCTTTCCATGGTTAACGATTCATTAAATATATCTTATCGATTCGCCGCTTATTTGGTACCATGTTTGTATAGGGTGGGCGAACGAAGCAGCGCAGGGGACGTCATGCGTCGACTGGCGGGTTATCGCGGCAACCGACTTCGGGTTGTTCTCGCGATCGTATTCTTCGGCATTGCGGGTATGCTTCCCGCGGGTGCCGGGGCGATCGCGGGCGGCACGGAGGCGGAGGCGTTCGTCCGCGACCTCGCGTCGAACGCGGTGGCCATGGTCGGCCGGGACAACCAGACCGAGTCCGAGCGCGAGGCGGAGTTCCGGCAGATCGTGCGCCGCGGTTTCGCGCTCGACCTGATCGGGCGTTTCGTTGTCGGCCGCTACTGGCGCGAGATGACCGAGGCGCAACAGCGCGAATACCAGGACCTGTTCGCGGAGTGGCTGCTGAAGAGCTACGCCGGAAGGCTGGGCGGCTATCGCGGGCAGTCGCTGGAAATCGTCAAGAGCGTCGACGCCGGCACCCGGGACGTCTTCGTGCGCACCCACGTCATCCGGCCCGACGGGCCGCCGATCGCCGCCGACTGGCGCGTCCGGGATTTCGACGGTGACTACAAGATCATCGACGTCGTGGTCGAGGGCGTCAGCATGGCTACAACGCAGAAGTCGGAGTTCGAGTCCGTGATCCGCAGGGTCGGCGTCGAGGGCCTGCTGGAAACCCTGCGCGATCGGCTTGCCCTGCTCATCGCCGGCAGCGGCTAGCGCGCCGCCGGCCCGGCGTCACAGCCGGACGTTCCCCTGGGCCGATCGATAGACCTGCTCGGATTCCAGGCCGACGCCGATGCGCAGAATAACGCCCGCCGACACGGCAATGACTACGGCAACGGCCATCGCGGCCAGAAAAGCTCTCATCGCTCAGTTCTCCTCTCGGATTTCCGCCGGGGCACCCTAGTCGCTCGCCGTCACCTCCTTGAGATAGGCGATCAGGGCCGCCCTGTCCTCGGCGTTCGGCATGCTCTGCAGCGGCATCTTCGAACCCGGCGTGTAGGTGTCCGGCCCCAGGGCGAAGAGCCGGTCGAACGTCTCCTCTGTCCAGACGAGGCCGCTCTGCGCCAGCGCCTCGGAATAGGGGTAGCCCCGCACGCTGCCGGCGCTGCGGCCGAATATGCCGTACAGGGTGGGCCCGGCCTTGTTGCCGCCGTCCGCGGTGATCGAGTGGCAGGCCCGGCACTTGCGGAACAGGCGGGCACCGCGGCCGGCATCGCCGTTCAATTGGGCCACGGCGGCCCGCGCGTCGAGCGCCGCCGCGGTCTCGGTGGCAGGGCCGACCGCTTCACCGAACTCGACGTCCCAGACCTTCACCACGTCGTCGGCGCCGGCGGACAGCAGCAGACGGCCGTCCGGCGTGAAGTCGAGCGACCAGACGGGGCCCTTGTGTCCGGCGAGCTCGTGCACCAGCTTCCCGGTCGGCAGGTGCCAGATACGGACCAGTTGATCGAGACCGCCCGAGGCCGCCAATTTGCCGTTCGGCGAGACCGCAACGGCGAAGACCGAGCCGGTATGGCCGGTCCACTGATCGCGCTCCTCGCCGCTGGCGATGTCCCAAACGCGCACGGTCTCGTCGACGCTGCCCGACAGCAGCGAGCTGCCGTCCGGCGTGAAGCGAACGGAGTTTGCCGAAAAGTCATGGCCGGTAAGCGTCAGCAGCGGCGTACCGTCGGACACACGCCACAGCCGGACCGTCGAGTCGTAGCCGCCGGAGGCGAGCGTCGCGCCGTCCGGTGCGAAGGCGACCGAGTTCACGTTGCCCTCGTGACCCTCGAGCGTCCGCAGCAGACTTAGCCCGGCCAGGTCCCAGAGGCGAACCGTCCCGTCCCACGCCGCCGACGCCGCAAGCCCGCCGTCGGGCGACACGGCGACCGCGGCGACCTTGCCCTGGTGGCCGGTGAAGCGGTGCCGGACGACGCCGTCGGGCAGCGACCACAGGATGACGGTACCGTCGTCGGCCGCTGACAGCGCACCGGACCCGTCGGGAAGGAAGGCGACGGCGTTCACCCCGCCCTCGTGGCCGTCGAAGCGGCCGAGCCGCTCGCCAGCGGGCACCCGCCAGTACATCACCGTATAGTCGAAGCTGGCCGTCAGCGCGTGGCGGCCGTCCGGCGAGGTGGCGACCGACTTGACGAATCCGCCGTGGCCGACGAAATCGGCGGCGACCGCCGCCGGCAGGAGCAGAGCCAGAGATCCGGCGAAGATCCAGCCCTTCAATTCGTGTCTCCCGATCTCGCCGGGCGGAACCCGCTAGCGCAGTGTCTCGCGCCGCAGGGTCGGCCCGACATCCTCGCTCACGCCGCCGCCGGCCGGAGCGCTCGTCACCGCGCCTTCGCTGCCCTGGCGATACTGGGATATCAGCTTGCCCGAGCGGCGATCGATCATCAGCACGTTCACCTGGAACGCCTCGTTGAAATTGCCTTCCGGGTTCATCACGGTGATCCGGAAGGCCGGCGCCCCGTCGATGACCTCCTCGCGCACGCGCAGCACCTCGACGCCGTAGTCGCGCTGCAGCGCCGTGCGCGCGTCCGCCTCGCTCAGCAACGCCTGGGCCATGGCCCGTGGTGGTGGCGCCGCCAGGTGCAGCCCCGTCAGCGCGACCGCCGCCACGGCCGCCGGCATCCAGCTTCGTGCCATCCCCTGTCTCATGTCACTTTGGCCTTCCGTCTAAGCCGTCTGCGGCGACTCCTTGCCGCTGTCCGCCTTGGCCTCTTCGCCGCCCGCGCCATGGTCCTCCGGCGGCGGTGCTTCGCCCTTGACCTCGGCGACCCACAGACCGTGATGCTCGCGCGCCCAGTTCTCGTCGACCATGCCGCTGCCCATCGCGTCGAACGCGCCCTGCATGCCGAGCGAGCCGATATAGATGTGCGCGATCATCAGCGCGGTCATCGCCACGGAAACGAGCGCATGAGACAGCTGCGAGAGCTGCATCTCCTCGATCAGGGTCAGCTCGGCCGGCACGCCGAAGCCGACGAAGTTGAGCACCGCAAACACCCAGCCGAAGAGCTTCAGGGTGAACGGCAGCAGCAGCGAGAGCCCCGACAGGCTCATCGAAATGCCGCCGAGCACGACGATCCAGAAGAAGAACTTCTGCCCCGCGTTGAACTTCTTCGCGGGCGGATGGACGTTCTTCCGGAACAGCCCGCCGCCGACGGCGAGCCACTTGAGGTCGAGCCGGTTCGGAATGTTGTCGCGCACCCACAGCACGATGATCAGGATCAGGCCCGCCATGAACGCGAAGGACACGAAATTGTGGACGAATTTCCCGTAATAGGTGACCGCCGCGAAGACCTCGTGAAGGGCGCCGAACTGGCCCGGATCGACGGGCAGCCCGCCGAACAGGTAG
>JBFHDX010000064.1:0-20701 GCA_041584475.1 Alphaproteobacteria bacterium
GGCTCGTCACCGCCGTCGGGTCCGCGCCCAGCGTCAATGCCAGACGCACGAGCCGGACGTCGTCGGCGACCGCGGCGATGGTGACGATGTCGTAGCGCTGGTTGTCTAGCGCGTTCGGGTCCGCCCCGCCGTCGACGAGGGCGATGACCGCGGCGTCGTGCGAGAAGAAGGCCGCGACGTGCAGCGGCGTCCGCCCGTTGCCGTCGCGCGCGTTCGAATCGGCGCCGCTGGCCAGCAGGTCGCGGATCGTCTCGACGTCGCCCGTTGCGGCGGCGAGGTGCAGCCCGCGATAGGCCGCTATCTCGGCCGCGTCCGGCGGCGTCTGCGCGCGCCCGTCGGCGGCGACGCAAAGCAAGAGGCCAAGCGTGACGATTACCCTGCGCATCGGTTCTTCCTCCCCCGCGCCACTTTCGTCGGTCCCGCGTCCGTCCGCAAGACCCTGGCACGCGTGGCGCGCCCGAGACGGCCTGGCGACGCCCGGCTTCATCCGGCTGCGTTCCCGGCGAGCCGTTGACGTTTCCGTTGCTGGAGGGGCTAAGGTCGGCGTATCGCCCGGGCCGGATGCGTGGCCCGCGTGAGCCGAATGCGTTCGTCCGCGCCTGCAGGCGGCGCCGCACCCGATCTCCAGGGCAGGGAAGGGCAGGATGAAGGACTTCACGACGCGCGAGGAGGTCGAGCGCGCCTACCGCGGGCTCGCGCGGCACTACGACGTCGCGGCGCGCCTCTTCGACCTGCTCGGCTTCGGCTATCGCCGCCTGCGCGTCGAGGCGGTCGACGCGCTCGCCCTGAAGCGCGGCGATACGGTCCTCGAGATCGGCTGCGGCACCGGCGCCAATTTCCCGCTGATCGAGGACCGCATCGGGCGCTCGGGCCGCCTCATCGGCATCGATCTGACGGCGGCGATGCTCGACGAGGCGCGCGACCGCGTGGCGCGGGAGGGCTGGGACAATGTCGAGCTCGTACAGTGCGCCGCCAGCGCGTATCCGTTCGCCGAACACAGCGTCGACGCGGCGCTCTCGACCTTCGCGCTGACGCTGGAGCCCGAGTACGACGCGGTCATCGCGTCGCTTGCCCGGGCCCTGCGGGCGAACGGCCGGTTCGCCATCGCCGACCTGAAGCTGGCGCGCGGCTGGCGTCTCGTCTTCCTGCCGCTGCTGCTGCCGCTGGTGCGTCCCTTCGCCGTGTCCCTGAAATTATCGCGGCGGCATCCGTGGGAATCGATGCGGCGTCACCTCGCCGACGTGCGCATGTACGAATATCTCGGCGGCTATCTCTATGTCGCCTCGGCGACGCGTCCGGCGCGCCCGTTCCCGGCGTAAGCGATGGCCTGGGCCTCGAGCGGCCGAAGCGATTGATCCTCTAATAATTGTATAATGAATGTAATATACAATCTTAGGACCTAAACTCTTACGCGCGCCATTCGGACGCATCGGCGCGCCGAACGCCGCGGTGTGTCTGGGCCCGTCGGCGCCGCATCTGTTCAATCTGTCCGCTTTTTTCGCGGGCCTTCACGCGACGAAAAAGGCCACCGAAGCGGTCTCCGGTGGCCTTTCCGACATTTGGCTGGGGGAGCTGGATTCGAACCAACACTGGCGGAGTCAGAGTCCGCTGTCCTACCATTAGACGATCCCCCATCGGGTCGTCGCGGCGCCCTCTCCGGCGCTGCCGGTGGCGGGGCTTGTACCACATAGTGTGCCGCGTTTGAAGGGCAAGCTGCCAGGATCACGACGCCGCTGGACGCGGACGGCAATTCGGCTACGATACGGAAGGGTGCGGTCGCGGCGCCGCGATGCCGGGCCGCGCCAGCGAGGAAGCGCGAAGCGGGAAGGGTCGGCAAGGCCGATGAGCGTGCATCCACCACCGGGCAGGACCCGTGGCGGGTCGCCCTATGCCAGGAACCGTCGCCAGCGGCGACGGGCGCGGCTGTGCGCCGCGCTGGATCTCGGCACCAACAATTGCCGGCTGCTCATCGCCGAGCCCAACGGTCGCGGCTTCCGCATCGTCGACGCGTTCTCGCGCATCGTTCGCCTCGGCGAGGGCGTCGCCGAGACCGGCCTGCTCGCCGAGCCGGCGATGACCCGGACGATCGATGCGCTCAGGGTCTGCGCGTCGAAGATCCGTCGCCGCGGCGTCGCGCGCGGCCGCTACGTCGCCACCGCCGCCTGCCGGGCGGCGGACAACAACCCGCAGTTTCTCGAGCGCGTCGCCAGCGAGACGGGCATCGCCATCGAGACGATCAGCGCCGAGGAGGAGGCGCGGCTGACGATGGCGGGCTGCCTGCCGCTGCTCGACCCGCGGACGCCGCACGCCCTCGTCTTCGACATCGGCGGCGGCAGCACCGAGATCATGTGGCTGCGCCTGGACGGCGCTGGCGCGCAGATGCTGGACTGGATGTCGCTGCCGTTCGGCGTCGTCTCGCTGACCGAGCGCCACGGGCAGGGGCCGTTCGACGCGGCGGAGTATGGCGACATCGTCGAGGATGTCGGCGCCGGCCTCGCCCGCTTCTGCGAGCGGCACGGGATCATGCGGCTCGTGCGCGAGTCCGGGGTGCAGATGCTCGGGGCCTCCGGCACCGTGACGACGCTGGCCGGCATCTCGATGCAGCTGCCGCGCTACGACCGTACGCGCGTCGACGGCTCGTTCCTCGATTTCGACGTGTTGCATCGCCTGACCGGGGGTCTTCGCGGGACGTCGCCACGCGATCGCGCCGCCCATCCGTGCATCGGGCGAGAGCGCGCCGACATGATGGTCGCCGGCTGCGCCATCCTCGATGCGATCTGCGGGCGCTGGCCCGTCGGGCGCCTGCGGGTCGCCGACCGCGGCCTGCGCGAGGGAATACTCGTCGATCTCATGGGCTGCAGCGCGCCGGCCGTCGTCAACGGACATGGCGCATAGCCGCGGCGGCGGGCGCGGTCGCGGGGCGCCGCGCCAGGCGAGGGTCCGGCTGAAGACGGCGAAGGCGCGCAAGCTCTCGTCGCGGCGCTGGCTGGAGCGTCAGCTCAACGACCCCTACGTGGCCGAGGCGAAGAGCCGCGGCTACCGCAGCCGCGCCGCGTTCAAGCTGGCGCAGATGGACGACCGCTACCGGTTTATCGGACGCGGCGGCCGCGTCGTCGACCTCGGGGCCGCTCCCGGGGGCTGGGTCCAGGTCGCGCTCGAGCGCGTCGGACCGCAGGGCCGGGTGGTCGGCATCGACCTCGAGGAGATCGAGCCGATTGCGGGCGCCATCCTGCTGCAGGGCGACTTCCTTGCGGACGACGCGCCGCAGCGCCTGCGCACGGCGCTCGGCGGGCCGGCGGACGCCGTGCTCAGCGACATGGCGGCGCCGGCGACCGGGCACGCGGCGACCGACCATCTGCGCATCATGGCGCTCGCCGAGGCGGCGCTCGATTTCGCGATCGAGGTCCTGGCGCCCGGCGGCGCCTTCGTTGCAAAGGTGCTGCAGGGCGGCAGCGAGCGCTCGCTGCTCGAACAGTTGCGCCGGAATTTCGGGCGCGTCGCGCACGTCAAGCCGCCGGCCAGCCGCACGGATTCGGCCGAGCTCTACGTCGTCGCGACCGGTTTTCGCGGCAGCGCGGGAGGTGGCGACGGCGAGGCCTGACCGGTAGGCCAGAAGCGGCCGGGGCATCACCAGGGAGATCGGACATGCAAACGGACCAGGACTGCATCTTCTGCAAGATCGTCGCCGGCGACATCCCCTGCTTCAAGCTTTACGAGGATGAGGCGACGCTCGCCTTCATGGACATCAACCCGGTGCATCCGGGCCATGCGCTGGCGATCGCCAAGGGCCACTATCCGGACCTGTTCGAGATCCCGGAAGCGGCCGTGGCGGCGACGGTCGTCACGGCGCAGAAGATCGCCCGCGCGGTGCGCGCGACGCTCGCCCCGGCCGGCATGAACCTGTTGCAGTGCAACGGTCGCGCCGCGGCGCAGTCGGTGCCGCACTTCCACGTGCACATCCTGCCGCGGCACGACGATGACGGCGTGCCGCTGAACTGGGGACTGCAGCCGGGCGACAAGGACGAGATCGGGGCACTGGCCGAGACTATCCGCGCCAGGCTCTGATATCGCGTCGACGCCGGCGACGCGGCCGTGCCGCGCGCCCGGTCAGGCGAGGTGTTCCGGCAGCTCGTGGTCTGGCAGGTTCGTCAGGTCGCGGCCGACCTCGCCTTCGACCAGCGACGCCGCGTTGCGGCCGAGGACGCCGCGCAGGTCGCCGAGCGTGCGTGGCGGCGCGATCAGGATCAGCGCCTCGAACTTGTGCCGTTTCGCGGCGCTCTCCAGCGCGTCCGCCACGCGTTTGGCGAACTGCTCCTTGGCGAAGCGGTGCCAGTCGACGCGCGGTTCCATCGCGTGGCGCGCGACGTCGGCGCTTTCGTGCACGCGGCCCGGCCGGTCGGTGCCGGTCTCGCGCGTCGATTGCCGCGCCTCGAACTCGGTGAAGCATTGGTTGGAGACCGGCGTCAGCGGGCCGCCGGGGGCGCGCCGCTCGAGAATCCGGGCCTTCGCCCCGTCGGCGACGAGAATCCAGGTCGTCTTGGTTTTCGTGGGCATGACGTGAGACCTCTTCGAGAGAGTGCCTGCAACGCCCATTCAAGACCGCCATCGCGCACGCCGCCATGAGGCAGGTCAAAAGCGTGCGACGACCGACGCTCCGTTACGGGGCCAAGGACGGATCGATCCGCGCGGCGATCTCCGGCTCGGCGTCGTGAACCGGGTCCCCGGGGACGGCGACGTGGCTGAACCCCGGCTTCTTGCCGTCGAGCATCGTGTTGACGGCGTCGACGACACCGGTATCGATCTCCGCGTGCTTGTTGGACGCGTCGGCGAGCGCCGCGGCCGCCGCGTCGAGCGCCGCCTGCCGCTCCGCCTCGGTGCCGTTGGCGACGGCGTCGACGTAGTCGTTCATCGCATCCATGTAGGCGCCGAGCGCGCCGACGCGCGAGTTGCGGTTCGCGCGTTCGAAGGCGCGGGGCGACGCGTGCGCCGCGTTCAGCGACCCGGGCAGCTTGGCCCCGGTGCTGTGGGCGCTTTCCGGCGCCGTTCCACGGACGGCGCCAGCCTTCGCATGGCCGAAGGCGTTGCCGCGGTCCGGGTTGCCGCCCTGGCCCCTGCCGCCGCCTTGGCCCCTGCCGCCGCCATTGTCCTTTCCGTTGCCCTTGCCGGCCCACGCCGACTTGACGTGCGTACCGTAATCGTCCAGCGCGGCCGGCGCGACCGTCGCGAGCGCGAAGCCGAGCGCCGCGGCGCCGGCCAATAGGGATAGCCGCCGTCGTGGCGCAGGGCAGATGGTGATGCGGTTCATAGTGATCCCCTGTCAGGCGAGTTTGATTAATTGCCAATTTGGCACGAAATTGTGGCTAATATGCGACGAATACCGGCTTTCCGCGCCGCCGCCGTAAACCTTGGCAGCCGCGGAATCCCGTGTATGATGCCGGCCCACAGGCAGGCCGGGGGTGTTCGATGGAATTGCGCGAGGGACTGACGTTCGACGACGTGCTGCTGCAACCCGCCGCCTCCGAGGTCCTGCCCGGGCAAGCCGATACGAGGACGCGGCTGACGCCGGCGATCGAACTCGGCATCCCGTTGATCTCGGCCGCCATGGACACGGTCACCGAAAGCGCCATGGCGATCGCCATGGCCCAGGCGGGCGGCGTCGGCGTCATCCACAAGAACATGGAGGTCCAACGCCAGGCCGACGAGGTGCGCCGCGTCAAGCGCTTCGAGTCGGGCATGGTGGTCAACCCGATCACCATCCATCCCAACCAGACGCTGGCCGACGCGCTGCAGCTGATGGCCGACCATCGCATCTCGGGCATCCCCGTCGTCGCGCGGCGCAGCGAGCGGCTGGTCGGCATCATCACCAACCGCGACGTGCGCTTCGCCACCAACCCGAACCAGCCGGTGAAGGAGCTGATGACGCGACGCGGTCTGGTCACCGTGCGCGAAGGCGTCAGCAGCGGCGACGCGAAGCGGCTCCTGCACCAGCACCGGATCGAGAAGCTGATCGTCGTCGACGACGAGCACCGCTGCGTCGGGCTGATCACGGTCAAGGACATCGAGAAGGCGCAGCAGCATCCCGACGCCTGCAAGGACGAGCAGGGGCGCCTGCGCGTCGCCGCGGCGACCGGGGTCGGCGAGGACGGGCTGCGTCGCGCCGAGGCCCTGCTCGACGCGGGCTGCGACGTCATCGTCGTCGATACGGCGCACGGCCACAGCAAGGGCGTCATCGGCGCCGTCGCCGCCATCAAGAAGCTGAGCAACCGGGCGCAGATCGTCGCCGGCAACGTCGCCACGAAGGAGGGCGCGCAGGCCCTCGTCGATGCCGGCGCCGACGCGATCAAGATCGGCATCGGGCCGGGCTCGATCTGCACGACGCGGGTCATCGCCGGGGTCGGCGTGCCGCAGCTGACCGCGATCCTGAATGCGGTCGAGGTGTGCCGCCAGAACAAGGTCACCGCGATCGCCGACGGCGGCATCCGCGCCTCGGGCGATCTGGCGAAGGCGATCGCCGCCGGCGCCGACTGCGCGATGATCGGCTCGCTGCTGGCCGGCACCGACGAGGCGCCGGGCGAGGTTTTCCTTTACCAGGGACGTTCCTACAAGGCGTATCGCGGCATGGGATCGGTCGGCGCCATGGCGCGGGGCTCGGCCGACCGTTACTTCCAGGCGGAAGTCTCGGACATGCTCAAGCTCGTCCCCGAGGGCGTCGAGGGTCAGGTGCCGTACAAGGGACCGGTGGCCACGGTGATCCACCAGCTCGTCGGCGGCCTGCGGTCGGCGATGGGCTATACCGGGAATTCGACGGTCGCGGCGATGCAGCGCAACTGCACGTTCCTCAAGAACACCGCAGCGGGCCTGCGCGAGAGCCATGTGCACGACATCACCGTTACCCGGGAAGCGCCAAACTACCGTATCGAGCGCTAGACCGGACGGGCGCGCTGGGCGTGCGCTCCGGCGATGACGCCCGGTGCGCGCGCCGCGGCGGCGATCGAGCTTGCCGACGCCATCGAGGCGGACCCGCGCCAGCCGGCGGACCGGCTCGTCGGTGCCTGGTTTCGCCGGCGCCGCTACGCCGGCTCGGGTGACCGGGCGGCGATTGCGCGCCTCGTCTACACGCTGCTGCGCCGGCGTGCGCAGCTAGACTGGTGGGTCGAATGCGCCGGCCAGAGGCCGGATACGCGGCGTCGCGTCGTTGCGGCGCTGATGCTGGGCGAGGGCTGGACCACCGCCCAGCTCGACGCCGCCTTCGACGGCGGGCGCTACCGGCCGGCGCCGCTGGACGAGGCGGAATTGGCGCTCGCAGCCCAGTGCGCCGGCAGACCCCTCGACGCGCCGTCGCAGCCGCTCCATGTCCGCGGCAATATCCCGGAATGGCTCGTGGAGCCGCTGCGCGTGACGCTCGGCGAACGGCTCGAGGACGAGCTTGCGGCGCTGCTGCTCGAGGCGCCGGTCGATCTGCGCGTCAATTTGCTCAAGTCGAGCGTCGGCGAGGCGATGGCGCTGCTCGCCGCCGACGGCATCGAGGCGCGGCCGACGCCGCTGTCGCCGATCGGGTTAAGGCTCGGCTCGCGCGTCTCGCTCGGGGGCGCGCGTGCATTCCGCAACGGCGCCGTGGAACTGCAGGACGACGCCTCGCAGGTCGCCTGCCTGATGGTCGGCGCGCAGCCCGGGGAGGCGGTCGTCGATTTCTGTGCCGGCGCGGGCGGCAAGACGCTGGCGCTGGCCGCCGCGATGCGGAACCAGGGGCGACTCGTGGCGTGCGATATCTCCGCATCCCGCCTCGCGCGGAGCCGCCCGCGACTGGCGCGAGCCGGCGCGACGATCGTCGAAGAGCGCCTGCTCGATGGCGCTGCCGGCTTGTGGTCCGGTGCCGAGGAAGGCGGCTTCGACCGCGTGCTGGTCGACGCGCCGTGCAGCGGGACCGGAACCTGGCGCAGGGCCCCGGAAATGCGCTGGCGACTCGGCGAATCCGAGCTCGCCGGCCATGTCGCCCGGCAGGCGGCGATATTGGAGTCGGCGGCACGGCTGGTCGCGCCGGGCGGAAGACTCGTCTATGCGGTGTGTTCACTTCTCGGCCCGGAAGGTGAGGGTCAAGTGCTTGATTTTCTTCGCAAGCGTCCGGATTTCGAGGCGCTGCCGGCAAAACGCGACTGGGCACGGGCCATCGAGGCGGGTTATCCTTGCGGTGACGTCCATTTGCGGCTGTTGCCGGGGCGGGACGGAAGCGACGGATTCTTCGTCTCGGTGATGCAGCGAAGTAAGAAAAAATAAGGAAAGTCGTGACAGCATGATCAGAGGGCTAACCAGCGAACGGACCTTCCCATGACCGTAGTCGACCTTCGCAGGGCCAGGCTTGACGACGCCGAGGCCATTGGCCGTGTCCATGTCGAGACCTGGCGCGTTACCTATGCGGGGATGCTGCCCGACGACATGCTGCTGAAAATGTCCGAGGACCGTCAGGCGCGCATGTGGCAGCGCTTGCTGGGAGAGGGTGAGACGAGCATCGTTGCCGAGGTCGCCCAGGCGGGAATCGTCGGCTTCGGCAGCTTCGGCCCCAATCGCAGCGGTCGCGACGGCTTCACCGGCGAGGTCTATACGCTGTACGTGGCGCCCGATTTCCAGAATTGCGGCATCGGCCGCGGCATGCTGCGCGCGATGTTCGGGACGCTGGCGCGCGAGGGCCACGATTCGGCGCTGATCTGGGTCTTGGCTGAGAACCCGTCGCGTTTCTTCTACGAGGCGATGGGCGGCCGTTGCATCGGCGAGCGCGAAGTGCGCATGTGGGGAACCAACCTGCGCGAGCTCGCCTACGGCTGGGACAGCATTCACGCCCTGCCGCCGGCGAAGGTCTAAGTCGCGCACCGGCGAAGCGGTCGGTGCTGGCGGCCGGCGTTCGGCGCGTTCCGCGCGGCTGACGACGCAGGATCGGCGGCAATCCCCGATCCGCGGTCTCGACCCCCGTCGCGGGGCCGCCCCCCGATTCGCTCCACGTCGCTCCCGTTCGAGACGACCACGAGGCCATCGCGTTGCCCGCGGATACGTCCCGGAGCCGCTGGCGTCGCGGATTCGGCAGCGGAACGTCGCAGCACCGATGCATCGCTTGGCCGACCCGTGATAGCGTCCCGTAAGCGGGGCCGCATGGACCGACACGCCGCGACTCCGCGCACCGCTTGCCGTTCAGGGAGGGCCGGCTGCGCATGTATGCCGTCCGACGCTTCGCCGTCCGACATTCACGGGGCTTCCTTTTCGTCTATCGGGCGCTCGAGGCGACGATCGTCTTCCTCGATCCATTGCTGCGCCGCATCGGCTACGAGCGGATCGAGCGCCCGGTCGCCGCGCTCGAGCGCGTCACCAAGGGAATCCTCTTCGACTGCAAGATGTGCGGTCAGTGCGTGCTGTCCTCGACCGGCATGTCGTGTCCGATGAACTGCCCGAAGACGCTGCGCAACGGTCCCTGCGGCGGTGTCCGCGAGGACGGCATGTGCGAAGTGCTGCCGTGGATGCGCTGCGTCTGGCTTGAGGCGTGGGAGGGCGCCGTGCGGATGCCTGGTGGGCTGGAACGGATCCGCGTCGTGCAGCCGCCGGTCAACCGCGCGCTCGAGGGATCGTCGAGCTGGCTTCGCGTCGCCCGCGAGAAAGCGGCGGAACTGCGCGGGGCGCGGCGTTCGGCCGATCCGTCGAAGCACATGCTGGCGCGCGCCTTCCACCGGGCGCGGCAGATCGAGCCGGCCTCGGCGCCGGTCGCCTTCGAACCGGATGCGGCCCTGTCGGACCAGTGGGTGCCGCAGCGCACCGCCGTCTTCGCCTATGATTCGGGCGAGGCCCGGCCCGACGGCGACCAACAGGCGGACGCACCGGCGAAACGCAAACCGCCGAAACCCGGGAAGTAGCGCGCCGTGCCCGCCTTCCACAAACCCGAACCGTTCGATCCGCTGCTGCACGAGCCGCTCGTACCGCCGCCGGGGCATCGCTCGGCCTCGATCCTCGAGCGCGTGTTGCGGCAGGGGCTGTTCGCCGTGACCGCCGAGCTGAACCCGCCGGACTCCGCCGATCCGCGCGATGTGCTCGCGGCCGCCGAGCCCTTGTGGCACGTTGCGGACGCGATCAACGCGACCGATGCATCGGGCGCCAACTGCCACATGTCGTCGATGGGCATCTGCTCGCTGCTGTGCCGCGCCGGGCTCGGCGCCGTGCTGCAGATCTCGTGCCGCGACCGCAACCGCATCGCCATCCAGGGCGACGTACTCGGCGCTGCGGCGATGGGAGTCGGCAACATCCTGTGCCTGACCGGCGACGGCGTCGGCGTCGGCGACCAGCCGGGCGCGAAGCCGGTGTTCGATTTCGACAGCCTGTCGCTGTTGCGCACCCTGCGCACGATGCGCGACGATGGCGCGTTCCTCTCGGGCCGCAAGCTCTCGACGCCGCCGCGGATCTTTCTCGGCGCCGCGGAGAATCCCTGCATCCCGCCGCTGCAATTCCGCGCCGACCGGCTCGAGAAGAAGGTGCGCGCCGGCGCCGACTTCATCCAGACCAACTACATCTTCGACGTCGCCGTGTTCCGCCGCTTCATGGAGCGCGTGCGCGACATGGGACTGCACGAGCGCGTCTTCATCCTCGCCGGCGTCGGGCCGCTGGCCTCCGCCAAATCGGCACGCTGGATGCGCAGCAACGTCCCCGGGATCCACATTCCCGATACCGTGATCGATCGGCTGGAGCGGGCGCCGAAACCGGGGGCGGAAGGCAAGCGGCTCTGCATCGAGCTGATCCAGGAGATCCGGGAGATTCCCGGCGTGCACGGCGTGCACGTGATGGCCTACCGCCGCGAGCACCTCGTCGGCGAGATCGTCGAGGAGAGCGGCATCCTGAAGGAGCGGCTCGGCGTCGAGGCATGACGCCCGCCGGCGCCGCACCGATGTCTTGTCGGGAATTCGACGGCCGATCGGCCATTACTTGATTCACATCATTGAAACTGGGGAATAGTTCGTGCAACCTGCGGTTTGCACTGGCCCCATCTCGACCGCGCCGGCCATTGCCGGCGTCTCGCACGCTCGGTGCGAGCCTGCGCCAAAGCGACCCGCATCGTCCGTATCACCGAACAGACATCCTCCGAGTCCAAGGATGAGACATGAGGAGGTAACGATGAGACGATTCGCAATGCAATCAGCGGTCGTCGTTGCCCTTGCGCTCGCCCTGCAGCTCGGCCCCCTTACCGGGGCCTACGCCGTGCCGGGCAACGAACAGGGCAGCTCGCACGGCCAGCCGTTCAAGACGCTGCAGTCGCAGATCGACGCGCTTGCAACGGATCTCGACACCGCCGTATCCGACCTGCAGGACCGGATCGACGATCTGGTGGCGTCGCAGGCGGATCAGGATACGCTGATCGCGGCGCTGCAGACCGCCGTCAGCCTGTTGCGCAGCCGCGTCGCGGCAAACGAGGGCGATATCGCGGCGCTGCGGGCCGCGGACGACTTCCAAGATCAGCTGATCCAGGCGCTCGCGGTCCGGCTCGCGGCGCTCGAAGCGCGCGTGGCGGCGAACGAGGGCGATATCGCCGCGCTCATCCTCGCCGACCAGACCTTGCAGACGATGATCGCTGCGGTCCGGGCGCGCGTGCATACGCTCGAACTGCGGGTGACTGCGAACGACGGCGACATCGCGGCGTTGCAGGCCGATATCGCCGCTCTGAACAGCACGCTTGGACTGTTGCAATCCCAGGTCGCGCAGAAACAGGACCGCGTCAACGGCGTCTGCCCGCCCGGATCCTCGATCCGGGTGATCAACCCGAACGGCAGCGTCGTCTGCGAGTTCGACAGCGTCGGCACCACGGTCGGCACGCTGGACGGGCTGACGGTCTTCAGCTCGACCGAGATCACCTCGGCGGACGTCCTTGCCCGCGTAACCGCTCATACCGCGACCTGCCCGTCTACGCACGTGCTGACCGGCGGCGGTTACGAGATTTCGATCAGATCGCTCCTCATCACAGCCGACCCGCGGCTCATCCACGCGTTCGTGAACCAGCCGCTGAGCGGCAATACCTGGGGGGCGGCGGTCATCAACGACAACATCGTCTTTCTCGGCTGCTGCCGGGCGGACCTGTTCGTCTACGCGCGCTGCGCGCGTGTCGTCCAGTAACCGCCCGTCCCGGCCGGCCCGACGGGCCGGCACGGCATCTTGCCTATCCCCAGCCTCGAACCTCCCCCGATTTCGGGGGAGGATTTGTCAGCAAAGGCTGATCCAGGTCTCCCTTGACGGGGGAGGCAGGGTGCGGGTGAATCGATGTCAGGCTCGACCAAGACGATAGGAATCTCGCCATGCCGTCCGATGCAACCGATGCTGCCGATCCCAACGAAATGATGCCCTACCAGCTGCCGTTCCCGGCCGAGGCGCTTGATGAGATCGTGGTCCCGGACGCGCTGCCGCGCGACGAGCGGCTGTGGGTGCCGCAGGCGGACGGCGTCTGGTTCCGGCCGCTCTGCCTCAACCGCTCGCACGGCTACTGGGTGAATCTTTTGCGCGTGCGCCGCGCCGGCGTGCTGTCGCGCCACCGCCACCCGAATCCGGTGCACGGCTTCGTGCTCAAGGGGCGCTGGCGCTATCTCGAGCACGACTGGACCGCAGAGGAGGGAGCCTACGTCTTCGAGCCGCCGGGCGAGACGCACACGCTGGTGGTGCCCGACGACGTCACGGAGATGATCACGCTGTTCCAGGTCAACGGCGCCATGGTCTACGTCGACCCTCGGGGCAAGACGGTCGGCTACGAGGACGTGTTCACCAAGATCGACATGTGCCGCCGGCACTACGGCGAATGCGGGCTGGGGGAGGACTACGTGGAGGCGTTCGTGCGCTGACTGCGCGGGCGACGTCGCGGGACGCCGCCGCAGAGTTGATTTAACACGCTGTCCGGTGCGGCGGTATCGTGCGGCAGCATGGACGGCCGGTCGGTGCGGCAGCGTCAGGCGGCGCGGCTGTCTGCGCGGATATCCGGCAGCGTTGCCGCGGTCCCGAAATCCGACCTGGGGTACCACCAGCGGCAACCTGGAACCGCGCCGTCGGAGGAATATCGATGAAGTCTTCTCCCATCCTTCTGTTGGTCGCGTCCGGGCTGATGGCCGGCCTCGCGGCGTCCGCGATCGGGCCCGGCGGCGGGGCGATGGCCGACGATCGCGAATTGAACCTGCTGGGCGAACAGCTGCGCCATTGCTCGGGGCGGTCGTGCGTGACCAAGCGCGATCGGATCATTTCGCTGCTGCGCGATCGGGCGCGCACATGCACGGGCGACGCATGCGAGCCGGTTCGCTTGAGGCTGCGCGACCAACAGCGGCTGCGCGAGTGCGATGCCGTCGGCGACGACTGCGCCGCGCTTCGCCGGCAGGTCCGGCACCGCGAGCGGTTTCTGTATTACACGCCGGACAGGTCCGATCGCGGCCGCGACAGCGGCATGGGCGATGGCATGGGCGGCGGCATGTGACCGTTGCGCCGGTCCGTACGGCCTGTCCCCGAATTGTCAACGCCGCTGGATGGCTGGTTCGGCCGCAGAGCCTGGTCTCGGGCGTGCGCGAACCACGCGAATCTGCGCCGGTTTGCCTGAAATGCCGTCGGCATATCACTCGGCAGCCTCGTCAGCCCGCTGCCCAAGCCCGTACCAGTCGATGGCCCGCGTCGCGTACATGACGGCCGCGAGCGCCAGTACGATTCCGACCGTGCCAGCCAGGAGCGCGTAGTGCTCGAGCTGCAGCACAACGTAAAGGAAGCCGTAGACGAGCCCGAGCACCGCGGCGACCAGCGCACCGTGGCGGGCGCTCGAGAGCGCGCGCTTCAGGTACAGCGCGATCATCGCCGTCGCGACCAGGGCCGCCGCCGCGTAGGCGAGGGCAAAGCCGATCAGCTCGGCGAGCGCCAGCAGCATCAGGTAGAAGACCGAGAGCGCGAAGCCGACGAGCATGTACTGCACAAGATGCACGCGGATCGGCACCGCGACCTCGAGCACGAAGATCGTCGCGAAGACCAGCAGCACGAAGAGCAGCGCGTATTTCACCGAGCGCTCGGACTTCTGGTAGAAATCGACCGGCGTGATCAGCGAGGCGCCGAACCGGGTCGCCGCGATGCGCCCGGCCATCGCCTCGAAGTTCTGGCTCGCCCAACGCTGCGGTACCCCGCGGCCGAACCATGAGATGTCCCAGCGCGCCGCGAAGCCGTCCGCCTCGACGCGCCGCTCGGCCGGCAGCCAGGCGCCGTCGAAGCTGGGATGCGGCCAGGCCGAGTGCAGCGTGACCGCCGTCTCGTTGCCGGCGGGCACGAAGCCGATCGCCTGGCTCCCCTTCAGATTGAGCGCGAAGGAGAAGGGCAGGGTCGGTTGCGTGTGCCAGTCCTCGGGCAGCGCCGCGCCGAGCGGGGCGTGGATGCCCGAGGCGATCAGCTCGGTCGCGGCACCCGGCGCGAACGGCACGATCGTGCCGGCGGCCTCGACCGAGAGCCCGGCGCCGGTGCCGCGCAGATCGCTGACGCCCATGGCGAGGACGGCCCGGTCCCACAACGGTTCGACGTCGATCACGTCGAGCCGCACCAGGTCGTCGAGGCTCGCGAAGTCGGGCCGCGCGAACGCGCCGTCGATGCGCACCGATGCCGCATAGACGACCGCCTCGTAGACGCCGCGATAGCGCAGCTCGGGCACCGCCTCGGCGTCGACGGCCAGCGTCTCGGGCAGGAAATGCGCGAGGAAGGTGCGCGTGCGCAGGGTCTTGCGGCCGCGGTCGTTGGCGACCTCGTGCGCGGCGCGGAACGGCACCACGAGCACCGGGCCGAACAGCGTCTGGGCGCGCCCCCAGGAGTCGGCGATTTCGTCGACCACCCGGTCGCGCCGGTACTGCCGCTCGTAGACCACGTCCTCGACCATGCCGATCGGGATCAGCAGGATCAGCATGAGGATGAGCAGCGCGCCCATCTTGAAATAGACCGGGGCGTTGCGCAGCACGCCCTCGACAACCGTCTTGACCGGATCCATCGCCACCCCCGTTTGCATCGACGCCTCGCGTTCGCGCCGTCGGCCGGGCCGCGCCACCTCGCGCGATGACCCCCGGGTCATGCGCCGCGGCCCGGCGACGGACCGTGCCAGTGAAGCGCCGCAATAGGGCGGTCGCGGGGGCGCGTCCGGGGAGATTGTGGGGAAACAATGAGGCAGGGTTAACGCCAGGCCGAGGCAGCGCCGCGCGCCCGGCGGCGGGACGATTCCGCTGCGACGGGATCGCCCCGATCCGCGGTCAGCGACGAGCGGCGGGAATCTTGCGCCCGCACACCCGGCGCGGCGAGCGCATCGCGTCGGCGCGCGGGGCTTTGTGGCGAACGCCGTGCGTGGCGCCTATTCGGTCGCCTCCTTCAGATAGGCGATCAGGTCCTTGCGGTCGTCTTCCTTCCTGATGCCGGCGAACGCCATCTTCGTCCCCTTCATGAATTCCTTGGGTTTCTGGACGAACGCGTCCATCGTCTCGTCCGACCAGACGACGTCGGACGCCGTCATCGCCTTCGAGTATTTGTAGCCGTCCACGGTGCCGGCGGTACGGCCGAATACGCCGTGCAGCGTGGGGCCGATCTTGTTCTTGCCGGCGTCGAGCGAGTGGCAGGCCTTGCACTTCCGGAACACCTTCTCGCCGGCCGCCGCATTGCCGCCATGTCCCTCGTCGGCGAAGGCGATCGCCGCCAGGAGGCTGGCAGATGCACAAAATGCACAAATCAGGATTCTTCGTAGATGCATGGGTGACTCCTCGCTGGCTGATGCATCGGGCCCGCGCCGCCGACCCGACATCATGGCCGCCGGCGCGCTCCGTCCGGGGAAGCATCCCGCGGTCCGTGCCCGGACGATCCGGCAACCGGCCGGATCGGGGCGAGACCCGCGGAGCCGTCTTCCGCGGCGAAAGTCAGTCGCCCCCGCCCTTGCCGGCCGCACCCCGCGCGGCGAGCACGGCCAGCACCAGGAAGAGCAGGGCGCCGAGTCCCCAGACCCGGAAGCTCGTCGGCATCTGGATCATCGGTATCGTCGCGTACATCAGCGCGAGCACCCCCCAGACCGCGAACACGATCCCGAGCAACACAGCGTCGAGCCGCTTCATGTCTCAAGCCTCCTCGACGGATCTCCGTCGTCCGTCTCAATGCCCGCCATGGCCACCGCCGGCGACGCTGATCGGCAGCGTCTGCAGCAGCTCGAAGCTGATCGCCGTGAACAGGTACATCGCCCCGAGCAGGATGGCGACCGACAGCGGCCCCATCCAGGCGCGCTGGTTTTCGACCGGGGAGCCCGCCCACGAGACGGCCGCGAGCTTGTCGACCGGAACGCCGACCTCCTGCCCGGTGGTGATCAGCATGCGCACGAGGCCGTAGATGTAGATCGCCAGCGTGATCGCCATGAGCACCGAGCCGGCCCCGACGACGCCCATGAGCGCTCCCCATTCGAACGGCGCGTCGATGTGTTCGAGCGGCGCGTCGACGTGATAGCTGAGCTCGAAGATCCGCCTCGGCACACCGTGGTAGCCGGCGTAGATGCCGCCGGCGCCGAACAGGCACAACCCGGTGGTCAGGTAGTAGGGCAGGCGCGAGAGGACGTGCGGGCGCCAGCACAGGCTTCCGGTCAGCGACGGGATGACGTAGACGAGCATCGCGATGAAGGTCAGCGACACGGCGCCGACGGTCAGGAAGTGGAAATAACCCGGCACGAAGAAGGTGTCGCTGATCAGCACCGCCATCCGCTCCTGGATCAGCACGAACGAGAACACGCCGCCGAGCGCGAGGTTCACCGTCGCCATGCCGATCGCCGCCATCGCCGGATTGCGCCATGGCAGCACGTGGATCCAGCCGAACAGCCCGCGCGCACCCTGGGCCCTGGCGTGAGCTTCGAGCGAGGCGACGATGACGACGAACACGAGGACCGTCGGCACCGCGATGAACAGCGAGAGGATCGAGCCGACGACGCGCACGACCTCGGCGAGGCCGGGCTCGAGGAACATGTGGTAGAGCGAGGTCGGCGGCACGAAGACCAGGTACATGGAGAAGACGATCTTGGAGAAATTCGACCCGAAGATCGAGTTCACGCCGGTGATGCTCTGCACCAGGACGTACCACAGCACGACGGTGGCCATCAGCGGCAGATAGTGCATGTTGTGGAACAGCACGTGCCAGCTCATGGTGTATCCGCCGCCGACGCTCTCGCCCATGCCGAAGGTCCAGAGCAACGGCCCGAGAAAGGCATTCACGCCGGCGATCGCGCTGACGATCAGCAGCCCGCTCCAGGCGACGGCCGCGAAGCTGACCGGCGACCAGCTCTCGATCAGGCCCGCGAATTTCGGGCGCAGCGCCGTTACGATGGCGGAAGTTGCCACGAGAAACAGCCCGACGCTCAGACAGATGTAGCCGAGGAAGAACAGCTGGCCCTCGGTCGGATCGTTGTTGAGCAGTTCCGGGTTGCCGTCATAGAGCAGCGTGGTGTCGCCGAGATACTGCCATTCGCTGAACACGAACCCGGCCAGCATCAGGGCGAAGCCGAGCCAGGCCACCGGCCGCCAGGCGACCGATTCCGCCTTCTCGGTGTAGACCGTGGCGAGCAGCAGGACGAACCCCGCCTGCACGAAGTAAAGCCAGTAGAAGAAGATGGTGACGCCGTGCAGGCCGAGCACCCGGTAGCCGGTCGTCGGCTCGATGCCGAAGATGCCGGTGCGCCCGGCGGCCGTGATCGTGCCGTAGATGACGCCGAGCGCCAGGGCGACGACGGCGACGGTGAAGAAAGCGAGCAACAGCCGCTTGTCCCGTTGTCCCAGATTGCGGACGCCCTCGGTCAGGTTCTCCGTTGCCATCGCAACTCGCTCCCGTCTGCGTTCACTCGACGATGATCTTGCCCTTCATCACGTCATGACCGTCGCCGCAGTAGACCGTGCAATAGACCATGTATTCGCCGGCCCGCTCGAACGTCATGACCATCTCGACCAGGGTTCTCGCGGGGCGCCGCATGATGTGGCCCAGGAACCCGGTGTGGATGCTGGCACCGTGGTTGACGTCGGTCGACATCATGCGGAACCGGTAGGGCTGTCCGTGCTCGAGCCGCAGCACCGCGGGCACATAGGAAAACTGAACCGCCATCAGATAGACGTCGATCGGCTCCGCATCGGCATCGTGCCCGTGCCCTTCCTCGCCTTCTCCGGCCCCCGCCGACATCATGCCGCCGATCTGCGACTCGCCGGCGCCGTGTCCGGGCTCCGCCATCTGTTCGGCGTGGCCGCCGGCCATGGACGGCTCGCCGTGTCCGGCCGCCGCCATGCCGTGGGCATCGCTCTCGCCCATGGCCATGCCCTGCGTCATTTCCTGCGCCATGCCCTGGCCCGTTTCCGTGGTGCCGTGACCGGCCTGCGTGCCCTCCATGTGCTCCATCCCGGACATGCCGGACATGCCGGACATCCCCATCATGCCCTGCATGGGCATGCGGCCCGGCTTGACGCTGCCGTCCGGCAGGCTGAACGCCTCGACGAACCGGTCGGTGAGTTCGGCGAACTCCTCGGGTGTCATGCCGCCACCGCCGCCACCGTGGCCGCCATGGCCGCCCGCGGCCTCGCCGGCACCTTCCTCGGGCGCCGCGCCGAGAAAGCTCAGGCTCGTCGGTGCCGCACCGTAGGCGGCCCACATGAAATACAGGGCCAGCACGACCAGCCCGAGGAAGACCACGAAACCGCGGCGAAGCGTGAAGTGCCGCGTCTCGTCCGATGGAGTTTCTGCCATTGCGCCATACCTCGATCGTGGCGCGCCCGATTCGTCGCAAGGCGGCTCACATTTGTAATCGTTACCATACATTACCAAGAATGTGATGTAAAACGGGCCAGGCTGTGCATTACTCGAAATGGGTCATGGCCGATTTTTTATTTGATACTAAGATGTAATCTTCGTATTCTACAAGAAAGGGAAAAAATCTATTTTTAGCTTGAATAAATAAACTCGCGTCGAAAAGTCAAGATTACAAAAACATTACAATTGCTATGGTCTTGGCGCCGTTTCCCGGTAATTCGAGGGCGCTCGCGTGGCAACCGTCGTCCGGCCGCCGACGAGGGGCCGGCGACATTTGCATCCCGGTCGAACCGCGATCCCTGTGTTCAGCCGCCCGCAACGACTCGCCCGCCGCCGCGGAGCGCGAGCATGGTGGCGCCGAGCCCGGCCAGCGTGACGAGGATGCCGACGATGAACCCGGCGATCGGGATCAGTCCGACGATCGCGAGCAGGACCAGGCCGAGCGCGAGCAGCCCGAAGCGGCCGAGCGCGCCGGGCAGTCGCTTGCCGAGGCTCGCCCACGCGCCGAGCGCCAGCGTCAGCGCGCCGGTGACGTAACCCAGCATGACGATCAGCGGCAGCGCGAGGAACAGCAGGATGCCGAGCGGCGCGCCGATCAGCGTGAACATCAGGAGCAACGCCGCCACCAGCCAGACGGCGAGCATCACCAGCCCGGCGCCGATCGACGCCCCGGGTCGCTGCCGGCCGATCGCGGCTATGCGGTCCATCGCGCCACCGGCAGCGGCCAGCAGGATCGCGCCCGCGACCAGGAGGCTCAGCGGAAACACGATGACGGCGCCGAACGCAACGCCGAACAGCGTGCGCAGCGGATCGGGCGGGCCCCATTCCCAGCTCCACTCGTCCGGCTCCCACTTCTCGTAGCGCCGGCGTTCGGGCGGCGCCGCCGTATCCGGCACCGCGGGCTCCTCCGGCGAGCGATAGATCAGCATGCCGTCGAAGCGGGCCTCCGGCGCGATATCGACGTTGCGCGCCGTGACCGTGACGTTGCCGACGAAACCGCCGGACAGGCGCACGGTCTCGGCCGCGATCCAGGAATCGCCGCCGACCTCGCCGGCGACCTCGACGCGCCGGCCGAACAGGCGCACGCTGCCGCCGGTGACCGCCTGGCTGTCGAGCGTGACCAGCTCGCCGGCCGCAACCACGCGACCGGCAACGGGCGCCGAAACGTCGACCGACTGACCCGCGAGATAGGCGTCATCGCCGACCGCCGCCCGGACCCTGATCCGCCGGCCGGCGAGCAGCGTATCCTCGCGCGTCGGCGAGACGAGTTCGACCAGCTCGCCGGCGGCGAACACGCCGTACAGGTCATCGCCCGAGATGATCACGACATCGCCCGCCACGGCCAGGTCACGGCCGATGAGGCGCTTGTATTCCCTTGCGGTCGCCGCGCTAGCTGCGGTCACGGTCGCGACGGCGGCCAACAAAGTCGCCACCACGACCGGAACGAATTCTCTGCACCGACTCGGTGCGGCGCGGCCGGCTGCACATCTGCTCGTTGCCATGGCCCTGCCTCCTTCCTGTCCCGGCTGTGAGGATAGCACGCAGTTCGCGCTTCTCCGGTCAGGCTGTGCCGTGAAGATCGTGGTCGCACCCGAACACGTAATGGCAGATCGGGATCAGATCGTTGAATGCGCAGGCGACAAGGAAAAGGACGATCAGCGACAGCTGTGCGCCGATAATCACCCGGTGATGCCGCAAGATGGATTCATTGAATGCCGTCATGACGTGACTCCCGGAGTTGGTTCGCGGAATCCGCGGTGCCGGCCGGCCAAAAAGCCGGGGTGGGCAGCGGCGCTTACTTGCGCATCACGTGGCTGCCTGAGAGGGCGCCCCACAGGATGGCGACGCCGCAGAGGATGATCAGCACCGGCACCAACGGCCA
>JBFHDX010000065.1:0-20521 GCA_041584475.1 Alphaproteobacteria bacterium
GGCCGGCTCGGCATCGAGGTCGATCTCGAGGCGCTGGACGCGATGGGTCGCGAGACGCCGGTGCTCGTCGACCTGAAGCCGTCGGGCACCGGCTACATGGAGGACCTGCACCGTGCGGGCGGGCTGGCGACGGTATTGCGCGAGATCGCCGGCCTGCTGCACCTCGATGCGCTGACCTGCAGCGGACGCAGCCTGGGCCAGAATATCGAGGCCGCACCACCGCCATGGGACCAGGCCATCGTGCGGACGCGCGATGCACCGATCCATGGCGAGGGCGGCATCGCCGTGCTGCGCGGCAATCTGTGTCCCGGCAGTGCGATCATCAAGCAGTCGGGCGCGAGCGCCGACCTGATTCGGCATGCCGGTCGTGCGGTCGTCTTCGAGTCGCTCGACGACATGGCCGCACGGATCGACGATCCGGATCTTGACGTCGGCCCGCGGGACGTGCTCGTGCTGCGCAACGCCGGCCCGCGTGGTGCGCCCGGCATGCCCGAGGCGGGCTATATCCCGATCCCGAAGAAGCTTGCCGTCCAGGGCGTGCGCGATATGGTGCGCATCTCGGACGCACGGATGAGCGGTACGGCGTTCGGCACGGTGGTTCTCCACGTCTGCCCGGAGGCGGCGGTCGGCGGCCCGCTCGCGCTCGTGCGGAATGGCGACGAGATCGCACTCGACGTGCCGGCCCGCACGCTCGAGCTGCGGGTTTCGGAGAAGGAGCTGGCCCGCCGTCGCGCCGACTGGGCGGCGCCGGCCGCGGCGCAGGCGGAACGCGGCTATCTGCGGCTGCATCTGGAGCATGTGCAGCAGGCCGACGAGGGCTGCGACCTCGATTTCCTCGCGCGGCGTCCGTTCGTGGCCAAGACGCCGCTCTAGGAGGCGGGCAAAACCACTGCGGCGGCCGTGCCCCGCTGCGCAAATATCACCAGGATGGGAAAAGCAGGAATGAATGCGATCTCCAGAATGTCGGGCGTGCTGTCTCCGGTCGTGACGCCGTTCCGGGCGGATCTCTCGCCCGATGCCGGTCGCTTGGTGCGGCAGTGCCGCTGGCTCTTGTCGCAGAACTGCGGCCTCGCCGTGTTCGGCACCAACAGCGAGGCCAACTCGCTCTCCGTCGAAGAGAAGATCGATTTGCTCGACGCGCTCGTCGACGGCGGCATCGATACCGGCCGCATGATGCCGGGTACGGGCGCCTGCGCGATCCCCGACGCGGTGCGGCTGACGGCGCATGCCGTAAGTCGCGGTTGCGCCGGGGTCCTGATGCTGCCGCCCTTCTACTACAAGGGGGTCAGCGACGAGGGGCTGTTCCGCAGCTTCGCCGAGGTGATCGAGCGCGTCGGCGATTCGCGGCTGCGCGTCTATCTCTACCACATCCCGCCGGTCGCCCAGGTGCCGATCACCCTGACGCTGATCGAGCGGCTGCTCGCCGCCTATCCGCAGACCGTCGTCGGCATCAAGGACAGCTCGGGCGACTGGAGCAATACCGAAGCGGTCCTGAAGGCGTTCCCCGGCTTCGCGGTGTTCGCCGGCAGTGAGACGTTCCTGTTGCGCAACATGCGCAGTGGCGGCGCCGGCTGCATTTCCGCCACCGCCAACATCAATCCGGCGGCGATCCACGACCTCTACGCCGGCTGGCAGGCGGCCGATGCGGACGCCCGGCAGGCCGCGCTCGACGACCTTCGCGGCGCGATGCAGGCGTTCCCGATGATCCCGGCGCTGAAGCACGCGGTTGCGCATTTTGCACACGACCCCGACTGGGATCGCGTGCGGCCGCCGCTCGTCGAGCTCACTGCGGACCAGAAGACGGCGCTCGTCGCCGAGCTCGAGAAGCGCGGTTTCGTGATGCCCGGGCTCGCCGAGGCGGCGACCGCCTGACCGCGCGCAGGCGGCACACCGGCGGGGCCGCGGCGGCCCTCAGGAGACGGCCCGTTGCGGATCTTTCTCACGCACAGTCAAGAGGATCTCGAGACGTACTTCGTCTGGGCGCTCGAGCCGCTGCGGCGGCTCGGCGAGGTGGTCACGAACCCGCTCGGCCGCGACCTGTCGACGCCGGAGCTGATCGACGCCGCCGCGGACTGCGAGATCATCGTCGCCCACCGGGCCACGCCCGGCGAGGCCGCGCTGTTCGACGCGCTGCCCGGTCTCGTCGCCTTGCTGCGGCCACAGAAGGACATCATGACGATCGATGTCGACGCGGCGTCGCGGAACGGCGTTCTGGTCGCCAATGCGCCGGTCAGCTTCGTCGCCTCGACCGCCGAGATGGCGCTGGCGCTGATGCTGGCTTTGGCCCGCCATTTGGGCGAATCCGTCGTCGACTACAGGGCGGGCCGGGAGCCGCCGGTGCGCATGGGCGCGCAGCTGCGCGGCGCCGTCGCGGGAATCATCGGCTACGGCGCGGTCGGCAGCTATCTCGCCGGTATCCTCGTAGCGCTCGGAATGCGCGTCCTCGTCTACGACCCGTACAAGACGGTCGGCGCAGCCGGCGTCGAACAGGTCGATCTCGAGGCGCTGCTGCGCGGCTCGGACTTCGTGCTGCCGCTCGCCGCGGCGACGGACGAGACCGCGAACCTGATCGACGCGCGGGCGCTCTCGCTGATGAAGCCGACGGCCCGGCTCGTCAATTGCTCGCGCGGTGAGCTTGTCGACGAGGCGGCCCTGGCGGCGGCGCTCGATGACGGTCGCCTCGCCGGGCTGGCGATGGACGTCGGTAGGGCAGGGGACCAGCGGCCGTCGGCCGGGCTCGCGGCGCGGCCCGGAATCGTCGCCACGCCCCATCTCGGCGGCGCGACCGCGCAGTCCGCCGAGCCGCAGGCGCTGAGTCCGGTCGAGCAGATCGCGGCGATCCGGGCAGGCCGCATGCCGCCGCGCGCGATCAACCCCGAGCACGCCTCCCGACTTCACGCTTTCTGGGCCGAGCACGGCCTCGCAGAGAAGGAGCATGACTGACATGGCATTCCGCCCGATCAGCGCCGATTCGCCCAAACCGCGGCTGCAGGCGCCGCCCGGCGCCTGCGACACCCACATGCATTTCTACAACAGGGCGTTCCCGGCGGCGCCGACCGCGCTGATCACCCCGGACGATGCGTGGATCGACGATTACCGCCGCCTTCAGGCGCATCTCGGCCTGCAGCGCGTGGTCGTCGTGCAGCCGACGACCTACGGGCTCGACAATTCAAGCCAGATCGAGGCGATGCAGGCCTTCGGCGACGATGCCCGCGGCGTGTTCGTGGTCGACGCCGGCACGTCCGAGGCGGAGCTCGACCGCCTGACGCGGCTGGGCGGCAGGGGCGCGCGCTTCCACATGCTGCCCGGCGGCGCCGTGCCGTGGAACATCCTCGAGGAGGTCGCCGCGCGCGTGCACGGCTTCGGCTGGCACATCCAGCTGCAGCTCAACGGCCGCGAGCTGCCCGAGCACGCGGCCATGCTGAGGCGCCTGCCCGGGACGCTGGTGATCGATCACGTCGGCCGCTTCACGCCGCCGGTTACGCCCGACCACGAGGCGTTCCATGTATTGCTGGGGCTGCTCGAGACCGGCCGCTGCTGGGTCAAGCTCTCCGCGCCGTACGAGTCGTTCGGCGAGCGGCCGCCGGACTATGCGGATATCGCGGTCGAGGCGCGCGCGCTCGTCGCGGCCGCGCCCGAGCGCATGCTTTGGGCCAGCAACTGGCCGCACCCGAGCAGGGACTGGCGGCCGGACGAGTCCGAGCTCCTCGACCTGCTGCTCGACTGGGTCGACGACGAGGCGACGCGGCGCCGCATCCTCGTCGACAACCCGGCCGCCCTCTACGGCTTTCCGGATTAGGCACCGGTGAAGGCGCTGATCCAGCGCGTGCGCGAGGCCTCGGTCACCGTCGCGGACGAGACCGTCGGAGCCATCGGTCCCGGGCTCCTGGTCCTGTTCTGCGCCGAGGACGGCGACCGCCCGGACGATGTCGAGCTGCTGGCACGCAAGACCGCGAATCTGCGGATCTTCGAGGACGAGGCCGGCAAGATGAACCGCTCGATCGTCGATACTGGCGGCGCCGTCCTCGCGGTCAGCCAGTTCACGCTCGCCGGCGACGCGCGCAAGGGCAACCGGCCGAGCTTCGTTCGCGCCGCCGCCCCGGAGCCGGCGACGGCCGCCTACGAGCAATATTGCGATGCGCTGCGGGATTTCGGCCTCAGGGTCGAGACCGGCCGCTTCGCCGCCCGCATGCAGGTCGCGCTCGTCAATGACGGACCGGTGACGATCTGGCTCGATACGGCCGAGCTGCGCGGCCGCTGAGCGTCGACGGGCGAAACCCGGCCGTGGCGGACGGCGGCCGCGGATTAAGCGCCGCTTAAGCTTTCGGCGACATGGTGTGTCGGCCCGACGCGGTTGCGCTCGAGGGCTCCGGCGCCGGCATTTAATGTTCGAACCTGCCCCGTGGATCCGGAAATGCGGCATAAGGCACTGATTGTATGTATTTTCATGGCGACCTCGGCGGTCGTATACGCGACCCCGGAAGAGGGTGAATTTTCGTCGATGGCCGGCGATGCCGGGGACAGCCGAAATGTCGGCGCCGCCAGGGGTGACAGCGCCGACGGCAGCATTCCCGGCAAGTTTTTCCTGCAGGGCAGCGAGGACGGGGCACGCCCGGTGGCGCTGCCCTCCGCCACCGAGACGGTCCGGCGGGTTCGGCTGTTCGATCGCCAGGTGTCGTACCGCAACGACCGCAAGGCCTGCGTCGCCTTCGAATTGCCAGTGCCGGCCGCAGAGGCGGTGCGCACGATCGACTTGACCCTCGAGGCGTACAACGACGATTCCACCTATTTGCGGGCGGTCTGGTTCGAGATCGACGGCATCGGCGGCTACATCGGCGTCAGCAAGGTGGCCGAAGGTCAACACCGCGGCAACGGCACGATCGCGCCGAGGGAGACCAAGCGCTGGCGCTTCGGACTCGACCGGTTTCCGGTCGCGCTGAACGGCGAGCTGACGTCGGAGGTGGACTTTGCGGGACTGCTCGCCCGTCCCGGGCCGCACACGGTCTGCAGCTGGATCAGCACCTACGCTCAGTACGGCCCGAATTCGTGGATCACCATGGATATGGAGATCGTCACCGAGGCTCGGGGCAGGCGCTAGCGCTCCGTCGAGGAAAGCCGCGCCGCCGCGAGTATGCGGTCGATGATCGCTGCCGTCGAGCCCAGATAATTCGCCGGGTCCGCGACCGCATCCCAGTCGACCGGCGCGTCCGTGCGCTCCCGCAGGATGTCCGTCAGGTGCCGGCCGCCGGCGATGACCTCCTTGCACGCGTCCTTGACCAACGCCTGTGCGTCGCGGCGCTTCATGTGGCGGGCCAGCGCGAAACTGGCGGCTTCGGCGAGGACGAGCCCGTTGGCGGCATCGAGATTCGCGCGCATGCGCGTGGCGTCGACCTCCAGCGTTTCGATCACCGTTATCGCATGTCTCAGCGCCGCGCCGGCGCCGCCGACCATCTGCGGCAGCGTCAGCCATTCCAGCTGCCAGCCGGGGCCGCCGCGCTCGTGCTCCTGGATCAGTGCCTGGTGGATGCTGGACAGCAGCGTCGCGTTCATCCGCGCGGCGGTCACCAGGGCCTCGCAGGCGACCGGGTTCGATTTCTGCGGCATCGTGCTCGAGCCGCCGCCCGCGCCGGGCCGGACCTCGTGCACCTCGGACTGAGCCAGCAGGACGAGGTCCTGCCCCATCTTGCCGAGGCTCCCCGTCACGAGCGACAGCCAGCCGGCGAACTCGGCGAGACTGTCGCGCCGCGCATGCCAGGGACCGGCAGGGACGGCGAGGTCAAGCTCGCGGCCCAGCCCCTCCATCACCTCGATGCCGCGCTCGCCGAGCGCCGCCAGCGTTCCGGCCGCGCCGCCGAACTGCACCGCGAGCAGCCGCGGCTTCAGCTCGTCGAGCCGGGTCCGGTGATCGGCGACCGCCGCCAGCCAACCCGCGGCCTTGAGGCCGAAGGTCACCGGCAGCGCCTGCTGCGAGCGCGTGCGCCCGGCCATGACGGTATCGCGATGCCTGTCGGCAAGCGCCGCCAGCAGCTCGACGAGCCGCTGCAGACGCACGGACAGCAGGTCGAGCGCCGTGCGCAGCCGCAGGACCAGCCCCGTATCGACGATGTCCTGGCTGGTCGCGCCCCAATGCACCCATGCCGCGTCGTCGCCGCCGACGGCGGCGCGCAGCTGTTGCACCAACTCGATCACCGGCACGCCCGAGCGGGCGCTATCGGCGGCGATGCGCCCGACGTCCGGCTTCAGCGACGCCGCGGCGCGGGCGATGCGCTCGGCCGGTTTGCGCGGAACGATGCCGAGAGCCGCCTGGACGCGGGCCAGCGCAGCCTCGACCTCGAGCAGCGAACGCAGCTCGGCGTCCGCGGAAAACAGGGCTTCGATCTCCGGCTCGGAGAACAGCGTGCCGTAAAGCGGCGAGTCGGACGGGCGCATGGTCATGACCGGACCCTACGCGGTTTCGGGGTCGACGGCGATGGCCGGGCCGAGGTCGCTGCACATCGTCGCCGGCGCCCGCCGCACGCCCGCGTCACGCGACGGCGGTCTGGGCCGGGATCGAGAGGATCCGACGGGCCTCGTCCGGCGTCGCCGGATGGCGGTCGTATTCGGCGCAGAGTCCGGCCACGCGGGCGACGAGTTCGGCGTTGCTGGAGGCCAGCCGCGACTTGTCGAAGCGGATGTTGTCTTCCAGTCCGGTTCGGCAGTGGCCGCCCATCTCGAGGGTCCAGAGGTTCATCTCGAGCTGGCTGCGGCCGATGCCCGCCGCGGTCCAGGTCGCATCCGGCATCAGCTTCTTCAGCTGCGCGACCTCGAATTCGAGAATGTCGCGGCGCGGCGGCAGGGCGTTCTTCAGCCCGAACACGAACTGCACGTGGACCGGCCTGCGGATCATGCCGGCCTCGGCCATCTGATGCGCGGTATACAGCATCGCCAGATCGAACACCTCGACCTCCGGCTTGACGTCGTGTTCCAGCATCTTCTGCGCCAGGTCGTGCACCAGCTCCGGGTGGTTCTCGTAGATCATGGTCGGGAAGTTGACCGAGCCGGTGGCCAGCGACGCCATGTCCGGACGCAGATGCAGCATGCCGCCGCGCTCCTCGGGCGCGCGGCCGCGGCCGCCGGTGGAGAACTGCACGATCATGCCCGGGCAGTGCCTGCGCACGCCGTCCAGGAAAGCGGCGAACTTGTCGGGGTCCGAGGACGGACGCTGTTGCGCGTCGCGCACGTGCACGTGCACGATCGTGGCGCCGGCCTCGAAGGCTTCCTGCGTCGACTCGATCTGCTCCGCGACCGTAATGGGGACGGCGGGGTTGTCCTCCTTCTTCGGCACGGAGCCGGTGATCGCAACGGTGATGATGCAGGGTTCGGTCATGGGTCGGTCCCGGTCGCTGCTAGATATCGAAAAATACCGTCTCGCGGTCACCCTGCAAGTGCACATCGAACCGGTAGCAGACACCCGACGCGGTCTCCTCCCGTCGGGCGACCAGCGTCGGCCGGCGTTCCTCTGGAACCGCCGCCAGCACCGGATCCGCGGCGTTGGCTTCCGCCTCGTCCTCGAAATACAGCCGCGTGAATGCGTGGTTAAGCATGCCGCGGGCGAACACGATCATGTTGATGTGCGGTGCATGGCTGCTGCCGTCGGGCTCTACGGCCCGGCCAGGCTTGATTGTATCGAAAACGAAACGATTTTGCGCATCGGTCCCGGTGCCCACCCGCCCGAAGCCCTTGAAGGCGGCGTTGGAGCCCCGCGGGTCGGCCGGGTGGGCATAGCGCCCCTGCGCGTCGGCCTGCCAGACCTCGATCATGGCGTCGTCGACGGCTGCGCCGTCGCCGTCCAGCACGCGACCGACGATGCGGATGCGTTCGCCCTCGATTTCGTCGTCGGCGAGGCTGCCGCCGGCGATGGAGTCGAACGCGTAGCCGTATTGCTGCGCCGTCAGCCCGAATGCGAAGTAGGGACCGACGGTCTGCGACGGGGTCTGCTTTCGGCTCATCGGCTACTCCTGCACCGGCGTTGCATCGCGCCCGCGCAGCACGATGTCGAATTCGTAGCCGAGCGCGAACTCGGGCTCGGTGACGTCCAGCGAGAGCCGCGAGACCAGCCGCTTCCGCGCCCCCTCCGGCACGCCGAGAAAGATCGGGTCGAGCTCGAGCAGCGGATCGCCCGGGAAGTACATCTGCGTGACGAGGCGGACCAGGAAACTGGGCCCCAACAGCGAGAAATGGATGTGGTTGGGGCGCCAGGCGTTCGGGTGATTGCCCCACGGATAGGCACCCGGCTTCACCGTGTAGAACCGATAGCGTCCCTCGGCATCGCTGACGCAGCGGCCGCTGCCGCGGAAATTCGGGTCGAGCGGCGCGTCGTGCCGGTCGCTCCGGTGGATGTAGCGGCCGGCCGCGTTGGCCTGCCAGATCTCGATCAACGTGTCGGGCACCGGCCGCCCGCCCTCGTCGACCACGCGGCCGGTGACGATGATACGCTCACCGAGCGGCTCGCCGTTGATTCGGGCGTTCTTCGTCAGATCGTGGTCGAGCGGTCCGACGCTCTCGTGCCCGTAGACCGGGCCGGTCAGCTCGGAGAGCGTCTGCGGCGCCCTGATCATCGGCTTCGTCGGCCCGCGCAGGCCGGTCGATCTGTAATCGGCGTGATTGTGCGGCGGGTGCGCCGTCCAGTCGCGCGGACGATAATGCTGCGGGCTCGTCATTCTGGTGCCTTCCCTTCGCTTCGCCGCATTTCGGCGAGTGTCTCCTTGGCCACCGCGAAGGCGCGATTCGCTGCCGGAACCCCGGCATACACGGCGACGTGAAACAGCGCCTCCTTGATGTCGTCCTCGCCGGCACCGGTGTTGCGCGTCGCGCGGATATGCATCGCCAGCTCCTCCCAATGGCCCTGCGCCGCCAGCAGCACAATCGTCAACAGGCTGCGCGTGCGCCGGTCGAGCCCCGGGCGCGTCCACACCGATCCCCACGCGGCTTCCGTGATGTAGCGCTGGAAGTCCGCATCGAACGGCGTCTTGCGGGCCTCGGCGCGGTCGACATGGGCGTCGCCGAGCACCGAGCGCCGAGCCTTCATTCCATCCTTGAACCGGTCGTCAGGCAAGGTCCTCCTCCTCGAGGAACGAGCGCATCATCGCCGCCAGGACGGCGGGTTCCTCGATGCAGGGCAGATGTCCCGCACCGTCGATCTGGGCGAACCGCGCGCCGTCGATCAGATCCGCGGTTGCGCGCACCAGCTCCGGCGGCGTCGCCGCGTCCTCGGAACCCGCGATGCACAGCACCGGCCGGCGGATCCGCCGCACCCCCTCGCTGAGGTCCGCGTCGCGGATCGCCGCGCAGGTGCCGATATAGCCCTCGACCGGCGTGCGCACCAGCATATTGCGCCAGCCGGCGGCCTCGACCGCGTATTGCGCTCGGAAGCGCGGCGACAGCCAGCGCTCCAGGATGGCGTCGGCCAGCGCCTCGATGCCGCCGGCGCGGATCGCCGCGATACGCTCGTCCCACAGCTCGCGCGTGCCGATGCGTACCGCGGTGTCGCACAGGACGAGGCCGCGGGCCAGCTCGGGCCGCGCGGCCGCGAGCCCCTGCGCGATCATGCCTCCGACCGAGATGCCGCAGACGATCGCCTGGGCGATGTCCAGCCGCTCGAGCAGGGCGGCGAGGTCGCCGACGTGATCGTCGATCGTGTAGGGCGCCGCCGGCGCCTCGGACAGGCCGTGACCGCGCTTGTCGTAGCGCAGCACCCGGAAGTCGCGCTCGAACGCCCCCATCATGCCGTCCCACAGCCGGAGATCGGTGCCCAGCGAGTTGGCGAAGACGAGGACCGGCCGTTTAGCCGGGCCGCTCAGCCGGTAGTGCAGGACGATGCCGTTGCCGCTGACGAAATGCATGTTGCGACCTTACCCCGGACCGACGACGACCTCGAGCAGCGCCTGCCGGCGCTCGTCGCGGATCGCCGTGAGGGCGCGACGGATCGCGTCGGGCAGGTCGTCGCCGTGCTCGACGCGCTCGGCCCAGCCGCGGCTCGCCCCGGCGATCGCGACGAAATCCGGCGTCGGTGCCAGCGAGGTCACCGGCATGATGTTGGCCCGCGCCGCGTGGCCGTCGGGATACAACGCCAGCGTCGAGCGGCGCACCGCGTTCCACAGCCCGTTGTTGAAGACGACGGTCAGGATCGGCAGTTCCAGCGCTTCGGCGACCTGGTGGCAGGCGACCGGATTGGCGAACATGTAGCAGCCGTCGCCGACGCAGGCGACGACCAGCCGCTCGCGGTCGGCGAGCTGGGCGCCGAGCGCCGCCGGCATCGCCCAGCCGAGTCCGCCCGAGAGCGCGTGGGCGAAATAGCTGCCCGGCCGGGTGAACGACATTGCCGCCGGATCGCAGCCGAGCTCGGTGAACACGGCGGCATCCGGCCCGATCGCCTGCGCCAGGCAGTGGCTCACCCATTGCGGGTTCATCGGCGAACCGCTTCCCTTGCGGGACTCGTCGAGCGCGCGCTCGCGACGCTCGCGGTTGCGCGCCGCGATCGTCTCGCGGCGCCGCGCGAGCGCAGCCTTGCGGGCAGCCGGGACCGGCGTCATCGCCGCATCGAGCGCGGCGATCGCCGCCTCGCCGGTCGCCGTGATCGAGACGTCGGCGGGAAAGCCGCGCACCGGCACCCGGCTCGCCAGCGGATCGGCGGCGATCTGGATCACCCGGCAGGCGTCGGGCGGCGCGTGCCGCGCCGGCAGCCACGGCACGAGTGCATCGAGGACGAGGACGACATCGGCCTCTGCGAGCCACGGATGGGGGTCGTAGCCGCCATGCATCGCGTGCGTGGCGGAGAGCGCGTTCCGCGTCGACCAGAATTCGACGACCGGAATCGCCTGTCGCTCCGCGAACCCGGCGAGCGGCTCGAAATCGTCGCCGCCGGTCCCGCGCTGCACGATGATGAGCGGCCGCTCGGCGGCGCCGAGGAGCCGTGCGGCGTCCGCGACCGCGCGCGGGTCGGGGTGGGGCGGCGAGGGGAGGGCGGCCGCCGGGCGCCGGGTCGTCGCGGGCTTCCACGTCTCGGCCAGCACCTCGCGCGGCAGGCTCAGATAGACCGGCCCGCGCGGCTCCGCCATCGCCACCGCGAGCCCGCGCTCGACGAGCTCGTCGACCTGCTCGGGGTAGCGCAGCTCGTAATCCCATTTCACGCATTCGCGGACCATCGCGGCCTGGTCGCGCATCTCCTGGCCCCAGTGGATCGGCACGTTGCGGCTGCCCAACCGGCCGTGCTCGGTGATCGGCGTGCGGCCGGAGCACATGAAGACCGGCACGTTGTCGGCGGCGGCGTTGATCAGGCCCATGACCGCATTGGCCAGACCGACATTGACGTGGACCATGACCGCCTGCGGCCGGCCGGTGACGAGGTAGTGGCCGTGCGCCATGCCGACGGCCGCGGTCTCGTGCGGCACGACGACCGCCTGCGGCATGTCGAGCCCGGCCGCGGCGCCGCGCGCCAGCCCCTCGATCAGCGGCGCGAAGTCGGTGCCGCCGTTGGCGAACAGGTAGTCGACGCCGCTCGCCCTGAGCCGCACGAGGAGGGCCTCGGCGGCGCTCTGCGGTGTTGGCTTGCTGCCCGGCATCGCTTCGCCACGCCTCAGTTCAGCAGCTGCGGCAGCCACAGGGTGATCGCCGGGAACAGGATCAGCAGCGCCACGCGGACCGCGTCCGAGGCCAGGAACGGCAGCACGCCGGCGAAGGTCTCCTTGAGGCGCACGTTCGGCGCCATCGAGTTGATCACGAACACGTTGAGGCCGACCGGCGGCGTGATCAGCCCGACCTCGACGACGATCAGCACGATGATGCCATACCACATCTTCACGTCGGCCTCGGGCATGCCGAAATCGAGGCCGGCGACGACCGGCCAGAACACCGGCACGGTCAGCAGGATCATCGCCAGGCTGTCCATGACGCAGCCGAGTAGCAGATAGATCGCGATCATCAGCAGCAGAACCGCGATCGGCGCCAGCCCGCTCTCGCCGATCAGCGCCGCCAGCTCGTTGGGCATGCGCGAGAGGCCGAGGAAGGCGTTGAAGAAATCCGCGCCGAGCAGGATCATGAAGATCATGCCGGTCGAGATCGCCGCGCCCATGACGCACTCGATGAACCCGTCGAGCCGCAGCCCGCCGCGCCAGAAGGCGATGATCGCGGTGCCGAATGCGCCGAACGCGGCGCCCTCGGTCGGCGTGAAGACGCCGGCATAGATGCCGCCGATGACGACGACGAAGATCAGCATCACCGGCCAGGTCTCGAGGAACGCGCGCCAGCGCGCCGCGGCGCCGCTGCGCACGCCGACGGGGCCGGCTTCGGGACGGACGCGGACGTAGACGGCGATCGCCAGCAGGTAGCCCAGCGCCGCCAGGATGCCCGGGATCAGGGCGGCCTGGAACATCGTCACGATATTGGCCTCGACGGCGATGGCGTAGATCACCAGTACCACCGAGGGCGGGATCAGGATGCCCAGCGTGCCGCCGGCGGCGAGCGCACCGGTGGCGAGCGCGCCGGAATAGCGGTAGCGCTCGAGCTCGGGCAGCGCGACCTTGGCCATCGTCGCGGCGGTCGCGAGCGAAGACCCGCAGATCGCGCCGAAGCCGGCGCAGCCGCCGATCGCCGCCATGGCGACGCCGCCGCGGCGGTGGCCGAGGAACGTGTTCGCGGACTCGAACAGCGCGCGGCTCAGCCCCGCCTTGCTGGCGAACTGGCTCATCAGCAGGAACATCGGCACGACCGACAGATCGTAGTTGGAGAACGCCCAGTAGGCCGACGTCTTGGCGTAGTTGAGCAGGGGCAGGAGGCCGGAGATGCTCACATAGCCGCCGATGCCGACCGCCATCATGGCGACCGCGACCGGCACGCGGACGACGAGCAGCGCCAGCAGCAACGCGATTCCGGCGATGGCGATCGCGAAGCTGCTCATCGGCCGGCCGCCGCGAAGTCGCGCAGCGCCGTGTAGAGGCAGGCGACCGCCAGCAGGGCCAGCGCGAACACGGCGACCGGGAAGATCGGCCAGACCGGCAGCGCCAGGATGTAGGATTGTTCGTTGTAGCGGAACATGTCGATGCCGCCGTGCACCATGCGCCATGCGAGGCCGCCGGCGATGACGGCGAGCAGGATGCCGCTCAGCGCGTCGAACAGCGACTGCACCCGGCGCGGCGCCCACGACAGGAACAGGTCGATGACGACGTTGCCGCGCATCAGGTGGCAGTAGGGCAGGAACAGGAACACCGACACCGCGGTGCCCATCGTGACCAGCTCGAAATCGCCGAAGATCGGCGCCGAGAACAGGTAGCGGCCGAGCACGCTGACCACCGTCATCACCGTCAGCGCCGCCATCAGGAAGCCGCCGCAGAGGACCAGCAGGTACGCGAGCAGAAGCAGGATGCGACCGACCGCATCGGCCGGCCGCGTCGTCCCGCTCTGGATCTCGGCCATCTCCCGTTCCTATGCGAGGCGTAAGGTCACGGGCGATCGCGGCCGGTCAGTTGCTGTATTTCGCGATCAGGGCGCGCGCCTCGTCGACCAGCGCCTGGCCGTCGACGCCCTTGTCCTTCATCTCCTTGACCCAGCGATCGATGACGGGCTGTTCGATCTTTGCGCGCAGCTTCGCGACCTCGGCCGCCGGCATGACGATGATCTCGCCCGATGCCTCGGCCTTGGCGCGCCCGGGCGCCTCCGCGTCGGCCCAGATCTCGCCGAGCCACTGCGCGAGGTTCATGCCCGAATTGTCGTCGATCACCTTCTTCAGGTCGGCGGACAGCGACTCGTAGCGCGGCTTGTTCATGGCGATGATGAACACCGAGGTGTTCACGCGCTCTATGTCGCCTTCCAGCACCGTGTGGTAGTCGACCAGCTCGTCGACCTTGAGCGGCAGCGTCACCTCGTAGGGGATGAGCACCGCGTCGACGACGCGCTTGGACAGCATCTCGGGGATCTTCGGCACCGGAGCACCGACCGGCGTCGCGCCCATGGCCTCGATCAGCCAGCCGCCGGTGCGCGTCGGCGTGCGGATCTTCAGGCCTTCAAGGTCGGCCGCGGTGCGGATCGGCTCCGCCGAATGGATCACCTGGCCCTGGTGCACGAACATGGCGATGATCTTGTAGTCGGCGTACTCGTCGCCGTGCTTCGCGACGAACTCCGTCAGCGCCTTGTTCGTGCTGACCGTGTCCCGGTGCATGAAGGGAAGCTCGAAGACCTCGGTCTTGGTGAAGCGGCCGGGCGTGTATCCCGGCAGCGTCCAGACGATGTCGACGACACCGTCGCGTACCTGGTCGACCAGCTGCGGCGGCCGGCCGCCGAGCTGCATCGCCGGATAGATCTCGATCTTGATGCGGCCGCCGGATTCCGCCATCACCTTGTCCGCCCACGGCGTCAGCATGTTCCGGTGCGCGTGCGATACGGGCGGCAGCAGGTGATGCAGCTTGAGCGTGACTTCCTGTGCCGCCGACGGCCCGCTGGTGGCCGCGAGCGAGCCCAGGACCGTCACCGTCGCGGCAACGGACTTCCAGGTGAACGCCTTCATGTCCTAATCCTCCCTCGGGGGTTCTTGGTCGTGTTCTGCGTCCGATAGGCAAATCTAGCGGCGGAACGGACGGTAAATCAATCATCGCGGCGCGCGAGGGGCGGTTGCCGCGCCCCCGACTTGTCCGCATCCGCCCCCGGCCATGTATGATGGATGACGACATCGAGCGGCTGCGGGAGAGACCTGATACATGCGCACCCAGGTAGGCATCGTCGGCGCCGGCCCGGCCGGCCTCCTGCTCTCGCACCTGTTGCACCTGCGGGGCATCGACTCGATCATCATCGAGGATCGCAGCCGGCCCTACATCGAGGCCCGCATCCGCGCCGGGGTGATGGAACACTGGGTGGCGGAGTTGCTGCGCGAGGTCGGGCTCGGCGAACGCATGGACCGCGAGGGCCTCGTCCACGAGGGTCTCGAGATCAGCTTCGGCGGCCGGCGCCGGCGCCTCGACCTGAAGGCGCTCACCGGCGGCAAGACGATCATGGTCTACGGCCAGCAGGAAGTGGTGAAGGACCTGGTGGCGGCGCGCCTGGCCGCGGGCACGCCGATCCATTTCGAGGTCAGCGATGTCGCCGTCGAGGGCGTCGACGGGGAGCGGCCGGCGATCCGGTTCCGCGACGGCGACGGCGCGGCGCAGCGGATCGACTGCGACTTCATCGGCGGCTGCGACGGTTTCCACGGCGTCTGCCGGTCGAGCCTGCCCGAAACCGCGCTGCGCATCTTCGAGCGCGTCTACCCGTTCGCCTGGCTCGGCATCCTCGCCGAGGCGGCGCCGTCGTCGGACGAGCTGATCTACGCCAATCACCCGAACGGCTTCGCGCTGCACAGCATGCGATCGCCCGAGCTGACGCGGCTCTATGTCCAGGTCGACCCCGACGACGATATCGCCAACTGGCCGGACGAGCGCATCTGGGAGGAGTTGCAGACGCGGCTCACCGCCGACGGCGGCTGGTCGCTGAACGAGGGGCCGGTGCTGCAGAAGGGGATCACGCCGATGCGCAGCTTCGTCTGCGAGACGATGCGGCACGGCCGCCTGTTCCTCGCCGGCGACGCCGCCCACATCGTGCCGCCGACCGGCGCCAAGGGCATGAACCTCGCGGTCGCGGACATCCGGGTCCTTGCCGAGGCGATCACCGCCTGGTACGAGGCCGGGCGCCCCGACCTGCTCGACGCCTGGGAGGCGACGTGCCTGCGGCGAATCTGGCGGGCGCAGCGCTTCTCCTGGTGGATGACCTCGATGCTGCACCGCTTTCCCGACCGGGACGATTTCGGCTATCGCATCCAGCTCGCCGAGATCGACTACGTGACCAGCTCCGAGGCCGGCGGCCGCAGCCTCGCCGAGAACTACGTCGGCCTGCCGTTCGACTGAGGCCGGGCGCGCTCAGGCGTCCCAGACTTCCCGGGCCACCTCGACGCAGCGCGCAAGCTTGCGCCACTGATCGTCCTCGCCGATCTCGTTGCCGTGCGCGGTCGACGAGAAGCCGCACTGGTGGCTCAGCGCCAGCTGCTCGAGCGGCACGTAGGCGGCGGCCTCGTGGATGCGCTTCTTCACCTCCTCCTTCGATTCGGCCTGCGGGAATTTCGAGCTCATCAGGCCGAGCACGATCCTCTTGTCCTTCGGCACGAAGCGCAGCGGCGCGAAATCGCCCGACCGCTCGTCGTCGTATTCGAGGAAGAAGGCGTCGATGTTCATCTCGTTGAACAGGATCTCCGCGACCGGCTCGTAGCCGCCCTGGGCGACCCAGGCGCTCTTGAAGTTGCCGCGGCACAGATGCACCGTGATCGTCATGTCGGCCGGGCGGTCGCGGATCGACTCGTTGACCAGCCGGCAGTACAGGTGGGTCAGCGCGTCCGGGTCGTCGCCGCGCGCCCGGGTCGATTCGCGGATCGCCGGATCGCACAGATAGGCGAGGTTCGTGTCGTCCATCTGCAGATACCGGCAACCGCGCCCGGCGAGCTCGGCGACCTCCTCGCGGTAGGCCGCGGTCAGGTCGTCGTAGAACCGGTCGAGGTCGGGATAGACCGCCTCGCTGATCGCCTTCCGGCCGCCCCGGAAATGCAGCATCGACGGCGACGGGATGCACACCTTCGGGGTGCGGCCGACGACCGACTTGAGGAAATCGAAGTCGCGGCCCTGGATCGACCTGGCGTGTCGCACCGGCGCGTCGACGTGCATCGTCGGCGGCTTGAAACCGACCTCGGTGCCGTCGTCCTTGCGGAAGGTGGCGGTGAACTCGCCGTAGCTCACCGTCACGCCGTCGAGCTGCTCGAGGAAGTCGATGTGGAAATAGGTGCGGCGGAACTCGCCGTCGGTGATCCCGTTGAGGCCGACCTCTTCCTGCCGGCGGACGACCTCGCGGATGCACTCGTCCTCCACGGCGCGCAGCTCGGCGGCGGGCAGCGCGCCGTCGAAGAATCGCTGCCGGGCCTCGGCGAGCCGCGCCGGCCGCAGGAAGCTGCCGACATGGTCGGCGCGGAACGGCGGTTTCGTGCTGGGCATGGTGTTCCCTCCTCGTCCTCGGGCCGCGCCGGCGTCGGCGGCGCGGGGCTTCTCGCTCGGCCAAGCAAGGCGCAGCGGCACGGCGCAGTCAATAGCGACGCGACGGGCCGAACGCGACGCGGGCCGGACACGCTCAGCGGTAGGGGCTGCGGCTCGCCGATGCCTTGGTCCTGCGCTTGCCGGCCGGCGGCGTCGCCGTATAGTGCGCCGGCCTGCCGCCGCCCGCGGCGACGCGCCGACGCGCCGCGTCGGGCGTCTCGATGACGCTGCCCGCAGCGAGCGCCGCCTTGCGGTCGAGCACCGCCGGGCCGGGCTCGTCGGGCGGCGGCATGGCGCTGGCGTGGTAGTAGGCGATGCGTTGCGTGGCCGGGTCGACCGTCCTCTGCGGGTCCAGCTCGCGCTCGTTGGTGCCTGTGGGCGTTACCGCCACGCCGTCGACGAGCTCGTGGTCGAACCACCATTTCTTGACGGGGTTAAGCCGCCCGTTGCCGATCCAGTCGTCGAACCAGGCCGCCACCGGCACCAGCAGCGGCTTCAGCCACAGCGCCCTGATGCCGAGCCAGCTTGCGATCCGGGTCAGCAAGGCGCCGTCGGCGTCGATCACCTTGTTGATCGGGCAGGTCTTCATGCAGCGGCCACAGGCGGAGCCCTTGACGTTGGTGAGCCGGTAGCGCGTGCACCGCTCGACGTCCGGCTTCCAGGTCTCGTAGCCGTTGAACATGATCTTGCCGCCGAACGGGATCGCGTCGCACGGGCATTCGCGCGCGCATTTGAGGCAGTTGCCGCAGAATTCCTGGAGCCCGAAATCGATCGGCCGGTCGACCTCGAGCGGCATGTCGGTGGTCAGCACGACCGACTTGAAACGCGGCCCGACGAAGGGGTTGAGCACGAGCTCGCCGATGCGGCTCAGCTCGCCGAGCCCGGCCCACAGGATCAGCGGTATGTGGAGGACGTCGCTGTCCGCGTTGGTCTGCGGGCGCGCCGGAACGCCGAGTCCGCGCAGCAGCTCCGCCATGATCCCGGCGATCTCGGCGCCGCGCAGGTAGGCGCGCATCGACTGCGCGCCGGAGATCCAGTCGTCGCCGCTGGCGCCGTCCATGGTCTCGTAGCCCTGGTCGATCAGCATGACGACCGCATAATGATGGTAGGGGGTGATCTCGCTGCCGTCCTCGGCGTGCGAGTACCAGGCGTAGCGCGGGATCTCGCAGATTCCGGTCAGGTCCGAGCCGAGGAAGTACGACAGCGACTTGAGGGCGCGGCTGTTCGCCGCCGGATCGTCGTAGCGGGAGGTATCGGCGTCCCGAACCGGACCGTCCTGGTGCGGGACAAGGGCGCGGATCACCTGCAGGAGGCTGAACGAGAACGGCGTCTTGAAGGCGAAGCGGCCGCGCTCGCGGCGCGCCTTGTCGCCGAGGTCGCCGTGCAGCGCGCGCTGGAAGAAGGCCGCCCGCTTGGACACGCGCGGCACCTCCTCGTCGAGGATCAGCGTCGTCGGCGCCTCGACCCGCTTCACCGTCTCCATCGGGTAGCGGCTGAGGTGCGAGTGCCGCCGCGCCCGCCGCTTGCGCTCGCGGCCCGACATCGCGCCGTTGATGCCCCACCAATAGCGCGGGCCGTGCGGCTTCAGGGCGTCGGCGCGCAGCGGCAGGTCGACGGGCAGCGCGTAGTCGGTGGAGATGGCGGCGGCGACGAAATCCTCGCCCAGATAGGGATTTACGAGGCGCTCGCCGCGTCGCACCGCGAGCCCCGCGAGCACGGCCAGACGGGCGGTATCGAGCCGGCTGTCGCCGGCGATGTGGGCGCGGGCCGCGAACCCCATCATGCGGATGTGTCCGGCGAGGCAGACGGCGATCTCGGCCGCGCGCAGGCCGGCGACGCCCGCCCGCGCGTTCATCGTCCAGCCATGTGCGAGGTTCGTCGTCTCGGGCGGGCGCGGAAGCTCGACGAGGATGACGACGGCGAAGTCGTGGCCCTTGTCATCGTCACCGCCCGTCCACGCGCTGGTCGGGATGCGGCAGATGCCGACCTGGCTCGCGTCCATGAAATAGGCGCCGCCCTTGATGTCGACGGCGCGCCGGTCGAAGTCGTCGAGTCCCGGCGCCTGCGCCGGCGCCACCGGACCATCGACGAACTGGTCGAATATTTTGAGATATTTATCTGTTGCAGAACCCAGAATTCCGCCCGCTGCCGGACCCGATACCGGTCGGGTCGGCGACAGGCCCGCCTCCCGCTCCAGCACGCATTCGTCGCGCGGCAGCGTCTCCAGCGGGAACGGACCCAGGTGGTAAGGCCGGTTCTTCGATCGTGGTTGGACGATCATGACGGGACCGTCGGCGGTTGCTCCCCGTTCACTGAGTTCAGGACTATGGTGTGCCACGGGGCGCGCCCGGGAGTCGAGACCGCGCCCGGTTTCGGCCCGCTTGGCGGCATTCGGCGGATAGCCCGGTTACGAATACCCGGCCGGCTCCGCGGAGTCGACGCGCACGAACGTGCGTTTAGACGGCGGGTCGCGGCCACGAATTTACGCTCGCGCCTGCGCGCCGCACTTGGTTTCCGGACCGGTGCGGGGCTAGTCTCGCACGGTCGGGAGGCCGTTCGCGGGGCGCCGCCGCGATGACCGCCCGGACCGCCGTGCGCGTGCACGCACCGAGCGGATTCTTGGCAGACACCACTCACGGGAATGCGACGCCCATGTTCATCAAGACGGGTTGCAAGATCGCCATCGCCTGCGAACAGCCGGCCCCCTTCATCGCGATGCTTCAGGTCCATCCCGAGCGGGCCGATGCGCTCTGCGCGCCGGACGAGGTGACGGCGACGCCCGCCATCCATCTCGAGCCCTTCCTCGATCATTTCGGCAACCGCTGTGTCCGCGGCATCGTGCCGGTGGGCGAGCTGCAGCTGATGGCCGACACCCTCGTGGACGAGCCCTTCGAGCTCGACGCCTGGGTGCCCGACGCGCCGCAGCTGCCGGTCGAGGCCCTGCCGGTGGATACGCTGCGCTTCCTGCTCGGCAGCCGCTACTGCGAGGTCGACCGCCTTATGGGCGAGGCCTGGTCGCTGTTCGGCGCGGTCGCGCCGGGCTGGGCCAGGGTCCAGGCGATCTGCGACTGGATCCACGACAACGTGGCCTTCGGCTATGCCCACGCCCGTCCCAACATGACCGCCTGGGAGGTGTTCGAGCGCCGCGCCGGCGTCTGCCGCGACTTCGCCCACCTGGCCATCGCCTTCTGCCGCGCGCTCAACATACCGGCGCGCTACGGCACCGGCTATCTGGGCGACATCGACATCGAGCCGGAGCCGTTTCCGATGGACGTCTCGGCCTGGTTCGAGGTCTATCTGGGCGGCGCCTGGTACACCTTCGATGCCCGCTTCAACACCCGCCGCCGCGGCCGCATCCTCATGGCGCGCGGCCGCGATGCGGCGGACTGCGCCGCCTTGACCACCTTCGGCCCGCACCGGCTGGTCGAGTGGCGGGTCTGGACCGA
>JBFHDX010000066.1:0-20505 GCA_041584475.1 Alphaproteobacteria bacterium
GCAAGAGCTACCTGAACATCACCGCGATCCTGTCCGCCGCCACGATCACCGGCGTCAACGCGATCCATCCCGGCGTCGGCTTCCTGTCGGAGAACGCCAAATTCGCCGAGATGGTGGAAGAACACGGCTTCACCTTCATCGGCCCCTCGCCCGAGCACATCCGCATGATGGGCGACAAGATCACCGCCCGGAAGGTCGCGATGGAGCTCGGCATCCCGGTCGTGCCTGGATCGGACGGCGAGATCGACAACGACGTCGAGGCGATGGAGGTCGCCGGGGAGATCGGCTATCCGGTGCTCATCAAGGCGAGCGCCGGGGGCGGCGGCAAGGGCATGCAGGTGGCGCGCAGCGCCGACGAGATGGCTGGCAAGCTGTCGCTGTGCCGGGCCGAGGCGAAGGCGGCTTTCGGCGACGACTCGGTCTATATCGAGAAATATCTGTCCGAGCCGCGCCACATCGAGGTCCAGGTCCTCGGCGACGGCCAGGGCAACGTCGTGCATTTCGGCGAGCGCGACTGTTCGCTGCAGCGCCGCCACCAGAAGGTGCTCGAGGAAGCGCCGTCGCCTGCGCTCAACTCGGACGCGCGCAGGAAGATCGGCAAGGTGGTGACCGACGCGCTCTCGAAGATCAAGTATCGCAGCGCCGGTACGATCGAGTTCCTGTACGAGAACGGCGAGTTCTACTTCATCGAGATGAACACGCGACTGCAGGTCGAGCATCCGATCACCGAAATGGTCTGCGGCGTCGACCTGGTGCGCGAGCAGCTTCGCGTCGCCACCGGCGCACCGCTGGGCTACGGCCAGGAGGTCGTGAAGTTCCACGGCCATTCGATCGAGTGTCGCATCAACGCCGAGCATCCACGGAGCTTCATGCCGTCGCCGGGCCGCGTGACCGACTATCACGCCCCGGGCGGACTCGGCGTGCGTGTCGACTCGGCGCTCTACTCCGGCTACTCGGTGCCATCCCACTACGACAGCCTGATCGCCAAGCTGATCGTGCACGGCAACAGCCGGAACGAATGCCTGATGCGGCTGCGGCGCGCCCTCGAGGAATTCGTCATCGGCGGCATCGAGACGACCATCCCGCTCCACCAGCAGCTCATCGCCGAACCGGATTTCCTTAACGGCGACTATGACATACACTGGCTCGAGCAGTGGATGTCGCATACGTAACGTCCGGCGGCCACTTGGTCGGCCCGGCACGACACGGTGATGCGGGTGCAGGCGAGGCGCCAACAATCGGGGTACTGGCAGATGGAAATGCCGGAGCTGACCCCGGACATGCTGCTTCGGGCATATGCGATCGGCGTGTTCCCGATGGCGGAGGACCGGGATGATCCGGACCTGTTCTGGGTCGATCCGCGCATGCGCGGAGTCATTCCGTTCGACCGCTTCCACGTTCCGAAGCGGCTTCGCCGCACGGTGCGCGGCAGACGCTTTCGGGTGACCGTGGACACGGAGTTCGACGGCGTCATCGAGGGCTGCGCCGAGCCGACGGCGATGCGGCCGCGCACCTGGATCAACGACCGCATCATCACGCTCTACTGCTCGCTGCATCGACTCGGCTATGCGCACAGCGTCGAATGCTGGCAGGGCCGGACGCTCGCCGGCGGTCTCTACGGCGTGTCGCTGGGCGGCGCCTTCTTCGGAGAGAGCATGTTCAGCCGCCAGACCGACGCCAGCAAGGTCGCCCTCGTACACCTCGTCGCCAGGCTCAGGGGCGCCGGCTACACGCTCCTCGACAGCCAGTTCATCACCCGGCATCTGCGCCGGTTCGGCGCAATCGAGATCCCGCGCAACGAATACCGGCAGCGATTGGCGGACGCCTTGAAGCGGAACGCCGATTTCGCGCGCACGCCGACCGCGGACGAGCTCGAGGCGGTGCTGGGGGGCTGACGGCAGCCGCGGCGCGACAAAGCTCGGCGGGCCGCAGCGGCACAATCGGACGAATCGGGTATGATGATCACCTGGAACGCGGAAGGGTAAGCGCATGTACGACGGCGACGACGAATACACCGAATGGTTCAGCGGCGCGCGGTCGCGCGACTACTGGCTTCGCGGTGCCCTCATGGTGCTGTTCTATGTCATCCTCTGGCTCGTCCGCTTCGTCGTCCTGGTGCTCGCCGCCTTCCAGTTCGGCGCAGCGATCGTCGTCGGCCGGCCGAACGAGCGCGTGAAGCCGTTTGCGAGCCAGCTCGCCACCTACATGCAGGAACTCGTCGCGTTCGTCACCTGGGCGTCGGAGCACCGGCCGTACCCGCTCTCGCCCTGGCCGGGCGCCACGGCGGCCGGGACAGCGGCCGCGGACGACGAACGCGAGGCAGCGTGGGAAGAGGAGGAGGAGGAGTTCGAGGAGCCGTTCGAGCCGGAGCCGGAGCCCGAGCCCGAGGAGCCCGAACCGGCGGACGAGCCCGAGGCGGAGCCCGAGCCGCCGAAGTCCGCGAAGGCGCGATCGGCGAAACAACGTCGGGCTTCATCGCGAAAGAAAGGCTCCGCGACGAGCGGCAAATCGGAGGCGAACGAAGCGGAGGACGAGGACACGCCGCCGCGGCCGGATGCGTGAGCGGACGGCGGTCCGTCGCGGTCGCGCGACCGGCTCAGTTCTGCTCGGCTATCTTGCACTCGAGCACCCAGACATCGTAGACCGGGTGCTCGAGAGCGTTCAGCGCCGGCGATGACGCAAACATCCAGCCGTGGAACAGGTCGATCTGCGCTTCTCCCTGCTTGGCTTCGTAGATGTCGAGGAAGGCCGCCGATTCCGGCGGCTCGGTCGGCGGCGTGCGGTCGCAGGCGCGCACGGTGATCCGAAGCGTTCCGAAGCTCACGGTCTCGCCGATTTGCGCCTCGAAGGTCTGCACGCGCGCGGTGACCTTGTCGAGACCCTGCAATACGACGGATTTACCGGAAATCGCGGCCGCCGGCGGTATCAGCGACAGCACGATGGCCATGCCCGCCGGAAGCGCCTTGAGAATCGTCTCGGATAGCATCTTTCCCGGTGCCTCGAATTACAGTCGTTGAACCATTATTCGATGATTGTGACCAGGTTGCGGCAACACACGGGCGTACCGAAGCCGCGGCCACGGCCATGCGATCCCAACGCGCGCGGCGCCGACACGGCGTTCAGCCGCCCTTGTCGAGCTCGTCGGTCACGAGAAAGATCACCTTGCCGAGCATCTCCTCGAGCGACACGATATCGCGGGTTTCCCGGACTTCGCTGCCGTGCGCCAGCATCGTCTCGCTCGCGCCGGGATCGAGCCGGATGTACTTGCCGCCCAGGAGACCCTCGGAGGAGACCACCGCGACCGAATCCTCGGGCAGGCGGATATCCGGCCTGATGCTCATCGTGATCACGGCCCGGTAGTCCCTCGGGTCGATCGTCTGCGAGACGACGCTGCCGACCTTGATGCCGCCGACGCGCACGTCGCTGCCTTCGGTGAGGCCGTCGATCGCGAAGAAACGGGCCGTCACGGTGTAGCCGGCGACCGGCCGCAGATCAGCGCTGCCATAGGCGAAGACGATGAACAGCCCCGCGACCAGCAGGACGATCGCCCCGAGCACCGTCTCGATCGCATTTCGCTTCATTGCCCCCCTCCCCCCGCATCGTTTGCCCGGCCCGCCTCGCTGCGGGCGCGCCGCTGTCGCTCGACCGTCGTGATGACCTTGGCCAGCAGCTCTTCGAACAGGATCGAATCCTGGGTGAACTCGATCTCGTCGCCGTCGCGCAGCATGTCGAGCGAGCCGCCGGGGTCGATGCGGATGAAACGATCGCCCAGCATGCCTTCGCTGGTGACGATCGCGATGCTGTCGTCGGGGAGCTCAATTCCGGGCCGGATCTCCATGATGACGACGGCCCGCTGGCTCCCGGAATCGTAGTCGAGCCCAGCAATCCGACCGATCTGCACGCCGGACAGCCGGACCGGAGAATCGCGCACGACCCCCTCGACGCTGTTGAACCGCGCCTTGATGCGGTATCCGCCCAGGGCACCGCTGTCGCTGCCGGCGGCGAACGAGAAGAGCAACACGATCAGGACCAGGGCAACGGCCCCCACGGCGATATGCCGGCCCTCGTCCGACAGGCGTTGGCGGATTCGCGGCACAGCCTATATCAGTCCGGCTTCCAGGGCTCGTAATCGCCGGTCGCGGGATCGCGCCGCCCGGCGCCCAACAGATGGCCGGGTGGCAGATACGCCGCTGCGGTGCCCGTCATGTTCGGCACGTGCGGCTTTTGCCACGGCCGGCGCGGCACGCCGCCCTCCAGCGGCGGCCGGTCGAGGGTGTAGTGCAGCCAGCCATGCCACTCGGGCGGCACGCGGCTGGCTTCGACCTCGCCATTGTAGATGACCCAGCGCCGGCGCCGGTGACCGCGCCGCGGGCGCCGCTCCTCGTAGTAACGGTTGCCGAACGCGTCCTTGGCAACGAACTTGCCCTTGAAGAACGTGAATATGCGGGTCCAAGAATTGGCCATCGGCCGGTCGCCCCCTAGTCGAGCCCGGATTTGACGCGGCGCGACTATGCCACCGGCGGCCGCAGCCGTCCAGCACATCGAATCCGTCGCGCCAGCAGGGCCGCGATAGACAAAATCGGCGGATAGAATGCATTCAATGTACAGGTCACAATTGCGCCCAAATTCGAACTTAAGATAAATCCATTCTTATTTTAATTAACCTGCAGCGTTTGTTGCGGCAAACTGGCAATTATTCTTTCGGAAGGGCTTTCCGGGCATTTGCGGCCGGTCGTATCGTGCCCTGGATGTCCCCCGGGGACGAATGCATGAAGGTGGACATCGGGAAAATCTTCTCGCGCAACCGTCTTGCCCGAACCCGCCAGCGCCGTAACCGGCCGTCGACCGGCCGCGCTACGGCAAGATCGAGGCAGCAGCGTGGGAAATCCGGTCCCTCGATGCGCGATTACCGTGCATCGATGGCCCGGCTGTCTGCGCTGTCGGCGACATGGTCGACGGCGGCGGCGGTGTTCCTGAGGCGTATCGGCGCGGCCGGGCGGAGGCGCGTGCGCCGGTTGCTCAACAAGCATTTCGCGGCCGTTGCGGCGGCCGTAATCGGCCTGTCGCTGACCGTCGTGGCGGTGTATGTCGCCGGCGAGCGCCAGCGCATCAGTGAGCGCCATGCTTTCGATCGCCAGGCCGAACACCACCTGGCCGTCGTCGGCAAGGCGATCGACCGCAGCGTCAGCGTCGTCAACGCGGCGGCAGGCATGTTTTCCGGCTCGGCACCCGCCGATCGTTGGGCGTTCGGCCGCTATTACGAGGAAGTCGGACCGGTTCATGCAGGCCTGCGTTCGTTGCAGTGGCTGCCCAGGGTCCCCGCCGATCTCCGCACCAGCTACGAGGAGCGCGCCGAACGCGAGGACGGCCTCGTCGGGTTCCGCATAACCGAGCGTGACGATCAGTGGCGACGTATCCCGGCAGGATCGCGCGAGGAGTACTTCCCGGTCTATTACGTGGGACCGTTCACGGAGAACGTGGACACGCTCGGCGAGGACATGTCGACCTATCCCGCCTATCGCGCGGTCATGGAAAAGGCGCGCGATTCCGGCGAGGCGACCGCCACCCTGCATCGCGCGATCGACACGCCGGTCGGTTTCCAGGTCGGCCTGCTGATGTTCCAGCCGGTGTTCCGGAGCGATCGCCCCACCTCCACGGTCGCCGAGCGGCGTGAGGCGCTTGCCGGCTACGTGGCCGGCCTGTTCCTGATCGGCGACATGATCGACACCGCGGTCCGCGAATACACGACCCCGGCGTGGATCGACGTCTATGTCATCGACGCGACGGAGGACGAGCCCGAAATCGTCTATTACGGCGCCGCCGCCCTCGGCGGGCAGGGCCAGGTCCCGAACCGGATCGAGCCGGACGCCGGTCAGCTCGTCACCGAGACCGAGGTCACCGTCGGCAACCGCATGTGGACGATCAGCGCGCGCAGCGTCGACCGGCAGATCGGGTCGGTCGAGTCGTTCGCGAGTTGGGCGACGGGCATCGCGGGTCTGGCGCTGACGGCGCTGCTGACGCTCTATCTGGCGACACTGACCAACCGCAACCGGGCGATCGAGCGCGCGGTCAACAACCGCACCTCCGAACTGTCGGCGGCCAACCAATCGCTGTACGACGAGATCGCCCGCCGCCGCCGCATCGAGCGCGAGCTGCGGCAGGCGAAGGAGCAGGCCGAAGTCGCCAACCGTGCAAAGTCCGCATTCCTGGCCATGGTCAGTCACGAACTGCGCACGCCCCTGAACGCAATCCTCGGCTTCTCGGAGGTTATGTCCGAGGAAATCTACGGCCCGATCGGCAGCGACCGGTACCAAGACTATCTGCACGATATCAGCCGCAGCGGCCAGCACCTGCTGGGCCTGATCAACAATATCCTCGATCTCTCGAAGGTCGAGGCGAACGAATTCTCGATCAACGAAGAGCGGCTCGATCTGCGCGAAATCGTGCAGGATGCCATGCGGCTCATCGAGCAGAAGGCGGCGGAAGTCAGCCTTACGATCGAGACAAAACTGCCCGCGGACGTTCCGGCGTTGTGGGCGGACGCGCGCGCGATCCGCCAGATCCTGATCAATCTGCTGTCCAATGCTGTCAAGTTTACGCCGGCCGGCGGCCGTGTTACCGTCGCGGTCGATCTCGACAAGGACTCGCGACTCATGCTGCGGATTTCCGATACCGGCATCGGCATTCCCGCCGAACACCAGAAACGGGTGTTTCAGCCGTTCACGCAGGTCGACACGTCGCTCGCGCGCAAGTTCGAAGGCACCGGACTCGGCCTCCCATTGACACGCAGCCTCGCCGAACTTCACGGCGCCGACGTGACACTCAAGAGCGCTGCGAATTCGGGGACGACCGTTACCGTGACGTTCCCGGTCTCGCGAACCGACGGATTTCAGCCGGTACGATACGCGCACCGGCATGTCTGACGGTCGACGACCGGCCACTCCATTCCATCGCTCCGCAATACGGTTCGCTCGCCCGCTGCGGGCAATTGCGCTTTGTCTGGGCACGCTGGCCGTCGCGGCCTGCGAAGGCCTGCCGCTGCCCGCGTGGCTGCAGACCGGCACGTCCGAGTCGACGATCCCGGAGACGACCGCCCCGAGTTCGCCGCAAAGCCGCGCCACGCCCGACAAATCGGTGGCCGAGGCCCAGCGCATGCTGTCGCGGCTCGGCTATCGGCCGGGCCCCGACGACGGGCTGCTCGGGCAGCGGACCCGCGCCGCCGTGCGCCAGTATCGCGAGGAAAACCGGCTCCCCGCCAGCGACGGCGTGGACGAGCATCTGCTCGGCCACCTGCGCGATGCGGTCCGCCGCGACGAGGAACGCCGGACGGTCTCGTACGATTCGGCGGAGCGTCCGCCGGTGGCGGAAACCGGTGACATCTATGTCTATTCCGACGGCTCGGTCGAGACCGTACAGCGCGCCGCCGGCGACCGCGTCTGGTGGGAGACGAGTGCCGGCCAAGTGGACGTTGCCTACGCCAATTTCCTGCTGCCGCGCTGGCAGCGCGGGCGACGCGGCACCGAGCCGCCGCGGCTCAACGCCGATCCCGCCACCCTGTGGCCGGGACCGCGCAGGGGTGCGGTCTCGTTCGACGTCGAGTTCCAGGATCCGGACCTCGTCGACTCGGCCGAAGCGGCGAGGATCGTCCAGCACTGGAAATGCGCGGTGCTGGGGATGGCCCGGGTGGAAGTGCCGGCGGGCCAGTTCGACACGATCATCATCGCCTGCGAGCGGAACCCGGTCATCGAGGGACAATGGCAGACCCGTGTATGGCATTACTCGCCGGCCCTCGGCCATTACGTGCGGCGCCAGGACAGGTTCGCCGACGGCCGGCGGACGCCGCGCACCGAGCTGGTTGCCGTTCGGCCGGGCGGGGCCGAGTGGCCCCCGGCGGCGCGAGCCGGACTCGATTGGGCGCTCAGCACGGCGCTCGACAAGGGGCCGACCGGCGAGCCATTGACGTGGAGCAGCTCCGCCGTCGCCGATTCTTTCGTCATCCGGGTCACGGCGGAGCGCAAGAGCGATCTCGTCCAGGGTTCCGACTGTCGAACCTTCGTCGAAGAGCGGCAACCGAAAGCGCGGCAGCGCGTGTTCGCCGGACTCGCCTGCCGAAACCCGATAACCCAGCGCTGGGCGATTCCCTTCCTGGCGGCGCCCGCGGCCGGCTTCACGCCACCCGGACAGTAGGTCGACGGCCGGTCGCGGCAGCGCGTAGAGCAGGCATGATTGTGACCGACGGCAATCTTCCCCCGCCCTATTTCGGGGGCTACCAGTGCGGCGCCGTGCGTTTCGAGATCGACGCGCCGACCGTCGGTGCCCGCATCTGCCATTGCCGGCTCTGCCAGCGGGCGATGGCCGCACCGTTCCTGGCGCAGGCCAGCTTTCCGCGCGCCGCGGTCGCAATCGTCGGCGAGACGGCGCGCTATCGATCGTCCCCGCGGCTGTTTCGCCACTACTGCCGCGATTGCGGGACCAGCCTCTTCCTCGAGCCGGTCGACGCACCCGAGCGCATGGCGGTGCCGATCGCGGCACTGGACGACCCGGCGGCGATAAGGCCGGAGATGCACATCTGGGTCTCGTCGAAGGTCGCGTGGCTGGAGCTCGGCGACGCGCTTCCGAAATACCCGCAGGGTGCCCCCGGCCGCTACCGGACCATCGACGCCTCGTAGTCGCATGTGGGCCGCGGTGCCGGCGCAAGACGTCGCTCGCGCCGCTGCACGCGGTGCCACGGCCGGCCATCGGCCGCGATCCCTCCATCGCGCCATCGCCAGGGCCTCGCGAACGCGGGAATTCCCACATTTAGAAGAAAACCACTGCTGGGCCACAATATATATTGAGCAGCGCTATATTTTGTATTAACCTCCCATCCGTTCCCAAAATATTGGGAAAGATTTCGAACATAAGGGTTTGCGGGTCGGATGGGGTTTTCCCTCGTCGTTACCGGGCAGTGACGCTGCAGCTCCGGGCTGCGGTACGAAGAACGAGGAGTTTCTGACGGAATGCGTATCGAACGCCGGCTGACGCAGGACGGGCAATCCCCCTACGCGAGCATCGAATTCCGTGAGGCGACCAGCGAGATCCGCAATCCCGACGGCTCGACGGTTTTCCGGCTCGACAAGATCCAGGTCCCCGCGTCCTGGAGCCAGGTCGCGGTCGACGTGCTGGCGCAGAAATATTTCCGCAAGGCCGGCATACCGACCAAGTTGCGCGCGGTTAAGGAGGACGGCGTTCCCGACTGGCTGTGGCGCCGCGACGCGGACGAGCGGGCGCTGGCGCGGCTGGCCAAGGCGGACCGCACGACCCACGAGAGCGACGCCCGGCAGGTCTTCGACCGTCTGGCCGGAACGTGGACCTATTGGGGCTGGAATGGCGGCTATTTCGATTCCGAAGCCGACGCCCGCGCCTATTTCGACGAGATGCGCTACATGCTGGCAACCCAGATGGGGGCCCCGAACTCGCCGCAATGGTTCAACACCGGCCTGCACTGGGCGTACGGCATCGATGGCCCGGGCCAGGGTCACTATTACGTCGACTTCAAGACCGGCGAGCCCGCGCGCTCGACGTCGGCATACGAGCGCCCGCAGCCGCATGCATGCTTCATTCAGTCGGTCGGCGACGATCTGGTCAACGAAGGCGGGATCATGGACCTCTGGGTTCGCGAGGCCCGCCTGTTCAAGTACGGTTCCGGCACCGGCAGCAATTTCTCGCGCATCCGCGGTGACGGCGAACCGCTCTCGGGTGGGGGGCGCTCGTCGGGACTCATGAGTTTCCTGAAGATCGGCGACCGGGCCGCCGGCGCCATCAAGTCGGGCGGCACGACGCGGCGCGCCGCGAAGATGGTGACGGTCGACATCGACCACCCGGACATCGAGGAATACATCAGCTGGAAGACCGTCGAGGAGCAGAAGGTCGCGGCGCTGGTGTCTGGCTCGCGCATGTGCGAACGGCACCTCAACGCGGTGATCGCGGCCTGCGGCTCGCAGGCGTCCGCAGCGCTTGCCGAGGAGGTGCGGTACGACCCGCGGCAGAACCGCGACCTCGCCCGGGCGGTCGTCGCGGCGCGGCGTGCCGCGATACCGGAGAGCTACATCCAGCGCGTCATCGAGTTCGCCCGCCAGGGCTTCACGAGCATCGAGTTCAAGACCTACGACACGGACTGGGACTCCGACGCCTATCTCACCGTCTCGGGCCAGAATTCGAACAATTCGGTGCGCCTGCCCAACGCCTTCATCGAAGCCGTAGAGGCCGACGGTGACTGGACCCTGACGCGGCGCACCGACGGCGGCGTCTCGAAGACGCTCAAGGCCAGGAAATTGTGGGACGACATCGCGTACGCCGCGTGGTCTTGTGCCGACCCCGGGCTGCAGTACGACACCACGATCAACGAATGGCACACCTGTCCGGCGTCGGGCCGCATCAACGCGTCAAACCCGTGCTCGGAGTACATGTTCCTCGACGACACCGCGTGCAATCTGGCGTCGCTGAACCTGATGACGTTCCGCCGCGACGACGGCACGTTCGATATCGAGCGCTTCGAGCACGCGGTCCGGCTGTGGACAATCACGCTCGAGATCGCGGTTCTGATGGCCCAGTTTCCATCGCGCCGCATCGCCGAGTTGAGCTACCGGTACCGGACGCTCGGACTGGGCTATGCCAATATCGGTGCCCTCCTGATGGCGAGCGGATTCGGCTATGACAGCGACGAGGGCCGCGCGCTGGGAGGCGCCATCACCGCCCTCATGACCGGGGTGGCCTACGCCACGTCGGCGGAGATGGCCGAGGAGATGGGCGCCTTCCCCGGCCATGCCGGAAACGCCGAGCACATGCTCCGGGTCATCCGCAACCATCGGCGGGCCGCCCGAGGCGAGACCGGCGGCTACGAGGGTCTGTCCGTCCCGCCGGTCGCGCTCGACCATGCGCGGTGTCCGCAACCCGATCTCCCCGTTGCCGCCGTGGCCGCCTGGGACCGCGCGCTGGCGCTGGGACAGAGCCACGGCTATCGAAACGCGCAGACGACGGTGATCGCCCCGACCGGGACGATCGGCCTGGTCATGGACTGCGACACGACGGGCATCGAGCCGGATTTCGCCCTGGTCAAGTTCAAGAAGCTGGCCGGCGGCGGCTATTTCCGCATCATCAACCGGACGGTGCCGCTGGCGCTGCGGACGCTGAAATACGATGACGGCGAGATCGCCGAGATCGTCGCCTACGCCGTCGGCCACGGAACCCTGCGGGATGCGCCGGGCGTCAACAAGGCGCGGCTCGCCGACAAGGGCTTCACGGCGGCCCAGTTCAGCGCCCTCGAGACCGCGCTGGCGAACGCGTTCGACATTCGCTTCGCGTTCAACAAGTGGACCCTCGGCGAGGCGTTCTGCAAGGATGTGCTCGGCTTCACGGACGACGAGCTCGAGGACGTCGGTTTCGACATGCTCGCCGGACTCGGCTTCAGCCGCAACGAGATCGACGCAGCCAATGCCTATTGCTGCGGTAGCATGACGCTGGAAGGCGCGCCCCACCTGAAGCCGGAACATGTCGCCGTCTTCGACTGCGCCAATCCGTGCGGGCGAACCGGGCGCCGGTTCCTGTCGGTGGAGAGCCACATCCGCATGATGGCCGCGGCGCAGCCGTTCATATCGGGCGCCATTTCGAAGACGGTCAACATGCCGCACAGCGCCGGTATCGACGACTGCAAGAACGCCTACATGCTGTCGTGGAAGCTCGGCCTCAAGGCCAATGCGCTCTATCGCGACGGATCGAAGCTGAGCCAGCCGCTGTCGGCCTCGCTGCTCGGCGACGACGAGGCCGCCGCCATCGAGGCGGCCGAGGCGCTGGCCGATTCGGCGCCTGCCGCGGCCGCGCCCGCGGTCGCCGAAAAGATCGTCGAGCGCATCGTCGAGCGGCGCGCCGACCGCCGGCGGCTGCCCGGACGCCGCAAGGGCTATACGCAGAAGGCGATCGTCGGCGGTCACAAGGTGTATCTGCGTACCGGCGAATACGAGGACGGGTCGCTCGGCGAGATCTTCATCGACATGCACAAGGAGGGAGCGGCGTTCCGGTCGCTGATGAACAATTTCGCGATCGCCATCTCGATCGGGCTGCAGTACGGCGTGCCGCTGGACGAGTTCGTCGAAGCCTTCACCTTCACGCGGTTCGAGCCGTCGGGCATCGTCGAGGGCAACGACGCGATCAAGATGTCGACGTCGGTGCTCGATTACATCTTCCGTGAAGTCGCCATCTCGTATCTCGGTCGCAACGACCTCGCGCACGCGGAACCGGCGGACGTGCTGCCGGACACGCTGGGTCGCGGCGCCGACGAGGGCGACCTGCCGGAGAGCGACGATCCGACGATCGCGGCGATCCAGAAGGTGGCCAGCACGGGCTTCATGCGGTCGTCGCGCCTGCTCGTGTTCCGGGGCGGTGCGTCCGCCGGCACGCGGGCGGCGGTCGGCGCCTCGGCGGAAATGGTCACGGCTGCGGAGCTCGGCGAGGTCGGCGTGGCGACGAGCGCGGACGTGCAGACGGTGACCGGCGAGAGCGACCGGATCAGCCGGATGCGCGAGGCTCGTGCCAAGGGCTACGAGGGCGACGCCTGTGGCGAGTGCGGCAATTTCACGTTGGTGCGCAACGGCACGTGCATGAAGTGCGTTACCTGCGGGGCGACGAGCGGCTGCTCGTGACGCCGGGCGCCGGTTACGCGCGCCGCAAGTGACGTGGACAACGGATTTCGGTGCTCCCTGTGAACTCGGAGGGTACGGGCCCACCCTCCGATTTTTTTTGGGATATGCCGGGGCATCGGATATGCCGGACGTTAAGCCAATGACGGTGGGGAGGCTGCGGCGTATAGTCGGTCGACGGATCTATCGGAGGGAGAAGATCAATGGCCGGTGAAATCGAAAGAGCGCTGAAGGATCTGGGCGTGACCCTGCCCGAGGCCGCCACGCCGGTCGCCAACTACGTTCCGTACGTTATCGCCGGCAATGTCCTTTACATCTCCGGCCAGTTGCCGATGCGCAACGGCAAGCTGATGTTCGCCGGCAAGGTCGGCGCCGACCTCTTCGTCCCGGAGGCACAGATGGCGGCCCGGCAATGCGCCCTGAACATCCTGGCGCAGGCCAAGGCCGCGCTCGACGGCGACCTCGACCGGGTCGTCGGCATTGTGAAGCTCGGCGGGTTCGTCAACAGCGTGCCGGATTTCACCGACCACCCGCAGGTCGTCGACGGCGCCTCCAACCTGATGGTCGAGGTCTTCCACGACAAGGGCAAACACGCGCGCTTCGCGGTCGGCGCCGCGTCTCTGCCGCTGAACGCCTCCGTCGAGGTCGAGGCCGTCATCGAAATCATGTGAGCGCAACGCTCACGCGCGCTTCAGAACGCGGACCTCTTTCCCGTCTGCGTGGGCGGCTTCGCCCGCAGCCGGTTGCTCGGCCGTCGGGTCGAGCTCCGGCCGGCCGTTCTCGTCCATCCAGCGGGCGAACGTCTCGGGGTCGCACGGCTCGGCGATATGGAACCCCTGGGCGAGATCGCATCCGATGCGATGGAGGATGGTCAGGTGCGCCTCGTCCTCGACGCCTTCCGCGACGACCGTCAATCCGAGGGCATGCGCGAGATCGACGGTGGAGCGTACGATCACGGTGTCGCTTCCCGACTCGATCATCGGGATGACGAAGGATTTGTCGATCTTGAGCTCGTCCACGGGCAGCGACTTCAGATAGGCGAGCGACGAATAGCCGGTTCCGAAATCGTCGATCGCCAGTCGCACGCCGCATTCCTTGAGGTCGCGGATTGCGTCGAGTGCCCGGGCCGGATCGGTCATGATCGCGTTCTCGGTGATCTCTATCGTCAGCCGATCGCTGCGCACGCTGTACATCTCGAACAATTCGGAGACGACGCGTGAGAGGTCGTCTTCGTGCAGATTGCGCGGAGACAGATTGACCGACAGCCCGATGTCGAATCCGGCGTGCTGCCACTCGGCAAGCTGACGGACCGCCTCGCCGAGGATCCAGCGGGTCAGCGGCCGGATGACGCCGGTCTGCTCGGCGAGCTGAATGAATTCCTCCGGCGGCACGTAGCCGTAGCGCGGGTGATCCCAGCGGATCAGCGCCTCGGCCGCGACCGGGCGGCCCGTCGCCACCTCGACCTGCGGCTGATAGAATATCGTCAGCTCCCGTTCGCGGACCGCGGTCCGCAGGTCGCTGCCCAGCGAGAGATTGCGGACGCTGTTGGTGTCCTTCTCGACGTCGTACAGCGCGACGGTGCTGCGCTCCCGTTTCGCCATGTACATGGCGACGTCGGCGCTGCGCATGAGCTCGCTGCTCTCGGTTCCATGATCGGGATAGATGGCGACACCGATGCTGACCCCGACATCGAGCGAGAGCTCGCCGATCTCGAATGGCCTGTGCAAGGCGGCGGCAACGCGCTCGGCGATCTGACGCGCGTGCTCCGGCCCGTTGAGCGACGGCGCAAGCACGGCGAACTCGTCGCCGCCCAGCCGCGCCACGGTGTCGATGCGGCGCAGGGGACCGGCCAGCGCCTGTCCGAACTCGGCCAGCAACTCGTCGCCTACGGCATGGCCCAGCGTATCGTTGATCTGCTTGAAACGGTCGAGGTCGAGGAGCAGCAAAGCAACCCGGTTCCCGTCCCGCTCGGCCCTGGCGATCGCCTGCTCGACCCGGTCCATCAGCAGGGCCCGGTTGGGTAGACCGGTCAGCGTGTCGTGGAGTGCGAGATATTCGAGCAATTCCTCCTGCGCGCGGCGCTCCGACACGTCGCGCAGCAGCACGACATATTGCAGCTCCCCGCCGACATCCATTTCGTTCGATGTCAGCTCCGCCGGAAACGTCCCGCCGCCGGGTCGACGCCCATCGGCCGGCCGCGGGTGACCCACGGAATTCGCGAGCAGCGCTTCGACATTCTTCGTGTTGCCCACATCGAGCAGGGTCTCGAAGCGACGCCCGACCAGACTTGACGGATCGATCCCGAATATCTGACCCGCCGCCCGGTTGGCGTAGCCGACGACGAAATTGTTCGTTACCGTGATGATGCCTTCCGAGCTGTGCTCGACGACATTGCGCATGAACGCGTTGCTGCGACGCAGGCGAAGCGTGCGCAGCAGCAGGGCCATGTCGAGCCGGTCGATGCGCAGGCCCAGCGCGAAGACGAACTGCAGCACGATCGCCACGATGACGGGCGTGACGTCGAACAGCATCGGCGTCCACGCGTGCAGGGCAAGCGACGTCGCGCCGGTCGCGACGGCGATCCCGCAAAGCAGGATTGCGCCGCGTCGCCACGACCAGCGGGTCAGCGGGCCACTGGCGAGCAGACAGACGATTATCGAGATAACGGAGACCAGCCACGGCGCCGCCCGCTTGAGCGTTCGCTCCTGCAGGATCGACTCGTAGGCGAGCGCCTGCACGATCGGTCCGGGCAGCGCGTAGTGCACCGGCGTCGAGAGCTGGTCGCCCAGTTCGACCGCGGTGCCGCCGACGATGACTTTCCTGCCGGCGATCAACCCGGCATCGAATTCGCCGCGCAGCACGTCGACGTAAGACAGCCTGACCAGCAATTCGGGCCGAATCCCATAATCGATCTCGAACTCGGTGAACAGCGGGCGTGCGGGCTCGGCGAGCAGCGCGGGCATGCTCGTAATCTCGTCCGTTTGCCACGGATGAAACGCCGCGTGCACGCGAACGAGTCCATCAACGCTTGGCGACGCGTTCACCGAGGCTATCCGCACGAGACGACGAAACCGCGGCAGAGGCACCGTGTGGACGATATCGACCCGGCCATCCTCACCCAACTGGGCCTGGCGGAAGGCCGGCAGCACGACGCGACCGCGTGCCCGCGCCAGAGCGTCCGCCAGAACCGCATCGGCGTCCTCGCTGGAGCGGGAACTCAGGTCGATGTCAATCGCGACCAGCGAGGCCCCGGCCGCCATCAGGCGGTCGATGAGCTGCGCGTGCCGGTTCCGGGACCACGGCCAGGAATCGAGGCTGCGCAGGCTCTTCGGGTCGATCTCGACGATCACGACGGTGCCGCTTGGCGGCCTCGTCAGCAATCGGAACCGCGCGTCCGTCAGCGACCGCTCCAGCCCGCTCAGGGCGCCGCTCGCATACAGAGCGAGCGATACCGCCAAGGCAGCGAGTACGGTCAGCCAGCGCCGCTGCTGGTTCCACTTCGCCCGATCGCGTCCGCCGTCACCGACGCTCATTGGCTTCCCCGATCTTCACCACCGCTCCACCCGCTTGGACCCTCGCCCATTGAGGATTACGAGATGCTGCGCCGCGAATAGACGACACGGCTCAGCGTCCCGCTGCCGTCATCGAGACCCTGCTTGCCGCCGGCTTTGCCCTTGCCCTTGCCGCCCTTGCCACCCTTGCCACCGCTGCCGCTGCCATCGGTACCGCCGGCATCCTGGCCGCCGCCATCGCCCGCCGATGCGCCGCCGCCCGTCGCACCGTCCTCGGTCTTGTCCGAGGATTTCGGACCTTTCGGGGTCTTTGCTCCCTTTTCCGTGGCCGGCGCGCTCGGCGACACGTCGTCCGCCGCGGGCGTTTCCCCGCCAACCGCACGGCCGGGCGTTCGGCCTTGCGATCGTGAGTCGGACCTCGTATCGAGTCCCTTGAAGCGCAGGCCGGCCGACGCGGTTCCGCCGGCAGCGAGCATGGCCCGCTCTCCGGAGGGAGAATGGCTGACTTCGACGAGCCCTTCCTCGACATCCACCGTCGCCGTGTCGTCGGTAACGGTCACGGCGAAGATCGTCCCCTTGATGGCAGCCGCGAGGTACGGCGTTTCAACCTTGAAGTTCCTCGATTCCCGGGTCTCCATGTCGAACAGCATCCGGCCCAGTCGCTGCATGATGCCGTCGCCCTCGTCCGCCGAACGTTCGCCGACGGCGAATTCGCTCGACGGCGAGACATCGATTCGGTCGCCTTCGCGCGTCACCGTGAGGTAACCGTCGTCGCCGGTGACGACGACGCTGCCCGCCGGCAATGCGTCGCCGCTGCGGGCGCTCCACCAAACGCCCGCTTGCTGCGAATGCCTCACATTTCCCAAGACCTCGGCAACGGTCCAGTCCGACTGATCCTCGCTCGCCGTCGCCGGCCCAGGGCCGGCAATGGTGACCGCCGCCGCTGCCAGCAGCAGGCACGTTGCCCGCGCCGTCGTCGTGCATGCTCGCGGGAGTGTCTTGCGCATCAGTCCATTGATATGATCGGCCTGCATATCGGTATCCTCAGTGCTGAACGGCTGCGACCGGCGCGCTTGGACGCTTCCGAAGCCCGTCTTCGCAACCGCCGGTCCCGGCGAAATTCCGGTTAACGTCCGTGTCAGGGCGCATTGACCGGCCTTGCGAATGTGCGACACTGGCTCGCAGCAAGACTGTCGGTATCCGCAACCTCGGATTTCCCCGCGACACCGCCATTTCGACCCCACCGCCAAGAAAACAATCAGGTATTATGTAAACACTTTCTAAACTATGCGTGCGTAAACGATTTATCAACTTTTTACACGCGCCATTTCATTTAAGCATTATTCGTATTTGTTTTGTGTTTGACGCAAAATTTATTAAAATTTTATTTTCTCGCGCTTTCTCTGGGTTGCGCCTCGTGCGGTGGCACGCTGACGGCGCACGCCCCTACGCGGCAGCGTTCGGCTTCGCTCGGCCCCTCCGACCCGCCAGAACGGCGGGGCCGGTCCCGTTGCAGCCGACGTCGGCGCGCATAGTTGTTGACCCCCCCGGCATCCTTGCCTATGGCATGAGGACCAATGACGGAGTTGCTGAAGCTCGATGCGAACCTTCCGCTGTGCCTGCGGCAATCCGGTCTATTTCGAGAATACGCTGTGCTACCGGTGCGAGCGCACGCTTGGGTTCGTGCCGCGCCAAGGCCGAATTTCGGCGATCGAGCCGGCCGGAAAGACGGACGTCTGGCGCGCCGTCGGCGGCGGCGTCGGCGAAGAGCTCTATCGACAGTGCGCGAACTACAGCGAGTACGACGTCTGCAACTGGATGGTCGATGTCGATGATCCGGACCCGTTTTGTCACGCCTGCCGGCTCAACCGGGTCATTCCGGACCTCGCGGTGCCCGAGAACATTCCGCTGTGGTTTCGCATCGAGGTGGCCAAGCGTCGCCTGATCTACACGCTGGATCGCCTGGGTCTGCCGGTATTCGGCAAGGCGGTCGACGCCGAACGTGGCCTCGCCTTTGAGTTCCTGCGCGACATCGACAGCGAGCAGGACGAATTCTCCAACCTCGTCGCCGGCCGGCAGCGCGTCCTGACGGGCCACCGTACCGGGGTGATAACGATCAACATCGCGGAGGCCGATCCGGGCCAGCGCGAGAAGATCCGCGAGAGCATGGCCGAAGGGTATCGCACGCTGCTTGGGCATTTCCGGCACGAGATCGCCCACTACTACTGGGATCTCCTGGTGCGGGAGAGCGAGTGGCTGCCCGCGGTGCGCGAGCTGTTCGGCGATGAGCGCACCGACTACGACGCGGCGCTGACGCAGTACTATGCGCGCGGCCCGGCGCAGGACTGGACCAGCCGCCACATCAGCGCCTACGCCTCGGCGCATCCTTGGGAAGACTGGGCCGAGACGTGGGCCCATTACCTGCACATGGCCGACACGCTGGAGACGGCGCACGATTACGGGCTCTCGGTCAGCAGCCGGACCCTCGAGGCGACGACGGGCGGCATGGCCGGCGATCTGACGCAGGTGCTGGCCGACTGGTCGGCCCTTACCGCGGCGCTGAACGCCCTGAACCGCAGTATGGGGATGGCCGACGCCTACCCGTTCGCGATATCGCCGCCGGTCGCCGAAAAGCTCAGCCTGATCGATCGCATCATCGCGAGCTCGCGGCTCGCCGACCCGGGGGCGTCGCCTCCCAGTCGAAACGGGGCAGCGCTGACAAAGCCTGCCTGAGGCCGGCGCTCCAGGTCTCCTCCATCTCCATGAGCAGGCGCGAGTCGTGATCGAGCGTGATTCGCCTCTCGATCCGGTAGCTGTCGCTGCGGTAGATCGCGATCTCAATCGGCGGCCCGACCGAGATGTTGCTTCGCATCGTCGAGGAGAGCGACATCAGCGCGCAGCGCACGGCATCGCCGAGCGGCGTTTCCGGCGTGATCACGCGATCGAGGATCGGCTTGCCGTACTTCGTCTCGCCGATCTGCAGGAACGGCGCCTTCGGTGATGCCGAAATGCAGTTTCCCTGCGGATACACGAGATAGACATTGTGCGGTCGTCCCGGCACCTGGCCGCCGACGATGAAGCTCGCCTCGACGCTGGCCTGGCTCTTTGTCAGGGCTTCTTCGTCCTCGCTCTGCACCGCCCGGCTGATGCGCCCGATATAGCGGGCGGCATCGAACATGTAGTCCACGCTGCGCAGGCTCTCCTCGGAATGCGGGTTGTCCAGATCGCGCTGCACCTGGCTGAGGACCGCCTGGGTCGTGGCGAGATTGCCCGCCGTCAGGATGACGAAGATGCGGTCGTCCTCCGGCTCGAATATGTGCATCTTGCTGTAGATGCTGACATTGTCGACGCCGGCGCTGGTCCGCGAGTCCGAGGCGAAGACGAGGTGTTTCTTCAGCTGAATCGCCAGACAGTACGTCACTTGCCGTTACGCTCCCCGGCGCCGGACCGCGGGCCGGTGCCGCCGAAAAAACACGCGAAAACCGCGGCGTTCGCGGATATGCTATGGCATGATCCGCGCACAGATATCGCATGGGTGACAAGCAATGACAATCCGCTGGCGAAGCTATCCGGCGGCCGGCCTCTATGATGAGCTGGTCCGCCCGGGGGGACAATTGCGCGAGGCCGCCCGCGCCCTCGGCCACCGCCTCTCGGCGCTCGACGACGAGGCGATCCGGCAACGCAAGGCCGCCGCGGAGCTTGCGATCCAGACCATGGGAATCACCTTCACGGTATATTCGCAAAAGGCTGGCGGCAGCATCGACCGGGCGTGGCCGTTCGACATCATCCCGCGAATCATTCCGAAGAGCGAGTGGGACGGCATCGAGCGCGGACTCAAGCAGCGCGTGCGGGCGCTGAACCGCTTCATCGACGACATCTATCACGACCAGAAGATCGTCAAGGACGGCGTCTTCCCGCGCGAGGTGCTGTCGAAATCGCGCAATTTCAGGCCGCAATGCGTGGGCATCGATCCGCCGCTCGGCATCTGGGCACACATTTGCGGTTCCGATCTGGTGCGCGACAGGGACGGCACCGTCTACGTGCTCGAGGACAATCTGCGCGTCCCGTCCGGCGTCTCGTACATGCTGGAGAACCGGCAGGTGATGAAACGGGTCTTCGCCGGATTGTTCGAGAACTACGACATCCTGCCCGTCGACGACTATCCGTCTCAGCTGCTTGAGATGCTGAGCTCCGTCGCACCCAAGGGCGTCAAGCGGCCGGAGGTCGTGGTGCTGACACCGGGTATCTACAACTCGGCCTATTTCGAGCACGCCTATCTGGCCCAACAGATGGGGGCAGAGCTGGTCGAGGGCACCGAC
>JBFHDX010000067.1:0-20489 GCA_041584475.1 Alphaproteobacteria bacterium
AATCGACCCTGCAGGAGCCGCCTCGAATCGGCAATAAGCCGGATCGCAGTTTGAGTTAGGTATTGAGTTGTGGATTTGAACACTTATGCCGCCACATCGAATGGCCGCACGGTACCTTGCGAGAACAAAGAAAGAATCTCGATCGGTAGGTTCCGGTGGTTGAGGGCCCCCGATTAGACCGGCACGCATAGAGTCAATTCTCGGTGGTTGCGGGCCCCCGCAACCAACGTTATTTGCACCCCGGTCGCCACGGCACCGGGGTTCTTCTTCGTGCACAGATCGAGGATGGGTGCGAGATTGCCCACGAGGTAGATCGCCAAATCTCCTCCCCGGGGGATGATGCGACGTACCATGACGCGCTCGACCATATGACCTTGGGCTCGCAGCGACAGCAAGGTCCTTGCTGCATCCCCCTTCAATAAGCCGTTGAATTGAACTTCCAAGACATTCGCCCTGACCGCGCGATACCGCCGCCGGGCGCGTGGCTGGCGAGGAATGCTATGGGCGTCTTGTCAAGCGATTGGCCGGCTTATCAGTGCGGATGCCCGTGTCTTCAGGATCATGTCTTCTCCAAAATATCATCCACCCAGGTGAGCGCCGCGATCGAGCGGGGAAATCCGAGGGTCGGGATTGCAAGGACGACGACGTGCCGGAGCTCATCCGACGTAATGCCTTCGTCGAGGGCGCGGCGGGCGTGCGAATGGACGGCACCTTCCGAACCACGCCCTATCGCCAGCGCTAGCTTGATCAGGCGGCGCATCTTGGCGTCCAGGGCGCCGGCTTCCGCGCAGGCCTCGCCGAGACTTTGATAAGCATCCCATACACGCGGGAATTCCTTCGCCAGTTTGGCGGCACCCGATGGCAGTTCTTGGTTCATTGTGGTCCTCCCTTGCCATGAAGCTTCCTATCAAGTGTAGAGCTTTCAACAGAGGAATTGGAAAAGTCAACGCGAAGGGCGCCAGGATGAAGCACCTCGCTGATTCGACGAATTCCGAGCGCGGCATGGTGTTACCAAACGGTAACATAACTCTTCTTCATACCGCATTTTTGGTTACCGATCGGTAGCGATTCGACAGGCTTCCCACCCGCGAAACCGACGCCGATGCGCTTACGGCTTTGATCAAAAGCCAAATTCGAAAACTGGCATGATTGTTGCCGCAAACCTGTTGGCTCTCTAGCTCTTGCCGATTATCGCGAGTACGCCGCAGGGACCCGCGGTCGGTGCCAGCAGATGTCGGCGAAGGCCTCATGCCGCAGTAGCACAGGTTTCTCGGGTCCGGAGCGAAACGAGCGGAGGCGGTCAGCGATGAACAACATCCCCACAGGGCAGCAAGCGATCAGAATCCTCAAGAGGACGATATTCACGCGCAGGCGTTTCCTACAACTGAGCGGCCTGGCCGTGTCGTTGCTGGCTATGGGCGGAAGTCTTCGAAAGCTGACCGGGTTTTTTGCATTGCGTGCGGCTCGCGCGGCGCAGCCCATGGCGGCCGCCGAGGACGAGACGGTCATCACGAAGAGCGTCTGTCATCAATGTCCAGGGCGCTGCGGGATCGACGTCTATACGACCAACGGTCGAGTGCACGCCATTTACGGATCGATCGATCACCCGCTCTCGGCCGGCAAGCTGTGCCCGAAGGGGTATCTCGGCCCTTATATCTTATATGACCCCGACCGCTTCAAGGGGCCCATGAAACGCACCAATCCCAATAAGGGGCGCAACGAAGATCCCAAGTTCGTATCGATTACTTGGGACGAGGCGTTGGATACGATCGCGGCGCGGCTCCAGAACTTGCGCGACAAAGGGGAATCGCACCGCTTCGCATTGCTCTACGGACGGGGCTGGGGCGCGTCGGACGCTGGCCTGCAAAAGCCCTTTGGGTTGCTGTACGGTTCTCCGAACGTGGCCATCGGTCATTCGTCAATGTGTGCGGATGGCAGCAAAAAAGCCAAACAGGCCACCGATGGCAACTACTCCTACAGCGCGTACGACTACAACAACACGAATTATCTGCTGATTTTCGGCGCCGGTTTTCTTGAGGCCTTCCGGCCCTATACCACCAACATGGTGGCGTGGGGACACCTGCGCACCAAGAGTCCGCGCACCCAGGTCACAGTGGTGGACGTGCACTTGAACACGACAGGGGCCGCGGCGGATCGGGCCCTGCTTATCAAGCCGGGCACCGACGGAGCGCTTGCCCTCGCCATCGCGCACGTGATGCTTACCGAAGGACTATGGGACAAAGACTTTGTGGGCGATTTCGAGGATAGCGTCAACCGCTTCCGCGCCACCGGCCGGCCGGTTGACCCCGCCACTTTCCAGGAGCGTTGGGTACACGGTCTCGTGGAGTGGTGGAACAATGAAGTGAAAGAGCGCAGCCCCGCGTGGGCGTCCGAAATTACCACCATCCCGGAGAAGGAGATCATCGCGGTGGCCCGCGAGTTTGGAACCACACGGCCGGCCATCGCCTTGCTGGAGCGCGGCCCCACCGCCCACAGCAACGGCACTTACAACGCCATGGCCATCCATGCCTTGAACGCGCTATCGGGTTCCCTGTTTGCGCAAGGCGGTCTGTTTTACCAGATGGGGCCGTCGTACGGAAAACTGCCGGTGCAATACGAAGATTACATGGACGATTACGCAAAATCCGAGGAGCGCAAGAGACACCCCCGCGTCGACAAGGCCGGCACCGAGGATTGGCCCATGGCCTCGACCATGATGCAGGAAGTGGCGAAGAACCATCTCGCTGGGCAGCCATACAAGCTGGACACCGCCATGTTCTACCTGACCAATCCCACGTGGACTTCACCGGAAACCGGGGATTGGGAGGAAGCGCTCAAGGATATCTTTGTGATCGACACCTCTCCCTTCCCGGGCGAAACCGCCATGATGGCCGATATCATCGTGCCCGATCACACCTACCTCGAACGCCTGCAGGATACACCTACGTATCCGTTCCAAGGCTGGCCGATGGCAGGCCTGCGCCAGCCCGCGGTCAAGCCGCTCTACGACACCAAGGCCTACGGCGACGTTCTGATCGAGATTGGCAAGCGCATGAAGGGACCCATGGGCGAATATTACAGGGCCCTGGAGAACACCGAGAACGTGCTTCGTCATCTGGCGAGGGGGTTCGAGCAGGATCCCGGCGACAACGGTGTCAACGGGTTTGAGACGTGGAAGGAAAAGGGTGTGTGGTACAAGCGGCCCTACCACTGGCGCCAAGACCGCGGCAAGTTCTACGAATGGGACGGTACGGGCTACAACACGCTGATGACGCCAGAGGAGGTCAAGGAGAAGCTGCTCAAGACGCCGTCGGGCAAGTTCGAGTTCAAGTCCGCAAGCCTGGAGGAACACGCCGCCTACATCAGCAGAAAGCTGGGTATACCGGCAGAGCGGGTGGGCTTCCCGCAGTGGGTGGTGCCGCACCACCCCGGTGGCGGCGACCTGCACCTGGTTACGCCTAAGGTCGCGTTACACGCCGAGGGCCGCGGCGCCAATTTGCCGCACGTCATCTCGCTGATGCAGCCGACCTTGGGTGGAAACAAAACCGTGTACCTGGAAATAAATCCAATGACCGCGCAGAAGCGACGTATCCGCAACAATGAAAAGGTGCGGATCAAGTCCAGCGTGGGTACGATAGAGGCTTACGCCCGATATTACCACGGTGTCCGTCCGGATACCGTCGTGCTGCCTATGGAGCACGGCCACTGGGCCATGGGCCGTTGGGCGCGGAACCGATTACCCGGCCATTCCGGGGAAGTGACCGTCAACGTGTCCGATCCCATCTCTGGACTAGCTAGCTATTACACCACGACAGTGACGGTGGAACCGGCCTAGAAATGCGGAGGCGCACCAATGGCTAAATGGGGAATGGTGATTGATTTAGAAAAGTGTACGGGCTGCCAAGCCTGCTCTACCGCGTGTGCCATGGAGAACAACCGTCTGCCGGGCGAGGCATGGCAAGACGTCGTCTTTTACACCGAAGGCGAATACCCCAGCGTCCAGTTGAAGTGGTTCCCGCGGCCCTGCATGCATTGCGAAAATCCGTCCTGCGTCGATGTGTGCCCGGTGAGAGCGACCTACAAGACCGAGGACGGCATGGTGCTCGTCGACTGGGACCGTTGCATCGGTTGCAGGTACTGCATGATCGCGTGCCCATACGGTGTGCGCTTCTACTCCGATGAGAAGCCGCTGGTCGAGCCGGACATCAAGAAGGTCTTCAAGGGCGATCGCAAGTATTCCTGGAGCCCGCCCTGGAAGATGCCGCAGTCAAAAGAAGATTGGAAACACGGGGTCGGCATCCAGCCCGACGGCGTGGTGTCTAAGTGCACCTTCTGCTATCAGCGCATATCGAAGGCCCCCGAGGGAACACCCGATTTGGAACCGAACGATCCCGCGCTGCGCGAGTTTACGCCCGCTTGTGTCGTCGCTTGCCCGCCGACGGCGCGCTACTTTGGCGATCTTGATAATCCGCAGAGCCACGTATCCGAATTGATCGCCCAGAAGCGCGGTGTCCGGCTGCTGGATCATCTGGGCAACAAGCCGCAGGTCTACTACCTGACGGGTGAAGCGGGCGCAGTGCCGAGTACCCGAGGCGGCCGAGAAGCTTGAGGAGGTGAGCAGCATGACTACCCCATCCCAGAGCACGCTCCCGATGCATGGTCTGCCGCTGAACGTAAACGGCGTCATGAAGATTTCCGCGGCAGTGCTCGCTCTTAGCCTTATACTCACATTCTATGGCTTGCTCACCCAGGGGCACGGTGCGTTCAACACCCATAGCTACGGGATAACCTGGGGCCTGCCGGCTGCCGCCTATGTATATCTGGTGCTGACGTCCACTGGCCTCACCTTCGTGGCATCACTGGCCATGCTCTTCCGATTCAACGAATTTTATCCGGTCGTCAAACGCTGTATATGGCTCGCTATCGCGACCCTCGTGGCCGGATTTGCCACGCTGGCGCTGGAAATCGGGCACCCGTTCCGGATGTTGTGGGCCCTGCCCAGCGGCCTGCAATACCTTTCGCCCATGTTCTGGATGGGTGTGTTCTATACCGTGTACTTGCTGTTCCTGCTGTGGAAGTTTGCGAGGATCCATGCGGGGGACTGGACCAGCCTCCAAAGCTATGCTGTGGGGCTTGCTTCGTTCGTGTCGGTGGTCGTGGCCCATGCCACTCTGGGCATGGTGTTCGGCATGATGGCCATGCGTCCCGTCTGGTACGACGGGATGCTCCCCATATACTTTCTGGTCACAGCCGGCCTAAGCGGGATAGCCTTTGCCATTTTGTTCACGTACCTGGCCTATGGCTTCAATCGGGAGAAGATGCCGGAAGCGCTACGCGGCTTGCTCTCGGGTTCCGCGTTCTCGGGTGTGTTCGCCGCCATGATCGGGATTACCCTCCTCATGGTCATCCTACGCACCATTACCGGGCTTTGGAGTAACCTCGACGGACTGCAGGTGTACAGTCATATCGTACGTTCACCTCTGTTCCACGCGGAATTATGGCTGGGGCTGGTATTACCTTTCGTTCTGATGCTTTCCCCGACCCTGCGGCGTAAGCCAAGCATACAGATCACCTCGTCGGTGCTGGTGATCGTGAGCATGTTCATCGGCCGCTACGAGTTCATGATCAGCGGTCAAATGATGCCGCTTTTCAAGGGTAGCTGGATACAGGGAGTGATAGAATACACGCCATCGCTAACGGAATGGATGTTGACCTTGGTTGGGATCTCTCTGGTCTTTGTCCTTTATACAGTGGGCGAAAGGCTGCTTAAGCTGGCTGAACACCCAGACGCAAAGTAAGAATCAGACCGATCGATCCAAGCGCGTGAAATGATGGACCACCACTCATGGGTACTCGGTGTGAACGGCTCTGTCCTCTGGCAAGTGACAGAGTACACCGTGGACCGTTCCTGCCACACAATTTCATCACCAAGGCTAAGGGTTAGGGCCGGCCGCTGCCCGGGGCGAGAGCTGTTTCGCTAGCCACAAAGCGCTCATGAACGGGCGCCTTATACCAAAGATCACTGATAAGGGCCGGATTCATGGGAGCGGATCGGACCGCTCGTGTAGGCGCGGTGCGCGGCGAGATGCAACGCATCGGGCAAGCGCCGCAACGCCCTCGACGCCCCGATGCGCCACACCGAGAGCCCGGGCGCTTTGGCCCGCCAGCCGCGCCCAACCGCTGCTTGTGCTGCTGGCATCACGGCGCCGCGCGCGCCTAGCTGGCGGGCAAAATCATGCCGGTGAAATGCGTCCTTATCACTGACCTTTGGTATTAACCATCGTTTTCCGGGTCCGACCATGCCGAGTTGCCTGGAGGGTGTGGCGCAGCTTTGGCTTGCAATGCGAAGGGATGGGGGTCCTTGAACGCCACCGTCCAGGTTGGCCATCGGGCCGGTCATTACCTGCCGGGCAGCACCACGGGACGGGTCGACTGGCTGATTATCGAGGACCTCGACGGCCGCGACGAGAGTCAACTGCATTGCAGAGAGAGCATCGATGCGTGCGGCGGCGTTGTTATTCCGTACCACCTCTTGTTCGATTTCCGCCTCGCCGCGGCAGCCTATGCGGAGGGAGCAGGACGGTTCGCGTTCTACGGAACCGCTCGCTGCGAGAGCTGCCCGCGCGGCGATGCCCGGCCTCATACCGACCGGCTGCGGCGGGGCCTGAGGCGCCGGTTTGGCAGCAGGGCTTCGCGCGGCGGCGGGTGCGGCCTGGCAGCTGCCCGTCGCGGAAGAGGATGAAGAGGCGGCCTCATCGCCCCTCTTCCGACATACGGACTGATTGCGAAAGCGGCCGTCCGCCTGCGCTGATTGAGGACGTAAGCCGGCGAGCCGGGACTATGGTATAATAGAATAACGTCGCGCGAGCCGGCGGGAAATAACGCCGGGCGGGAAACGACTTCCGACAGCCGCGCGTGCAAAAACAGGGAGGACGCTGCCACGGGATATCGTCCGGCCGGTGTCTTGTGAACGGCGTTCCGGGAGGTTGCGTCGTGCGACTGGTGATAGTCTCAGTCGCTGCCGTCGTCGTGATTTTCGTTTCGCCCGTGGCGGCCCACGCCCAGGGCGGGGAGATCCGCTTCGGCCTGACGGCGGTCGTGGTGCGCGAAAACCTGCGTTTGTTTGATCGGTGGGCCGCCTACCTGACCAGGCGAACCGGCAGGTCCGTGAGCTTTGTCCAGCGCCGCTCCTACCAGGAAATCACCGAGATGCTGGCCGCCAACGAAATCCAGCTTGCCTGGATCTGCGGCTATCCCTTCGTGCGGAACCGTGATCCGGAATATCTGGAACTTCTGGCCGTTCCCGTGTTCCTGGGAACGCCACGCTATCGGTCCTATGTCATCGTGCCCAGTGATTCGGCTTACCAGGATCTCCGAGATTTGGAGGGTCGGGTTTTTGCCTATTCGGATCCGGATTCGAACTCCGGGTACCTGGTACCGCGATCAATCCTCTGGCAACGGAGCGTGAATCCGGACGATTATTTTCGTTTGACGTTCTTCACCTACAGCCATGCGGAGACAGTTCAGGCCGTGGCGGAACGCGTCGCCGACGGCGGGGCTGTCGACTCCTACGTGTGGGAATTCCTGGCATTGAATAACCCTAAAATGGCCTCGCGTACGCGCGTGATCATGCAGTCGGGGGAATTCGGATTTCCGCCGCTCGTCGTCCGCAAGGATCTTGACTCCCAAATTCGGAGTCGCCTGCGCGAAGTTTTGCTTGGCATGACGGAAGACGAAGAAGGGCGCATGCTGCTCAACGAGATGGTGCTCGACGGATTTGTCGAGGGTGCACCGGCGCTTTACGATTCGATCCGCACACTCGGCCGTCAATATGGTGAAGGCGTCGTCGCTACGGACAATCGGTTCACCACGACCGGATGGAGGTCACCCTTTGACCCGCATTGATCCGCGCTGCTGGAGCCTGATGCTCAAGATACCGATAACCATCATTCTGGTTGTGGTGGGGGTGGCGGCGACGACCGGGGTCATGATCGTCCTGCAAGACCGGATGCGGTTGCGGACCGCCCTGGAGGACAAGGCGTTACTCTTGACCCGTTCCGTTGCAACGAATGCGGCGGAAGCGGTCTTGCGCGGCGATTACTGGGCGTTGTACCAGGATCTCAAGACGGTCGCCGTTCGCACGCCGGCGGGGACGGATCCATCGATCGTAATGACTGGCATGGTACTCGACGCGAACGGCGTCGTCCTGGCCCATCTCGACCCTGCAACGCATCCTCTGGGGCTACCATTCTCGGCTGAGACGCCGGACGAGCGAGGCCTGCTCGCCGGGACGCTTGCGGCTGAAAATGAACGTGTCTTCAGCGGCGGGCGAGGGGATGGCGAATTTGTCGAAGGAGCGGTACCGATAATCGTGGACGGGAAACGGTTGGGGGTGGCCCGGGTCCGTCTCTCCACGGCCGAGCTGCGCGAGCAGACGAACCACGCAGCCCTCGTCGTTATCGGCGTTGCTCTCGGCCTCGCCGCGATCGGCAGTCTGTTCGGAACCGTAATATCGCGGCGCATTGTTCGCCCGCTCAACGAGCTGGCGCGCGGCATGGAGACTTTGAGCGACAGCAATCCCACCAAGATTGTGCCGGTCCACGTAGTCAATCGCGACGAGATCGGTCGACTTGCGGAAACCTTCAACCAGATGTCACGGGAGCTCGCCGAAAAGAAGCGGCTGGAAGAACAGCTGGCCCAGAGCGAGAAGCTGGCCGGCCTCGGCCGAATCGCGGTCGGCCTCGCGCACGAGGTGAACAATCCGCTCGGCGGCATGCTGAATTGCCTCAATACGCTGAAAAAGCGGCCGAACGACCGGATCCTATTGCGGCGCTACCTCGACCTCTTGGAGACCGGCCTGCGCCGAATCGAGCGGACCGTCAAAGGACTGCTCGTGGACCTGCGGAGCAGTGCCGACCCGGTCACCTGCGGGCTGGTGTGTCTGCCGGACCTCGAGCACTTGGTGACCGCGGAGGTCGGCGACCGCCCGATCCGCCTGCGCTGGGACAACGAGCTGCGGGAAGGCTTCTTCTTTACTTGTAGCTGCCCGGAGATCCAGCAGGTCATCCTCAACCTCGCGATGAACGGCATCCAGGCCATGCCGGATGGCGGAGAACTGACAATTCGTTCGCGCCAGGAGGGCAATGCGCTGATCTTTGAAGTGGAGGATTGCGGGGTTGGCATGACGGAGGGGGAGCGCAGGCACCTCTTCGATCCGTTTTTCAGCGGAAAGTCCAAGGGGACCGGACTCGGCCTGTGGATCACCTATCGGCTGGTCGAGCGCATGGCAGGGGTGATCGAGGTCGAGAGCAAGCCCGGGGTCGGCAGCCGTTTCCGCGTCAGGCTGCCCATCGAGGGCGACCGGCCGGAAAGCCAAGAAGACTCGTCGCTGCTTGAGGAAGCATCGTGATGGCCGACCCCGGCGAACACCCGGCGCATCGCATCCTGCTGGTCGAGGACGATGAACTCATGCGGCTGTCGCTCGAGGACCGGCTGGCCATCGAGCAACTCGAAACGGTCAGTGCCCCTGACATCGCCGGCGCGCGGGAAGCGCTAACGCGTGGCAGCCCCGATCTCGTGGTCACCGACATTCGACTTCCCGATGGCAGCGGCGCTGACCTGTTCGAGGAAGTTCGTCGCGACCATCCGGGCATACCGGTAATCGTGATCACCGCCTACGGATCGATCCCCGACGCCGTCGCACTGACGAAGGCCGGTGCGGTTGACTACCTCATCAAGCCCTTCGATATCGACCTGTTCATGGATCTCGTGCAGCGCACGATCTCTGAACTCGAGCACACGCGGCATGTGGAATTGATGACCAGGAACGGTGGTATATTCCGCGCCGGGGACGGGGTCCTTGGCAAGAGCCCGGAGATGCGCCGCATCGAGGAACTTGTGGCGCGCCTCCGTCACGCGGACAGTTCGGTGCTGCTTACCGGAGAGTCCGGCGTCGGCAAAGAGGTCGTCGCCCGTCTGATCCACCAGAACAGCCGGCGGACGCGAGGGCCGTTTGTTGCTGTGAACTGTGCAGCAATCCCGCTGAACCTCGTCGAGAGCGAGTTGTTCGGGCACGAGCGCGGCTCGTTCACGGGGGCGGACCGGCGGCGCATCGGTCGGTTCGAGCAGGCCCGGGGTGGGACCATTTTCCTCGATGAGGTTGCCGAAATCCCGATTGAAGTCCAGCTCAAGCTCCTTCGCGTCTTGCAGGAACGGTGCATCGAACGGGTCGGGGGCGACGAATCGATCATGCTCGACGTGCGAGTGCTTGCCGCAACGCAGGTCGATCTCTTGCTGGCGATGAGGGAGAACCGATTTCGACCCGATTTGTACTGGCGGATGAACGTCATCAATATTCAGATTCCGCCGTTGCGCGAACGCAGAGAGGACATCCCCTATCTCACCCACCTTTTCGTGCGCGAGCACTCCGAGGCGATGAACAAGGACGTTGTCGGCGTCTCCGGCGCGGCGATGGCGCGCCTGATGGAGATGTCGTTTCCGGGCAATGCCAGGGAACTCCGCAATCTCCTGGAACGGGCGGTGGCGCTGTGCGCCGGGACCGAGGTGCAGGAGCACGATCTCTACTTGATGGAGGAAGACGCGGTCGACGAGGGCGAGCCACTGCAACTTCGCGAGGTCGTCCAGGATGCCGAGCGCAATGCAATCAGCGCTGCTCTGATGCGCAACGACTGGACCATCCACAAGGCGGCCGGCGAGCTGGGTATCTCCCGCAAATCGCTGTGGCAGAAGATGAAGCGGTATAGGATTGCACGCTGAGTTTCCTTGACCGCCTGACCCGCGTGCCCGCAGCCCCAACCGGGCGATCCGTATCCGGTGATCTCGGCTGCCGGGATCGCGCAGGATCGACGGAGATGTGTTCGGGACGAGTGGCGCGGTCCCTCGCCGCTGTCGTCCTGGAATCAATGCAACGCGCGATCAAGGACAATCAAGGCCGGTTGCAGCCCTTAAATCTTCTCGTTGCGCCGCCATTCCGATCCATCCCGGATGGGTTCGGCGCGAGTGATTGCGGGCGCCCGCTCAGACCGGCACGCACAGAGTCAATTCTTGGTGGTTGCGGGCCCCCGCAACCACTCTTGATGTGCAACGCCCGCTCCTCGCACGAGGCAGCGGGCTTCTTCATGTCCGGACCTGCGCGCGGGACCGTGATCGGCCGGCGGTGGGGGGCGCCCGGTCCGGCCGCGTCGCTCGCGCCGCCAAGCGCCCCCGGGCAGCCCCGATCCGCCGCCGCACATTGAACAGTTGCGGCGCCGGCGAGCCCATATGAACCAAGGGCTTGACGCAGCCCGGCGCAACCGTTCCGGGCGCCGGAACGGGATGGGCGGCAGGCTCTCCCGGGCACCCTTCGTCGCCGCAGCCTGCCCGCATGCCCGTGCGAGCGTGCGCACCGGCATCGGGTTCGCCGTCGCAGCGATCAAGGACGCGATGACGGGGGTCATGCTCAAGATAAGGAACAGGCGGCGACATCGCCGCCCGATGTTTGATGAAGTAAAGTAATTCCCGCATATTTAAATAAAGATCGGTAATTATTCAAAAATTATTCGGATTTTCGGACTTTGAATGTGGTTTTACTTGTCGTTCGCATTGTAATCACGGCAGGCGGATGCGCTGCGAAATCCACGTCCGGGCTTGACGCTACTTTGTTCGGGCCGCCCGTGCTATCCTGAATCGATCGGGATCGAAAGACCCGAGTGGATTGGAGTTTCGGGATAATCCGGAATCGGCGACGACCAGCAGCGTTCGACCGGACCGAAACCAGGGGGAGAGGCATGGCGGAAGAAAAACCGACCCAGGGAGATCGCTCGGCCCGGCTCGACGTCGGGCGACCGGCGACCCCGACCGTGAACTGGGACGATTCCTCCATGACCACGACCTACGCAAACGTGGTCAACGCGGCCAGCACGCGCGAGGAGGTCACCCTCTTCTTCGGGACAAGTCAGACCTGGAACCCGGCGGGCAAGAGCCAGTTCGACGTGCGGTTGAGCGATCGGATCGTGCTGAACCCTTACGCGGCAAAGCGCCTATGGACGTTGCTGGGTGCGATCCTCCACGAATACGAAAAGCGATTCGGCGCGCTGACTCTCGATGTCGGTGCCGGCGCCGACGGCGGTGCCGCGGCGGCGCCCGCTCGAGGCCCTCGGGCTCCGACCGCGAAAACGGACGATGCGGCCGACGTCTAGCCATCGGCCAATGGTCACTGCGCGCGACAGGGAGGCGCCGGAATGACCCATGAGACAGAAGGCAGCATGCCGCAGCAGCCTCTCGGCGAACGGTCGGAAAGGCAATCCCGCGCCGGGCGCGTGTCGTTCCTGGACCAGGCATTATGGAAACAGCTGAGGGATACCGGCGCGCCGGAGGTCTTCCTGCAGGCGTGGCTGGCGCTGCAATGCAGGCTCGTCCCCGGATGTCTGCACGGTGTCGTCGTCCTGGGTGAGCCGGACGCGGGGCCGTTCGCGCCGGCCGCCTTCTGGCCGGACGAAACATCGGTCTCGTCGAAGCTCTCGGCGGCTGCGGAGCTCGCCTTGTCGGAGCGTCGCGGCGTGGTGCAGGGTGAGGACGATGGCCCCGCCGGCGGGAAGGCACAGGACAGCATCGTTGCCTGGCCGCTCGTGATCGACGACAGGCTGTACGGGGTCGTCGCGGTCGAGGTGAGCGGCCGGACCGCCGGCAAGCTGCGCTCGATCATGCGCCAGCTGCAATGGGGGGCGGCCTGGATCGAGATCCTGTTGCGCCGGCGAAATGCCGACGACGAGAAAGATCAGCTGGATGCGACGACCGCGGCGCTCGATCTGATCGCCGTCGCGCTGGAACCTCGCGGCTTCAGGGCGGCCTGCAATGCGGCCGTCACCGAACTCGCGACCCGGCTCGATTGCAATCAGGTCAGCATCGGATTTCTGCGTCGCGGCCAGGTCAGGGTCACGGCACTGTCGCATAGCGCCCAGTTCGGTCGCAGGATGAATCTCGTTCGCGCGATCGGCGCGGCGATGGACGAGGCGATCGACCAGGAGTGCATCGTGCTGTATCCGCCGCCGGCCGGTCGCGACATGTACGTGATGCGGGCGCATGAGGAGCTTGCCCGGACGTTCGACACCGGCCCGATCCTCACCGTGCCGGTCGAGGCCGACGGTCGCTTCATCGGCGCCGTGACGATGGAACGGCCGCGTCAAGCGAGTTTCGAACAGTCCACGATCGAGCTGTGTGACGGTGTCGCATCGATGCTCGGGCCGCTGCTCGAGGAGAAGCGCCGGAACGATCGCTTCATTTTCACCAAGATCGCGGAATCGCTGTGGATCCAGGTCAAGCGGCTGTTCGGTCCGCGATACGTCGTCCGCAAGCTCGTCGTCCTCGTGCTCGCCGGCCTGGTCACGTTCTTCGCGTTCGCCACGGGGCAGTACCGCGTAACGTCGCCGGCCGTTCTCGAGGGCCGGATTCAACGGTCGATCGTCGCTCCGTTCGACGGCTATGTCGCATCCGAACGGGCACGGGCCGGCGAGACCGTCGCCAGGGGCACCGTCCTCGCGACGCTGGACGACAAGGACCTTGTCCTCGAGCGGCTGCGCTGGACGACGACACGAAACCAGCACCAGACCGAGTTCAGCCGTGCGCTCGCCGAGCGCGAGCGGGCCGAGGTCAACATCATCAGGGCGCAGATCGAACAGGCCGACGCCCAGATCGCCCTGATCGACGAACAGATCCTGCGGACGCGGCTCATGGCCCCGTTCGACGGGATACTGGTCACGGGTGATTTGAGCCAGTCGATAGGCGCTGCGGTCCAGCGCGGAGAGGAACTCTTCAAGATCGCGCCGCTCGATTCGTATCGCGTGATACTGGAGGTCGACGAGACGGACGTCACCAGTGTCGCCGAGGGCCAGCGGGGGATCTTGCTCGTTTCATCGATCCCGGATCAGCCGCTGCCCTATACGGTCGAGATGATTACCCCCGTCGCGGTGGCGAGCGAGGGCCGCAATTTCTTCCGCGTCGAGGCGACGCTCGAGCAGGTGAGCGAACGATTGCGCCCCGGCATGCACGGTGTCGCGAAGACCGATGTCGACCGGCGACTGCTCGTCTGGATCTGGACCCGCAACGTGATCACCTGGCTGCGGATCACCCTTTGGAGCTGGTGGCCGTAATGCGGGCGAGGAGGCGATGACCAAATCGCTTTTCAGCAATTCCTGGTACCGCGTCGCCGAACTGAGACCTCGGCTGCGCAGTCACGTGAAGATCCACCGGCAGAATATTCGCCGACAGGTCTGGTACGTCATGCAGGACCAGGCATCCGGGCGATTCCATCGCTTTTCGCCTTCCGCGTATCTCGTCATCAGCCTGATGGATGGCAGGCGAACGGTCCAGGAGATCTGGGATCTGGCCTGTACCCGGCTCGAGGAGGACGTTCTGACCCAGGACGAGATCATTCGGCTGCTCGCGCAACTGCATCGCGCAGACGTGATCCAGGGCGATGTGCCACCGGATATCTCGGAGATGACCGAACGCGAAAACAAGATGCGTCGACGCAAGATCGCGATGAGCGTTCTCAATCCGCTGATGGTGCGCGTGCCGCTGATCGATCCCGAGCGGTTTCTCGGCTACACGTTTCCGCTCGCGCGGCCGCTGTTCAGCTGGTTCGGACTGGCTTTGTTCGTGGCGACGGTCGGAACCGCGATCCTGCTCGCCGCGATGCACTGGCAGCAGCTCACGGAGAACATTACCGACCGGGTGCTCGCCGCGGAGAGCCTGATCCTGCTCGTCCTCACCTATCCGTTCGTCAAGGCGCTTCACGAGCTCGGCCACGGCTACGCGGTGAAGCACTGGGGAGGCGAGGTGCACGAGATGGGAATCATGTTCCTCGTCTTCATGCCGGTCCCATACGTCGATGCCACGTCCACCGCGGCCTTCCGCTCGAAATGGCAGCGCGCCCTCGTCGGTGCGGCGGGAATCATGGTCGAGCTGTTGCTGGCGGCGATCGCGCTGTTCGTGTGGCTGAACGCCGAGCCCGGACTGGTGCGCGCGTTCGCGTTCAACGTCATGCTTATCGGCGGCGTGTCGACGGTGTTGTTCAACGGCAACCCGTTGCTGCGCTTCGACGGCTATTACGTGCTCGTGGACCTGATCGAGATTCCCAATCTCGGCCAGCGCTCGAACCGCTATCTCGGCTACCTTGCGCAACGCTATATGTTCGGCGTGAAGACGGCGACGAACCCGGTGACCGCGTCGGGCGAGCGGTCCTGGTTCGTGTTCTACGGACTCGCCGCCTTCAGCTACCGCATGTTCATCATGGTGGCGATCGTCATGTTCGTCGCGACCAAGTTCTTTGTCGTCGGCGTCGTGCTGGCGATCTGGTCGGTGTTTCTCATGTATGGCGTGCCGCTGTTGAAGGGTTTCTGGTTCCTGCTGACGAGTGCGGCGCTGCGCGAGAACAGGGTCAGGGCCGTGGCGGTCGTCGTCGCGGTCGTCGCGATCGTCGGCGGGGCAGCCGTCGCCGTGCCGGTACCTTACGGTACCGTCACCGAGGGCATCGTGTGGACGCGCGGCGACTCGATCGTGCATGCCCAGACCGAGGGGCTGGTGGCCGAGGTCCTGGTGCGGCCGAACGAGCAAGTCGCGACGGGTGATCCGTTGATCCGCATGGAGGAGCCGTTTCTTGCGGCAAGGGTCCGCGTTCTCCAGGCCGAGGTCAGGGAGCTCGAGCTGCGGTTCGACGAACTGACGATCGAGGATCGCGCCGGCGCCCGGATCGTCGGCGAGAGGCTCAGGCACGCGCGCGCCGAGCTCGCGCTCAATCGCAAGCGGTTCGACGATCTTATCGTCCGCAGCCCGGCAAACGGACGTTTCATCTTGCCGGACACGGTCGACCTGCCGGAGCGGTACGTCAGCAAGGGCCAGACACTCGGCTACGTGGTCGAGCCGGCCAACGCCGTCATCCGCGTCATCGTCGACCAAGATGTGATCGACCTCGTGCGACAGCGTACGACGGCAGTCCATGTGCGGTTTCCCGAGCGCGTCTGGCAGGCGATTCCGGCCGCCGTCGAACAGGCGACGCCGGCAGCGACCGACGAGTTGCCGAGCCTCGCCCTGAGCACGGTCGGTGGCGGCAAGATCGCGATGGACCCCGCGACGCGGGGCCAGGCCAGGGCCCTGCAGACGCTGTTTCAGCTCGAGCTGCGCCTGCTTGCACCGGCCGGATTGGAATCGATCGGCGGCCGCGTATACGTTCGGTTCGACCACGGGCAGGAGGCCATGGCGTCGCGGCTGTACCGGACGCTGCGTCAGGTGTTCCTGAAGCGGTTCAATGTCTGAGGGCCTTGCGGCCACGCGAGCGCCGACGCTGCCGGCCCCGCGCGTGTACCCGGAGCGGGCCGACCGGGCGGATGGCTGGAAGGAGCGTCTCGACACCGTGATTTCGGGCATCCCGGCCGTCATGACACCGGGCCTCTATGCGGCACGAAACAGGCAAATCGTTCGCCGCGCAGGCCGCTACGCGGTGGAACTGGCGGCGATTGACGATGCCGGGCTCGACCGATTCGCGCAGAAGGCGCAGCTGGAACTGCGCCGGGTCAGATTCGCGGACGAGGCGGTCGCACGCGGTTTCGCGCTGGTCCGCGAGGTGGCGAGTCGGACGATCGGCCTGCGCCATTATGACGTCCAGCTGCAGGGCGGATTTGCGATCCTCAAAGGCATGATCGCGGAGATGGAGACCGGCGAAGGCAAGACGCTGACCGCAACCCTGGCGGCCTCGGTGGCGGCGCTGGCCGGCATCCCCGTGCACATCATCACCGTCAACGACTACCTCGCGCAGCGCGACGCGGAGACGATGGGGCCGATCTACAGGCGTCTCGGTCTGACGGTCGACCATGTCATTCACGGCAGATCGCCACAGGAACGGCGCGCGGCATACCTCAGCGACGTGACCTACTGCACCAACAAGGAGGCCGCGTTCGACTACCTTCGCGACCGCCTCGTGCTCGGCACGAACGCCAACAATCTGCGGCTGAAGATCGAACGCCTCTATGGCGAGACATCACGGACCAATCGCCTGGTCATGCGCGGTCTTCACTTCGCGATCGTGGACGAGGCGGACAGCGTTCTGATCGACGAAGCGCGAACGCCCCTGATTATCTCCAGCGAGTCCGACCCGGCGGACGAACAGGAACGGGCCGAGCGCGCGCTGCAACTCATCGAACCGCTCGAGCAGGGCCGTGACTACACGATAAACCGCGAGGAACGCCGCATCGAGCTCAGCGATGCCGGCAAGACACGGCTGGCCGAGCGGGCCGAGCAGCTGAACGCCTTCTGGCAGGGCCGGATTCGCCGCGAGGAAGCGGCCAGGCAGGCGCTCGCGGCGACGCATCTGTTCAGGCGCGACGAGCATTATCTCGTGCGGGACGGGAAAGTCGAGATCGTCGACGAGTACACCGGGCGGGTCATGGCCGACCGCTCGTGGGGGGAGGGCCTGCACCAGCTGATCGAGGTGAAGGAGGGATGCGCGGCGACGCCACGCCGGGAGCCGCTTGCGCGCATGACCTATCAGCGGTTCTTCCGTCGGTACACGAGGCTCGCGGGGATGACGGGAACCGCGCGGGAGACGGCGAGCGAGCTGTGGTCCGTCTACCGGCTGCCAGTCGCGACCGTGCCGCCCAACAGACCGCTGCGCAGGATCCGCGAGCGGGATCGCGTCTGCCGGTCGACGGCGGAGAAATGGACGGCGATCGCCGCGCGGACCAAGGAGCTGGCGGACAGCGGCCGCCCGGTATTGCTGGGCACTCGCTCGGTTTCGGCATCCGAGGCCGCGAGCCGAGAACTGGATGCGGCCGGCCTGCCCCACGTCGTGCTCAACGCGGCGCAGGACCGCCACGAGGCGGAAGTGATCGCCCGCGCCGGAGAGCGCGGCCGCGTCACGATTGCCACCAACATGGCGGGTCGCGGGGTCGATATCGTCTTGGGCGAAGGCGTCGCCCGATTGGGAGGACTTTGCGTGCTGATGTCCGAGCGACACGATGCCGGCCGTATCGACCGGCAACTCCTCGGGCGCAGCGGACGGCACGGCGAGCCCGGCAGCGCAGAAGCGATCTTGTCGCTGGAGGATCCGCTGCTCGAGTTCTCACGGAGCCGCCTGCTTCGTGCCGCTGCCCGACTCCCCGGTTGGATCGGGCAATGGGCGGGTCGCGCCGCCTTCGATCGTGCGCAGCGCAAGGCGGAGCGAACGCATTCCCGCATGCGACGCGAGCTCGTGAGACATGACCAGCGGCTCGGCAACCTGCTGGCGTTTTCGGGACGAAACGAATGAGAGGCCGGCGGCGAAATCGATTATCGGCTGTCGGTTTCCTGCTCGCCGTGATCGGACCGGTCGCGGGGACCGCGACGGCGCAGCCGGCGGAGACCGCTCCGGATTCCTTCGACTGCGTCATCGAGCCGCGGCGCATCGTCGAGCTGGGCAGTGCCGAGGACGGGGTCGTTCGCGAAATTCTGGTCGACCGCGGCGATATCGTCGAGGCCGGTGCCGCGGTGGCGCGGCTCGACTACGAACTTCAGGCCCTCGCCGTCGAACTCGCCCGCGTGCGCGCCGATCACGACGTCGAGGTTCGTTCGAGCCGGGCGCGACTGGAGTTTCGCAAACGCGAAGTCGCCCGCGCGAAGCAACTGCATGACAAGAGCATCGTCTCGACCAAGCTGCTCGACGAAGCCGATATCGAGCGTCAGCTCGCACAGCACGGTTTGATCGCCGCCGAGCTCGACCAGCGCGCAGCGCAGGTCGAACTGCGCCTCGCCGAGACACGCCTCGAGCGGCGCACGATCCGGAGCACCGTCACCGGGGTCGTGACCGAGGTCACGAAAGCGGTCGGGGAGCTGACCCACGACCAGGCGCCGGTGATGACGATCGCCGAAATCGACCCGCTTCATGTCGAGGTGTACGTGCCGATCGAGCATTACGGACGGATAAGCGCGGGCATGGAGGCCAAGGTGACGCCGAGTGCTCCGGTCGAGGGCCTTTACAGCGCGCGTGTCGAGGTCGTCGATCGGGTGCTCGACGCCGCAAGCGGTACCTTCGGGGTGCGGCTCGAACTGGCCAATCCGGGTTACCGGTTGCCCGCGGGCTTGAAATGCCGCGTCAGCTTTCCCACGCGCAGGGCGGAAGCCGGAGGTTTCGGACAAGCGCCGAAGCACGCGGCCGCCGACGCCCCGCCGCCCGTGGACGAGACCGTCGTCGCTGAGACACCGGCGGTGGCGGTGGCAGCGCCCGCCACCGAGCCCGAGACCGGCGACGCGGATCCGCCGTGGCGCAACGCGGCGTTGGTCTACGTGATCCAGAGCAAGCTGCTTGATGCCGGATACGATCCGGGTCCGCCGGACGGCGTGCTGGGCGAAAGAACGCGAGCGGCGATCCGGGCGTTCCAGGAAGAAAAGGGCTTGCCCGTCGACGGTGCACCGAGTCTCGACCTGTTTAACGCCCTGCGCCAGGAGGAACAGCCTCCCCGCTAGGCCGGGCGGGTAGCGCCGAGACATGCGCGTGCAGCGGACGGTCCATTGCAGCTTCCTGCGTCTCGAGGAAACCCGGCGCGCCCTGCTCTTGCCCGCGCGGCCGCTTCAATCCGGGAATCCCCGCCCGCGCCATGACCAATGTCGCGTCATGGCTAATTTATCGAAGAATCCTTGTTTGTTAAGGCACATCTTCCTTCTTGTGGGCTCTGAAAATTTGTGATAAATTTTCTAGAAATGCGGTTCTAATTCGCCAGATATTCTAGTTTTCGTAGTAAAGCAATACTATTTGACCGCATACAAAAATAATCATCTGGCGATCCAGAGTTCACGAAAAAAGATCGACTGCATACGAATAAATAAGGGTTGCAGCGCGGGTATTCCAGTTGGTTGCGCCGACATGGACAGGGGGCCATGACTGCCACGTTTGACTTCATCAAGAAAATGATCTGACCGGACGACTGCCGGTCCGCCCCTCTCTTTGTTTTGAGTAGCCGACGGTCTGCCTCGGACACTTGGCTTCCAGCTTGGTCTGGAAGCAGCGGGGGGCGACGATGGCGTTTCCGTTCAAGCAATCTGTGCCGGGCGGCCTTCGCGCGCGCCGGCGCACCGACGAGTCGTGGAGCGAGTTGCTGAGGCGCCTTCCGGGACGGCGCGGGCCAGGCGGCAGTCTCTCCGGCATACGGCGCCGGCACCCGGAGGCGGGGCGCGCGGTGCTGTTCGAGCAGCTCGAGCCGCGCTACCTGCTGTCGGCGGATCTGATGCCGTGGGCCGTCGATATGAACTTCGAAGGCAGCGACCTCACGCTGCGGCTGGATTCCGCGTTCAACACACTGCAGATCGTCGACAACAGCGGCCTCTTGGGGCCGCAAATCGTTTCGGAGCGGAGCCTCGACGCGGTGACCAGCGTTCGGGTCACGGGTACGGGGCTGGACGACCGCCTGGTTCTCGATTTCGCGACGCCGTTCACGCTCGCCGCCGGGATCAGCTTCGCCGGCGAT
>JBFHDX010000068.1:0-20324 GCA_041584475.1 Alphaproteobacteria bacterium
ATTGTGGGACTGGTGGGACGAGCTGGGCCTGTGGAACCAGTACGGGTTGACGGTCGTGGCGACGCTCGCGCTGATCTGGCTGGCGCTGGAGATCGCCGCCGCCTGAGGCGGTCCCGCGGCCCCGGGGTCATCCCGACACACGGTCATATCTTGTCGGCGGGGAACAGCTCCGCCGGACGCTTGGCGTTGACCGCGGCGAGGCGCTGGATGACGCGCGGCTTCGGGTCGCGCCGGATGCCGGCCTCGTAGGCGACCACCTGCAGCGTATCGGCGAAGGCCTCGAGCAGTTCGCCCGGCCGCAACAGGTGGTCGGGATCGCGCGGTCGCGAATAGCGCTCGTTGCCGACGCCGAAGGTCTCGTAAATCAGGGCGCCGCCGTCGGCGACCGCGGTGGCGAGCGTCGCCAGGAGCGGCCGCCACAGGTAGTTGGTGACGACGATCCCGGCGAAGCGACGTCCGTCGAACGGCCAGCCGCGGCCCGTCTCGAGGTCGGCCTCGACGATCTCGACGCCGGCACGTCCGTCGAGATCGCGCACGGCGCCGATGTCGCGGTCGAGAAACACGACCGGGTGGCCGCGCTCGAGCAGATAGCGCCCGTGCCGGCCACTGCCGCAGGCGAGGTCGAGGACCGCGCCGTCGCGCGGAATCAGTGGCGCGAAACGCCGCACCCACGGCGAAGGTTCGCTGGGTCCCGCATGGCGGTGATTGTCCGGTCGTGTTATCATGCCCACATCGTGGTATCTTGAATTCGGTCCGTGCTGTGTCAGATACCGGCTTGGATTGCCATAGGTTTCGGCATTCCGGACGCTAGCGGAAGCAGGTTTCGCAGGCCATGATATTGTTCCGGCTTCGCTGTTCCGACGATCATACATTCGAGGCGTGGTTCAGGGACGGCGCGACATACGACCGGCAGGCCGCGGCGGGCGAGATCGTCTGCCCGGTTTGCGGCGATACCGGCGTCGGCAAGGCGCCGATGGCACCGCGGCTGGCCCGGCATCGCGGCGTCGGCGAGGAGGAGCACGCGAAGCCCGACGACGAGGCGGTCAGGATGCGCGAGGCGCTGCTCGAACTGCGCCGCCAGGTCGAGGCCGGGTGCGACTATGTCGGCGGCAATTTCGCCGAGGAGGCGCGCAAGATCCACTACGGCGAGATCGAGCATCGCAACATCTACGGCGAGGCGAGCGACGAGCAGGCGCGCGAGCTCGTCGACGAAGGTATCGAGTTCGGCCGCATTCCCTGGTTGCCCCGCACCGACTCCTGAGCCGCGAGCGGCCTTTCCCTATTCCGGCTTCACCGCCACCATCATGTAGTTGACGTCGAGATCGCGCGGCGCGAGCGACCACGCGCCGGTCAGCGGGTTGTAGGTGACCCCGGTGATCTCGGTGACCGCCATGCCGGCGCGCCGGATCGGCGCCGCGAGCTCCGACGGGCGGACGAACTTGTTCCAGTCGTGGGTGCCGCGCGGCAGCCAGCGCAGGATGTATTCGGCCCCGACGATGGCCAGCGCGAACGCCTTCAGCGTCCGGTTGAGCGTCGCAAACGCCATCATGCCGCCGGGCCTGACGAGCCGGCACGACGCCTCGACGAACATGCCGAGGTCGGCGACATGCTCGACGATCTCCATATTGAGCACGACGTCGTAGATCTCGCCGGCCGCCGCCATGTCTTCGACGGTGGCGACGCGATAGTCGATGTCGAGGCCGACCATCGCGGCGTGGGCACGGGCGATGCCGACGGTCTTCTCCCCGGCATCGACCCCGGTGACGGCCGCCCCGAGCCGCGCCATCGGCTCCGACAGCAGCCCGCCGCCGCAGCCGATATCGGCGACCGCCAGGCCGGCGAACGGCTTGTCTCCCTTGGCCTCGCGGCCGAACCGTTCGCAGATGCGGTCGCGCAGGAAGGCGAGGCGCACCGGGTTGAAGCGGTGCAGCGGCGCGAACTTGCCGTCGGCGTCCCACCATTCCTCGGCCATCGCGGCGAACTTGGCGGCCTCGTCGCGGTCGACCGTGCCGGCGTGGCGGCGTGCGGTGCTCTTCGTCATGGTCCCGTCACGAAAATATCGAAATTCGGCCACCGCCGGCGACTTGCACGGGCGGCACGGAGAGAGTATGGATACGCCGGCCTTCCGGGGCAACCGGTGCGGGTGCGGATCCGCGCTTGCACGACGGTCGCCGGGGGCATTTGTTTTGTGCGGTACAAATTCCGGCGATGGCGCGTATCGTTCAGAAATTCGGCGGCACGTCGGTGGCCGACCTCGGCCGCATCCGCAACGTCGCACGCCGCGTCAAGGCCGAGGTCGATCGCGGTAACGATGTCGCCGTCGTCGTGTCGGCGATGGCAGGCGTCACCAACCAGCTCGTCGACTACGTGAGCCAGGCCAGCGCGCTGCACGACACGCGCGAGTACGATACCGTCGTGTCATCCGGCGAGCAGGTGACGTCGGGCCTGCTGGCGCTGTGTCTGCACGAGCTGGGCGTGCCCGCCCGCTCGTGGCTGGGCTGGCAGATCCCGATCCACGCCGACGATTCGCACGGCAAGGCGCGCATCACGGGCATCGAGCCCGACCGCATCGTGCAGCGGTTCAAGGACGGTCAGGTCGCCGTCGTCGCCGGTTTCCAGGGCGTCTCGCCGGCGGGTCGCATCGCGACGCTGGGTCGCGGCGGGTCCGATACGACCGCGGTCGCCCTCGCGGCGGCGCTGGGTGCCGAGCGCTGTGATATCTTCACCGATGTCGACGGCGTCTACACGAGCGACCCGCGAATCGTGACGCGGGCCCGCAAGCTCGACAAGATAACCTACGAGGAGATGCTGGAGATGGCGTCCCTCGGCGCGAAGGTGTTGCAGACGCGCTCGGTCGAGCTGGCCATGAACACGGGCGTGCGAATCCAGGTCCTCTCGAGCTTCGAGGACCTGCCCGGAACCCTGGTTGTCGATGAGGATGAGATCGTGGAAAAACAGGTCGTGAGCGGGATCGCATACAGCCGCGACGAGGCGAAGATCACCCTCGTCCGGGTCCAAGACAAGCCGGGCGTTGCGGCGGGCATCTTCGGTCCGCTGGCGGACGCGCATATCAACGTCGACATGATCGTCCAGAACGTGTCGCCGGACGGCGGTACCACCGACCTGACCTTCACCGTCTCGCGGGCGGACCTGAAGCGCGCGGTCACGCTCCTCGAGGAAAAGCAGGCCGCCGTCGGTTACCGCAAGCTGGTGCACGACGATACCGTGGTGAAGGTCTCGGTGATCGGTGTCGGCATGCGCAGCCACGCCGGTGTCGCCCAGTCGATGTTCAAGGCGCTTGCCGAGAAGGGCATCAACATCCAGGTTATTTCTACCTCGGAAATCAAGATCAGCGTCCTGATCGACGAGGAATACACCGAGCTCGCCTTGCGTTCGCTGCACACCGCGTACGGGCTCGACGCCGCTTGAAAAGGGGGTGTTTGCGGCAGCCTTCGGGAGGTGATTAGCGCAATGTCAATCAGACTACGTGCCTGAGCGCATGGCCGATACCACGAACTGGGTCGGCTCGCGTCTGCTGCTGCGGCGGCTGCGCGACGTCATGGCCGGCGGCGGCAGCGCGCAGGAACGGCTCGACCAGGTGGTCGGCATCATCGCCCGCGACATGGTTGCCGAGGTGTGCTCGATCTATCTCCTGCAACCGGGCGATATCCTCGAACTGTTCGCGACCGAAGGCCTGCTGAAGACAGCCGTGCACAGGACCCGGCTGCGCGTCGGCGAAGGCCTGGTCGGCGATGTCGCGGCCCACGCGCGGCCGATGGCGCTTTCCGACGCGCAGGCCCATCCGCAGTTCGCCTACCGGCCGGAGACGGGCGAGGAGATCTATCACTCGTTCCTCGGCGTTCCGGTCCTGCACGGCGGCCGCATCCGCGGCGTTCTCGTCGTCCAGAACCAGAGCCGGCGCAGCTACACCGAAGAAGAAGTCGAGACGTTGGAAACCGTAGCCATGGTGCTCGCCGAGCTCGTCGCCGCCGGTGAGCTGGCGGCGCAGTCGGAGTTCACGCGCGCCGATGGCATCGCGCTGAGGCCACTCAGGCTTGAGGGGGCGCGCCTCAACGGCGGGCTGGCCATGGGCAAGGCCCACATACACGAGCGCCGTACCACGATCTCGCATGTCGTGGCTGAAAACATCGACGACGAGCTGCTACGGTTCGACCAGGCCGTTCAGTCGATGCACAGTACGCTCGACCGGATGCTCGAGGAGGTCAGCGCCCATCGCGGCAGCGAGGAGCATGTCGAGGTCCTTGCCGCATACCGCATGTTCGCCGAGGACCGGGGCTGGCTGGCCCGCATCCGCGAGGGCATCCGCAGCGGTCTCGCCGCGGACGCGGCCGTGGCAAAGGCGCTAAACGACACCCGCGCCCGCATGGCGCAGATCTCGGACCCCTACATACGAGAGCGCGTGCTCGATCTCGAGGATCTGGCCTACCGCCTGCTGCAGCACCTCGACGACGAGGACCGCGGCGCCGAGCGCCGGCGTCACGCCGGCAAGATGGTTCTCGTCGCGCGCTCGCTCGGCCCGGCGGAGCTGCTCGACTACGATCGCAAGCAGTTGCAGGCGGTTGTGCTCGAAGAGGGCTCGACAACGTCGCACGTGGCGATCGTCGCGCGCGCGCTCGGTATTCCCGTCGTCGGGCACGTCGTCGGGCTGCTGGACAAAGTCGAGGCCGGTGACACCGTTCTCGTCGACGGCGACAACGGGATCGTCGTCATTCGGCCCGGCGAGGACGTCCGGCAGAGCTTCTCCGAGATCATGGATTTGCGCGCGGAGCGGCTGGCCGAGTACGCGGCATCGCGTGACCTGCCCGCCGTCACGCGCGACGGCGTCGAGATCTCGCTGAATCTCAATGCGGGCCTGCTGCTCGATCTGCCCCACCTGCGCGAGACGGGGGCCGACGGCGTCGGGCTCTATCGCACCGAGATCCTGTTCATGATGCGCGGCGCACTGCCGGGAGTCGACGAGCAGACCGAACTCTACCGTCGGGCGCTGCACAAGGCGGGCGGCAAACGCATCGTCTTCAGGACGCTCGATGCCGGTGGCGACAAGCTGCTGTCATACCTGGACGGTGGCCACGAGGAGAATCCCGCCATGGGCTGGCGCGCCGTGCGCATGGGTCTCGACCGCCCATTCATGCTGCGGCAGCAATTGCGGGCGTTGATCCGGGCGGCGTCCGGAGAACGGCTCGACGTCATGTTCCCGATGGTCGCCGAGGTCGCCGAATTCGATGCCGCGCGCGAAATCCTGGATCTCGAACTCGAGCGCGCGCGGCTGCGCGGCGAGCAGACACCGCGATCGCTGAATGTCGGATGCATGCTGGAGGTCCCGTCGCTGCTGTTCCAGATGCCGCAGCTGCTAAATCGCGTCGATTTCCTTGCGGTCGGCTCCAACGACCTGATGCAGTTCGTGTTCGCCGCCGATCGCAGCAATGTGGCGGTCAGTGACCGCTATGACATCCTCGCGCCGGGCGCGCTGACGATGTTGCGCAGCGTCGTCAATTCGTGTGCGGCGGCGGGCGTGCCGGTCAGCGTCTGCGGTGAGATGGCCGGACAACCGCTGGAGGCGATGGCCCTCGTCGGGCTCGGGTTCCGCTCCCTGTCGATGGCGGCGCCGTCGATCGGTCCGGCGCGGCTGATGATTCGCAGCCTCGATTCCCGCGGACTCGCCGATTTCACCGGGTCGTTGCTCGGCAGCGGCAGGCACAGCCTGCGCCGCTCGTTCCTCGCCTACGCGCGCGACCACGGTGTCGTCTTGTAGATTTCCTAACACTTTGGGCAATACTGTGGCTGCATCGTGTTGCGATTGCATTGTCGGCGCCGTTCCTGATACACAGTCTCTCAGGATTCCGTGAGCCGGGACCGGCCCAACTCCGATGGGCCAGGCGACGGCGATTTTGCGGATGGAGGATAGCACCGGGTGGGCAGTGCTGCGGCCGGCGTGCCGGCGGGCGGCAGCATGCCGACGCTTCGCCGAGCGGTCCGCCGAAACGTGCAACTCGCAGATCGAAACGACGGATCATACATTCGGCAGAAGGCATCCCCGTCAAAACCCACCCCACTCTCCCGTAACGGGAAGCGGGCGGCGGAATTGGTCATGACAGCTAGCAATTACGAGGATTCACCCGAGGAGTTGAGCCTTCGCCAGACGGTCGGGGCGGAATTGCGCCTGCATCGCGAGGAGAGAGGGCTGGAAATCCGTGACGTGGTCGAAGCGGTCCGCATCCAGGCCCGTTATCTCGAGGCGCTCGAGGATGGCCGCGTCCAGGATCTTCCGGGAACCGTCTACGCCCTCGGCTTCGTGCGGACCTATGCGGAATTCTTGGGCCTCGACGGAACCGAGATGGTTTCGCGCTTCAAGGAGGAAGCGCGCGGCCTGCAAAGCCAGCAATACATCCTGCCCGAGCCGATCGACGAGGGCAAGGTTCCGACCGCGGCGATCATCATCATCGCCATCCTGCTGGCGGGCGTCGCGTATGGCGCCTACCACTTCCTCTACGGATACGACCGGGACCTGGCGCAGGAGGTGCCCGACGTTCCCGAGCGTCTCGCCGCGCTCGTGCCTCCGGAGGAAGAGACGCCGCCAGCGGCCTCCACACCGGTCGCTCCGGGACCTGCCGAGCCGATCATGCCCGACGTCGCGCCCGCGCCAACGGACGACGCGCCACAGGCGACGCCACCGAGTCCGCCCGCTCCGGAGCAGCTCGCCCGTCAGGTGCCGGCGGCCGAGCCGGTACCGGCGCCCGTGCCGCCCGCACCAGCCGCCCCGGCGGCCGAGCCGCCAGCGCCGACCGCCGCGCCGCCCGTCGCGCCGCCCGTCGCGCCAGCCGCACCACAGCCGCCGGAACCGAGGCCCGCGGACCGCGCGGCGGCACCGTCAGCGCCGTCGGCTGCGGCCACCGAACCGCCGCCTGTGCCGACTCCGGATACGCCGGCGCCCGGCTCCGAGCCGTTGGTTGCGGCCGTTCCGCCGACTCCCCCCATTGAACCGACCGCTCGTGAACCGCGCGTTTACGGGGCGGACAATCCGGATGCCAGGGTCGTCATCCGGGCCATCGAGGATGCCTGGGTCGAGGTCACCGATGCCGAGGGCGCGCTTCTCTTCAGCCGCGTCCTGCGGCGCGGCGACTCGTACCGCGTCCCCGAGCGACCGGGTTCCGTGTTCGTGACCGGGAACGCCGGAGGGCTCGAGATTCTGGTCGATGGCGATCGCGCGCCGGCAATCGGACCGGCGGGAATGGTGCGGCGAAACGTCCGGCTCGATCCGGACCAGCTGAAGGCCGGCACGGCCTGGCCCTGAGCCTCCAAGCGCCCGCGACCTTGATCTTTTGCCCCGGTCGGCGCACATTGCGCGCGACTCCGGCGGCGCCAGGCGGCGCCGAGACAGTTGACATGCAAACCGGCAAGAGATGAGCGTCCGGCCCTACCGAGAAATCACGCGACGAGAGAGCCGCCAGATAATGGTCGGGAACGTGCCGGTCGGTGGCGGCGCGCCGATTTCGGTGCAGTCGATGACGAACACGCCGACGCATGACGTTGCCGCGACCGTTGCCCAGATTCATGCGCTCCAGGATGCGGGGGCAGACATCGTCCGGGTCTCGTGCCCGGACGCGGAGTCGACGGCGGCCCTGGGGACGATCGTCCGGTCGGTATCGGTTCCGATCGTTGCCGACATCCATTTCCATTACAAGCGGGCGCTCGAGGCGGCGCAGGCCGGCGCGGCCTGCCTGCGCATCAACCCGGGCAATATCGGCAGTGCCGAACGCGTCCGCGAGGTCGTGCGGGCGGCCCGCGACAATGGTTGCTCGATGCGCATCGGGGTCAATGCCGGATCGCTCGAACGCGACCTTCTCGAGCGATACGGAGAGCCCTGCCCCGAGGCGATGGTGGAGAGCGCACTGAATCATGCGCGCATTCTCGAGGATAACGATTTCCGCCAGTTCAAGATCAGCGTCAAGGCCTCGGACGTGTTCCTCACGGTTGCCGCCTATCAAGGTCTCGCCGACGCCTGCGACTATCCGCTGCATCTCGGCATCACCGAGGCGGGCGGCCTGCGCGGCGGTACCGTGAAGTCGGCGATCGGCATCGGTTCGCTGCTGTGGGCCGGCATCGGCGACACGATCCGGGTGTCGCTGTCGACCGATCCGGTCGAGGAGGTGCGGGCCGGATTCGAGATCCTGAAGTCGCTCGGTCTTCGTCATCGCGGCGTCAACGTCGTCGCATGCCCGTCATGCGCGCGTCAGCAGTTCGACGTCATTGCCACCGTCGCGAAACTCGAGGAGCGGCTGGCGCACATTTCGACGCCGATGACGATTTCGGTCATCGGCTGCGTCGTAAACGGACCGGGCGAGGCGCGGGAGACCGATATCGGGTTCACGGGCGGCGGCAAGGGGACACATCAGGTCTATGTCGCCGGCGTCCCGCACCACCGGTTCCGCGACGCGGACATCGTCGACCATCTGGTCCGCCTGGTCGAGGAGAAGGCGGCCGAAATCGAGGCCGGTCAGTCACCGCGCGCGGCGGAATAAGCCCGGAACGGACCGCTCATGAGCTTGGTAAAGCCGGTTCGCGGCACACGCGACATTCTGCCCGAAGCGATGCGCCCGCACCGCCACGTGGTGGAGACGGCGCGCCGTATCGCGGCGCGATACGGCTACGACGAGATGACGACCCCGGTCTTCGAGTTCACCGACGTGTTCCGGCGCAGCCTCGGCGACACCTCGGACGTCGTGACCAAGGAGATGTACACCTTCTCGATGAAGGCCGGCGAGGAGCTCACGCTGCGGCCCGAGGCGACCGCCGGGATTGCGCGCGCCTTCATCTCCGGCGGCCTGTCCAACCAGCTGCCGCTCAAGGTTTTCTGCAGCGGCCCGATGTTCCGCTACGAACGTCCGCAGAAGGGTCGCCAGCGGCAGTTCCACCAGATCGATGTGGAGCTTCTCGGCGTCGCGCAGCCGCTCGGCGACGTCGAGATCATCGCCGTCGGGGCGCATATCCTCGAGGAGCTGGACGTGCTCGACCGCACGGTGCTCGAACTCAACACGTTGGGCGACCCGGAGAGCCGGCGCGCCTATCGCGCGGTGCTGGTGGAGTATTTCGAAGCGCACAAGGACCGGCTGTCCCGGGACAGTCTCGAGCGGCTCGATCGAAATCCGCTGCGGATCCTTGACTCGAAGGACGAAGGCGACCGGCAGCTGGTGGCGGGAGCGCCGCTGTTCAGCGACTATCTGAACGCGTTCAGCCGCGACTATTTCGAGAAAGTCAAGACGGGTCTCGATGCGCTCGGCATTGACTACGAGGTCAACCCCCGCCTGGTGCGCGGCCTCGATTACTACACCCACACCGCCTTCGAGTTCACCACTCAAGAGCTGGGAGCCCAGGGCGCCGTGCTGGCCGGCGGCCGATACGACGGTCTGATCGAAACCCTGGGCGGGCCGGCGACGCCCGGCACTGGCTGGGCGGCCGGCGTCGAGCGCCTGGCCATGATGCTGACAGCGGTTCCGCCCGCCGCGCGTCCCGTCGCCGTCGTGCCGGTCGGGGCGGAGGCCGAGACGACGGCGCTCGAGCTGACCCAGCGCTTGCGGCGTGACGGCTTCACCATCGATCTGGGGTTCTCCGGCAATCTCTCGAGGCGCATGAAGCGGGCCAACAAGATCAACGCCGCCGCGGCGGTGATCCTCGGCGAGGACGAACTGGCGCGCGGCGTCGCCACCGTGCGCGATCTCGATTCGGGCGAGCAGGATGAGACGGCCCTGGCCTCGCTGGCCGACCGGCTCGCCCGCTACCGGTAGCCCGCGATGCCGGCGCGCGGACCGGCCGTACCCTTCGCCGTGGGCGCGACCCACCGATCGAGCGCTGCCGGTCTGCGCGACCGCATGTTCATCGACGCCGGCGCGGCACCGGCCCTGTACGAGCGGCTCGCCGCGGAGGGCATCCAGCAGGCGCTGGTGCTGTCGACCTGCGACCGCGTCGAGATACAGGGGGTTTCGGAAACGCCGGATGCGGCGATCGAAATCGTGAGCCGGATCCTCGCGGCGCGCAGCGGCGAGGACGTGTCGGCGATTGTCGGCCAGCTGGAGAGCTTTGTCGGGGAAGCCGCGGTCAGGCGCATCTTCGCGGTCGCCGCGTCGCTCGAAAGCCAGGTGATCGGGGAGCCGCAGGTGCTCGGCCAGGTCAAGGAAAGCCACCGGCTCGCGCGCCAGTCGCGGATGGTCGGGTCCGAGCTCGAGTCGCTGCTGCAGGCGGCCTATGCGGCCGCGAAGCGCGTGCGCAGCGAAACGGACATCGCCCAACGATCGGTAACCCTGGCCTCCGGCGCCGTTCAGCTCGGCCGCGACATGCATGGCGACCTGTCAGAATGCGTCGCGCTGATCGTCGGGCTCGGCGACACCGGCGATCTGATCGGGGGTCAGATGCGGCTCGCCGGTCTCAGCCGGATCATCCTGACCGGCCAATCGCGCCGGACCGAAGGCGAGGCGCGCCGGCTCGGGTACCACTTCGCGCCGTTCGGTGATCTTGACGCTGCGCTTGCGGAAGCCGATATCGTGATCACCGCCGCCGGCACGGGGCGCTACCTCATAACCGCCGAAGCCATGGAGCGTGCTCTCAAGAGCCGCCGCCGGAAGCCGGTTCTGGTAATCGACGGCGGTGTGCCCGGTGACGTTGATCCGGCGGTGGACCGGCTCGACGATGCCTTCGTCTACACGCTCGACGATCTCGAGCGGGTGGCCCAGGAGGGCCGGGCGAATCGCGAGGCGGCGGCCGCCGCCGCATGGCAGATCGTCGAGGACGAGGTCGTTGCCTGGCGGCAGTCCCGGGCCGAGCGGGAAGCGGTGCCCACGGTGGTGGCGTTGCGCCGCCATTTCGAGACGGTCCGAGATGAAGTCCTGGCGGCCGATCCGACGGCGGGCCCGGAAGAGGCGACCCGCCGGCTGATCAACCGGCTGTTGCATCGGCCGAGCGAGGCCTTGCGGCTGCTCGCCGCGGCCGGCGGCAACGCCGCAGATGCCGAGGCGGTTCACCGGATCATCGTGCGGATGTTCGAGCTCGGTGAGGCCGACCCGGCGGCGGCGCACGGCGACGATGACGAGGAGCCCAGCGCATGAAGCTCCGCGAGAGACTCGACAGGGTCGTTGCGCGGCACGACGAACTGACCCGGCTGTTGGCCGAGGCCGCATCGGACGCAGGCGAGTATGCTCGCCTGTCGAAGGAATATGCGGAGCTCACGCCCGTGGTCCGGAGCATCCGCGAACTGCGCGCGGCGGAGCGCGAGAAGGCGGACCTCGAAGGGCTCGTCATTGCGGAAGAGGACGCCGAGCTGCGGGCCCTGGCGGAGGCCGAACTTGCCGAGATCGAGGCTGCCCTGCCGCGGCTCGAGCGCGCCGTGCAGCTGATGTTGCTGCCGCGCGACGAAGCGGACGCCCGCGACGTCATCCTCGAGGTGCGTGCCGGCACCGGCGGCGACGAGGCCGGGCTGTTCGCGGCGGAGCTGTTCCGCATGTATCAGCGTTATGCCGACCGTCACGGCTGGCGGTTCGAACCGATCGAAATCAGCGAGACGGGAGTCGGCGGATACCGCGAGGCGAGCGCCGCCATCGGCGGCAGCGACGTCTATCGGCGGCTCAAGTTCGAATCGGGCACGCACCGGGTGCAGCGCGTTCCGGTGACCGAGAGCGGCGGCCGGATCCACACTTCGGCGGCCACGGTAGCGGTGCTGCCGGAGGCAGAGGACGTGGACATAGAGGTCGACGAGAAGGATCTCCGCGTCGACACCTACCGGTCGCAGGGAGCCGGAGGGCAGCACGTGAACACGACCGACAGCGCCGTGCGCATCACCCATCTGCCGACGGGCATCGTCGTCACCTGCCAGGACGAGAAGTCGCAGCACAAGAACCGCGCCAAGGCCATGAAGGTCCTGCGCGCTCGCCTGTACGACGCGGAGCGGCAGCGGCGCGAGGCGGAGCGTGCGGCGAGCCGCAGGAGCCAAGTCGGCTCCGGCGATCGCTCCGAGAAGATCCGCACCTACAATTTTCCGCAGGATCGCATCACCGATCACCGGATCGGCCTGAGTGCCCACAATATTCCCCGGTTCATGGCCGGCGAGTCGCTGGACGAGATCGTCGACGCGCTGATCGCCGAAGACGAGGCGGCACGCCTGCTCGACGAGCAATGAGCGGACCGACGCGCATGCCGGCAACGTTGGGCGAATGGGTGGCGGATGGTGCCCGCCGGCTGGCCGAGGCCGGGATTCCGGAGCCACGGCGCGAGGCCCGGCTGATCCTCGCCCATGCGCTCGGCATCGAACCGACAGCGATCAGCGGCTATCCGGAGCGCCCGGTCGAGGACCCGGCGCCCTATCGGGCGCTGATCGAACGCCGCGCCGCACGCGAGCCGTTGGCTTACCTGACGGGCCGGCGCGAGTTCTGGAGCCTCGATTTCGAGGTCGCGGCGGCGACGCTCGATCCGCGGCCGGACAGCGAGACGGTCGTCGAGGCCGCCCTCGCGGCCATGCCGGCCCGGGATGCACCGGCGTCGATCCTCGATTTCGGAACCGGGACCGGATGCCTGCTGCTGGCCTTGCTGGCGGAACGCCCCATCGCGACCGGCCTCGGTGTCGACCTCAGCGAAGCCGCGATCGCCGTCGCGCGCCGGAACGCGGCACGGCACGGACTCGGCGAGCGCGCCAGGTTCGTCGTCGGCTATTGGGGTGACGCGCTGTCCGGGTATTTCGACCTGATCGTCGCCAATCCACCCTATGTCCCGAGCGGAGCGATCGGCGATCTGCAGCGGGAGATCGCCGGGTACGAGCCCCGACTGGCGCTCGACGGCGGCATCGACGGGCTCGCGGCCCATCGGGAGCTGGCGACGGACATCGCGCGGTTGCTGGCACCGGACGGGGTGGCGGTGCTCGAATTCGGCGTCGGGCAAGGCGCGGAAGTGGAAGGAATTCTCGCTGCGTCGGGTCTCGCGGTCGGCGAATTCTCGACCGACCTTGCGGGTCATCGCCGTTGCGTTACCGGCCGTAAACGATAAATTGACAAATATCGGCCAAAAAAGGGGTTGGAAAGCGGAAGGCGACCGTCTAATGTCGCGCCCGTGGCCCAAGCCCGCAAACCGGGTTGGAAGCCGCACGGTTCCCGGACAAATACATGGCGGCCTGCACATCGACCCGCAGGCGTGGGTCGTGTCGGGAGGCGGAACACCGCCAGTGCGGGAAGCCAAGGCCAGGCATCCGGTCAATTCAAAGTGTAAGGTGCGATGAGGCAAGGTCAGAACTCCAAGCGGTCGCGTGGCCGCGGCAATAACCGGCGCAATTTCCCAACCCGTCACCAGACGTTCGACAGCAACGGTCCGAACGTTCGCATTCGCGGCAACGCACACCAGGTGCACGAGAAATACCTGGCTCTGGCGCGCGATGCGGGCTCTTCCGGCGACCGGGTCGCCGCCGAGAACTATCTGCAGCATGCCGACCATTACTTTCGCATGCTCAACATCGACAATGAGGACGACGGCCAGGGCAGGTCCCGTCAGCACGCCCAGCCCGGCCATGCCGTGGGGCGCGGCGGCAACGGCCAGGCGCTCGAGGACGAGACCGCCACGGCGCGGGAGTCCGGCGCGCCGGGCGACGGCGGCGATGGGCGCGCGGCCGGAGATGGGGCGCAGAGCTCTCCCAACGGTCCGGGCGGTGCGCCGGCGGTCGCGGGGGACCCGCGGCCGGCCATGGTTCCGGGCGAGGGCGAGCAGCCCGACGTGCCGAAGCGCCGCGGACGGTCGACGCGCAATGCCGCCCAAGCCAATGGCGCGTTGGACGGGCCGATCGAAGACAAGGTCATGAGCGACAAAAAGGAGCCGGCGGCGGCGCCGGCCAGGCGGCGCGGGCGCCCGCGCAAGAGCTCCGCCGCCCCGAAGAACGGGGCTCAGGCGGAAGACTAGCGCGCCGCGCGCGCTGCATCATCGACACCGACGCGCAAAAAGGCGGCCCGCGGGCCGCCTTTCCCGTGTCGTCGGCCGCTGCACGCTGGAACGAAGCGGGTGGCCGGCTCGGTCCGCCGCCGGCCGTGCGATGTGATTTGGGTCGCGCGCGTCGCCGCCGGCGGTGAGGATGCCGCCGGCGGATTTATTTTCGGCGGCGGCGTTGGCACCACTGATCGCCGAGCCCGAGCATCCCCATGTAAGTGCGGATCGTGCGGGGATCGCCCGGCAGCGCCGATCGAGCTCCGCGTACGAGACGGTTTCCGTTCACAACCCTGCGGTCCTGCTCGAGGCATCCATGTGGCGCCTTCGTCTCGTTCCCGACAATACGCGGATCGATTTCATGGGCTGGCGTCGTGCCGCCTTCGCGTTCACGCTTGTCGTCTCCGTCGTCTCGATCACCTCGCTCGGCCTCCGAGGGCTCAATCTCGGGCTCGATTTCGAAGGTGGCCTCGTGGTCGAGGCCAGAACGTCCGCGCCGATCGATACGGGTGCGCTCCGCGCCCGGCTGTCGGCACTGAAGCTGGGCGACCTGTCGCTGCAGACCTTCGGCGACGATCGCGAGATCATGATCCGGGTGCACCAGTTGCCCGGCGACCCGGCCGCACCGAAGCGGACGTTCCAGACGATAAGGGACGTGCTGGGTCCGGCTTACGAAATCCGCCGCACCGACTTCATCGGACCCGAGGTAAGCGGAGAACTTCTCGCCGACGGCATTCTCGCCTCCGCCCTCGCGATCGCGCTGATCGCGGTCTATGTCTGGTTCCGCTTCGAATGGCAGTTCGGCGTCGCCGCTCTGCTGACGACGCTGCACGACGTCGTCGCCACATTTGGCCTGTTCACCGTGCTCCAGCTCGAATTCGACCTCAAGGTCGTGGCTGCGATCCTCACCATCGCCGGGTACTCGATCAACGACACCGTCGTCGTGTTCGACCGGATCCGGGAGAATTTGCGGCGCTACAAGAAGATGGACCTGCCGGTTCTGATCAATCTGAGCGTCAACCAGACGCTGACGCGCACGGTGCTGACCAGCGGGACGACGATGCTCGTCGTGCTCGCCTTGCTGTTCTTCGGCGGTCCCGTGCTGCGCAATTTCTCGGCCGCGCTCGCCTGGGGCATCGTCGTCGGCACCTATTCGAGCGTCTTCGTGGCATCGGCGCTTCTGCTGTACATGCCGATGCCCGGCATGGTCGAAGCGGACGATACCGATGCGTTGCCGGGGGAGAGCACGCCGCGGGCGCCGACCGGGGCGACCGGCTGATATCGCCGGCAGCGGTCGACGCCGTCGCGGCACTCGGTTAGTGAAAGCCGGGACCATCAGACGCGACCGAAGTCCGCCGGCCGGCCCACCGGCATCACGCGCCGGGGATTCCGACCGCGTCCCCGATGTGGATCGAGCCAGCCGCGACGACCCGGGCGTAGACGCCGCACTCCGTGTGGCCGAAACCCTGCTGCAGCGTCTTCAACAGATGCAGGTCGCGTTCGCCGGTGTCGGGATTCACCTCGGTGGCGGCGCAGCGTTCGATGATCTCAACGACCTCAAGCCGGACCTCGCCGATGTCCAGCGTCTTGCCGGGCCAAGCCGTTTCTGACCACGCCGGCAGGCCGTCGAGATGAAGGTTGGCGCGGAATCGGCGCGGGTCGACCTTTGCCCGGGCGACGCGTTCGATATCGTGCACGCTCGTCAGGTTGATGATCGAGATCAGCTGCTCGGGCCGGTCGCTCAGCATGCCGCCGGGTACCTCGACCACGTGCGGGTTGCCCCGCGGCCCCGACGGCAGGAAGGCATCGAAGAACTGCTCGATCAGCATGCGGCCGAGCGGCTGCGTGATGTCGCCCCTGGCCACCTGGCGGCCGTCGCGTTGAATGCCGAGCATGCCGGTGTCGGGATCGAAACGGGCGTCGAGCAGCGCCAGTCGCTCGTCGCGCAGTAGCGTGAGGAAGTTCTGCTTCGGCAGCCAGTGCGGGTTGCTGCGGTCGAACTGGCTCGACGCGTGTGCGAGGGCGAACCGGCGATCATGAGCAATGCCGTGACCTTCGCGCAGCTCGATCGTGTCGAGCGACTCCCCGTTCAGCCCCTTGACGGGGTAGCGGCGGATGTCGGCCACGGTTACGGGCATGCTACCTCGACGACGATGCCGGCATCCTCCCGTTCGCGCGCGCCGCCGCCCTCGTGCGACGACCACGATTCGCCGTGTGCGTACCCGAGCGCATGCAGTTCGCGCAGGAACGAGCGGTGCGGATTGAGTTTGCTCGACTGGCCGAACGGCGCCAGCGCGTCGCCGCCGTCGATCACGTGCAGGCGCAGCTGCATCAGCCGCCGGCCCAGCGGCCCGCGCAGCGCGCCCTTGCTCGCCAGCCTGCGCAGCGCGACGAGCTCGTCGAGATCGTGGTTCAGGGGTCCGGTGAACAGGATCCGGTTGAGCCGCGCCTGGATCGCCCGCGCCGACACCGGGACGTTTTCCTCCCTGCCGGAATCGAGCCGAACCAGCACCAGATCCTTGGCCGTGCAATCGCTTACAAGAGGCATGAGAGGCGGATTGGCGGTGAATCCGCCGTCCCAGTAATGGTGTCCGTCGATCTCTACCGCGTGATGCAACCACGGCAGCGTCGCCGAGGCAAGGATCACGTCAGCGCTCACCTCGCGTGTGGTGAACACGCGCAGTCGGCTGCTTTCGACGTCGGTCGCGCCGATGAAAAGGCGGAGCCGGCGGTTACGGCGTATGCGGTCGAAATCGATATGGTCCAAGAGCAGTTCGCGCAGCGGGTTCATGTCGAGCGGATTGAACTGGTACGGCGACATGACCCGCGTGAACAGGTCGAAACCGACGTGGCTCGACGCGTGGTCCATGTTCCAGCCCCCGGTCAGCTGGTCCATGAGACTCGCGCGCAACGGGCTGAACGCAGCCTTGGCACCAATCCGCCGCCACAAATGGGCCAGCGATTCGCGTGCGCCGTCGGCACCGCCGGCAAGCCAGCCATGCGCCAGAAAGACCGCGTTGAAGGCGCCCGCGCTCGATCCGCTCAACGCCTCGATCGCGACACCGTTTTCCAGCATGGCGTCCAGCACGCCCCACGTGAAGGCGCCGTGCGCGCCGCCACCCTGCAGAGCGAGCGCGATACCGCCCGTGTCCGCACGAGCCGGCGCGGTGGTCAGCGGGGCTGCAGCCCTGGGCTTGTTCCATCCGCCCGCCAACCGCCGCAGCGCTGCGGCGGCATTGCGCCAGAGGTTCGGGGGAGGAAGGTGTCCGTTCTGGTCGTCGGCCATGAACTGCTCCAGCATGGATTGCGCAATGCGGAACAGAATCGCTGCACTGCAACAAAGATAGGACGACGGCGCGGATGAAGAAAGCGTTAATAGCCGGCGACATTTCCCCCTCGGCGATATCTTGAGCGCCCCGCCCGGTATCGCCATATAACCGGCAAGAGCATCGGGGCGCCTCTCGTGAGGGTCCCGGGCATTCTGGCTCAACCTCAGTCGCCTGCCGCAAGCGGGGGCGCCAGACAGGAATCGGAGCACATGGATTTCGAGAAATACACGGAACGGTCGCGCGGCTTCATCCAGGCGGCCCAGGCGTTGGCCTTGCGGTCCGGCCATCAACGCCTCACTCCCGAACATATCCTCAAGGTCCTGCTCGACGATCGCGAAGGTCTCGCAGCGGGCCTGATACGCGCGGCGGGCGGCGATTCGGAGCGCGCGTTGAAGGAGACCGAAGCCGCGCTCGGAAAACTGCCGAAGGTCGAGGGAGACGGCGCCGGCCAGGTCTATCTCGCACCCGAGGCGGGGCGGCTGTTCGAGCAGGCGGAGAAGATCGCGGAGAAGGCGGGGGACAGCTATGTGACGGCGGAACGGCTGCTGCTCGCGCTCGCCCTGGCCCAGGGAACCGCCGCTGCGGCGGCCCTGCACGCGGCGGGGATCAGGCCACAGGGGCTGAACGGCGCGATCGAGGCATTGCGCAAGGGGCGCACCGCCGATAGCGCGACGGCTGAGCAGGGTTACGACGCGCTCAAGAAATACGCGCGCGACCTGACCGACGCGGCACGCGAGGGCAAGCTGGACCCCGTGATCGGCCGCGACGAGGAAATTCGTCGGACGATCCAGGTTCTCTCGCGACGCACCAAGAACAACCCGGTGCTCATCGGCGAGCCTGGCGTCGGCAAGACGGCGATCGTCGAGGGCCTGGCACAGCGCATCGTCAACGGCGACGTGCCGGAGAGCCTCAAGAACAAGCGATTGCTTGCGCTCGACCTTGGCGCGATGGTCGCCGGTGCGAAATTCCGCGGCGAGTTCGAGGAGCGGCTCAAGGCGGTACTGCAGGAGATCGCCGCGACGGAGGGTGAGATCGTCGTCTTCATCGACGAGCTGCACACGCTGGTCGGTGCCGGCGCCGCGGAAGGCGCGATGGATGCCTCCAACATGCTCAAGCCTGCGCTGGCGCGCGGCGACCTGCATTGCATCGGGGCGACGACGCTGGACGAATACCGCAAGCGCGTCGAGAAGGACGCGGCCCTGGCAAGACGTTTCCAGCCGGTGTTCACGGCCGAGCCGAGCGTTGCCGATACGATTTCGATCCTGCGCGGGCTCAAGGAAAAATACGAGCTTCATCACGGCGTGCGGATCACCGACGCCGCGATCGTCGCGGCGGCAACGCTGTCGAACCGCTACATCACCGACCGCTTCCTGCCCGACAAGGCGATCGATCTTGTCGATGAGGCGGCCAGCAGGCTGCGCATGGAGGTCGATTCGAAACCGGAAGACATCGACGAACTGGATCGCCGCATCATTCAGCTCAAGATCGAGCGCGAGGCGCTCAAGAAAGAGACCGACAAGGCGTCCAAGGACCGGCTCGCGAACCTCGAAAAGGAGCTGGCCGAACTCGAGGAGGAATCGGGCCGACTGACCGCGCAGTGGCAGGCGGAGAAAGACAAGCTCGCCTCGGCGCAGCATCTGAAGGAGCAGCTGGACGCCGCGCGGTTGGAGCTCGAACGAGTCCAGCGCGAAGGCAATCTCGCGCGCGCCGGCGAACTTGCCTACGGCATCATCCCCGACCTCGAGCGCAAGCTTGCCGAGGCGGACGAGGCGGCCGAAAGCCGGATGCTCAAGGAGGAGGTTACCGACAACGATATCGCCGCGGTGGTCTCCCGCTGGACCGGCATCCCGGTGGACAAGATGCTCGAGGGCGAACGCGAGAAGCTGCTTCACATGGAGGAGTCGCTGTGCACCCAGGTGATCGGGCAGGACGAGGCCATCGCCGCGGTTTCGAATGCGGTCCGCCGGGCGCGCGCCGGCCTGCAGGATCCGAACCGGCCGATCGGCTCGTTCCTGTTCCTCGGGCCGACCGGTGTCGGCAAGACGGAGCTGACCAAGGCGCTCGCCCGCTTCCTGTTCGACGACGAGCAGGCGATGGTCCGGATCGACATGTCGGAGTACATGGAAAAGCATGCCGTGGCGCGGCTCATCGGCGCACCCCCCGGCTATGTCGGGTACGAGGAAGGCGGCGCGCTGACCGAGGCGGTGCGACGCCGTCCCTACCAGGTCGTGCTGTTCGACGAGGTCGAAAAGGCGCATCCGGACGTCTTCAACGTGCTGCTGCAGGTGCTCGATGACGGGCGCCTCACCGACGGGCAGGGCCGCACGGTCGACTTCCGCAATGTGCTGATCGTGATGACCTCTAACCTCGGCGCGGAGATCCTGGCTAACCAACCCGATGGACAGGACTCGTCCGCCGTGCGCGACCAGGTCATGGCCGTCGTGCGCACGGCGTTCCGACCGGAGTTCCTCAACCGTCTCGACGATACGCTGCTGTTCCACCGGCTGACTCGCGACCAGATGACCGGAATCGTCGATATCCAGCTGCGGCGGCTGCAGGCGTTGCTCGGCGACCGCAAAATCTCGATCGAGGTCGACGCCTCGGCCAAGGCGTGGCTCGCCGACGCCGGCTACGATCCGGTCTACGGAGCCCGCCCGTTGAAGCGGGTGATCCAGCGGTCGCTTCAGAATCCGTTAGCGCAGATGATCCTCGAAGGCCGTCTGCAGGACGGCGAGACAGCGCGTGTGGGCGCCGGCAAGCATGGTCTGATGATCAACGGGGTCGAGGCGCGCGCCGCTTAGGCGGTCGCATCACCGTATAAAAAGACCGAGCGGGGCCGTCGGGCCCGCTCGAAAACGAGGCAACGATCGAATCAGCAGGGTTGCTCGGCGCCGCCGCAGGCCTCCGGCGAGGCGTCGGTGGCGGCGAATTGGACCGTGCTGCCCGTGAGCGCCGCGAACTGTTGGTCGGCAGCCGCGCGGGCGGTCTCAAATCCGGCGAGTTCCTCGCCCTCGAGCGTCTGCCCCGAGG
>JBFHDX010000069.1:0-20226 GCA_041584475.1 Alphaproteobacteria bacterium
AATTCTTCCAGCCGCACCACCTCGGTCACGATCGGCGCGGCGAACACGCCGGCCGCGTCGAGCTGGTCGATATAGCTGCGGGCGACCTCGGCCTGGGCGTCGTCGACCGCGAAGATCGCCGAACGGTACTGCGTCCCGACGTCGTTGCCCTGGCGGTTCAGCTGCGTCGGGTCGTGCGCGATCGCGAAGAAGACCTTGAGCAGCCGCCCGTAGCTCAGGCGCTCCGGATCGAAGCGGACGCGCACCGCCTCGGCGTGGCCGGTATCGCCGCCGCACACGGCCTTGTAGTTCGCGGTCTCGGCCGCGCCGCCGCTGTATCCCGACACCGCTTCGAGGACGCCGTCGAGCTGGCGGTAGACGCCTTCGACGCACCAGAAACAGCCCCCGGCCAGCACGGCGACCGCGTCCGGCCCGGTGCCATCGATGTCCCGTGCCGGATCGGGAACCTTGTCGGCCGTCACCCGCAGCGCACCGTCCGACCCGTCGCCGCCGTTTCGGAATAGACCGCCGAAGACCATCCGATTTCCCTCCGTTTTACTTGCCGCGCCCGGTCACGCCAAGCGATCCGTCGCGCGGCCGACTCAAGAGTTAATCCTGCTTGTCCGGAAGACCAGCCCTCTTGACCGGCCGCACGGGCGTGACGATGTTTCTGCAAGGAATTCGTGCTTGACAGGCCTGCCCATGAAGATCGGCATCCTCGAGACCGGGCGCCCGCCGGAGGACCTCGCGGCGGCACACGGCGACTACCCGTCGATGTTCGCGCGCCTGATCGGCGCCGCGGCCCCCGAGTTCAGCTTCCGCGCCTACGCCGCCCTCGACGGCGAGATCCCGGAATCGCCGCGCGACTGCGACGGCTGGATCGTCACCGGCTCGCGCTTCGGCGTCTATGACGACCTGCCCTGGATGCGCGCGCTCAAGGCGTTCCTGCGGCGCACCGTCGAGGCGCGGGTGCCGCTCGTCGGCATCTGCTTCGGCCACCAGCTGCTCGCCGAGGAATTCGGCGCGCGCGTCGAGAAGACCGGGCGCGGCTGGGGCGTCGGCCCGCATACATACGAGACCGTGGCGTCGGAGCCGTGGATGCAGCCGCCGCTGCCGACATTCACCCTCAACGCCATGCACCAGGACCAGGTCGAGACGCTGCCCGAGGGTGCGCGGCTGCTCGCGAGCTCCCCGTTCTGCCCGTTCGCGGCGCTCGCCTTCGGCGACAGCGCGATCAGCATCCAGCCGCATCCCGAGTTCGACAACGCATACGAATCCGCGCTGCTCGAGCAGCGCCGCGGCAAGCTGATCCCGGAGGATCGCGCCGCGCCGGCGCTGACGGCGATGGACGGCTCGGCCGAGGCGCCCGACACCGCCGCCGTCGCGCAATGGATCGCGAATTTCCTGAAGATGAAGGCGCAGCGCGCGTAGGAGTCCGCCGAATGCGCGGCTATGCGGGCCGTGTCCCTTCCGTGTCGACACGCCTTGCCAGACTGACGGTGAAGATGCCCTCGTCATCTGCAACCGTTGACAATTTCTCGAACCCGGCCGAGCCGACAAGCGAGTCCATTTCCGCCTGGCTTCGGCAGCGCATGATCCATGGTGCTCCGTCCCGGTGGCTGGTGAGCACCCGGGCGATGAACTCGAGCTGTGGATGCCAGGGCTGGTTCGTGTATACGAGGTAGCCGTGTGATCCCAATGCGTGGGCAAGCCCCGACAGGGATGCGCCAACCATCGCGTTGTCGGGGTACAACTCGTAAAGGCCGGAGACGACCGCGATGGTCGGCCGTGGTCTGATTTGGGCGATCGATTTCGCATCGAATGCATCGCCAACCTCGAAGGATGCGCGGGACAGCTTCAGCGTCGCGGAGAGTTGCCGCGCGGCCTCAAGATTGGCCATTGAATAATCGCGAAAGAGCGTCTCTGCCCCGAGGCCAGGGTTCGCCAGCAGTGCGTCGATGACATACCGGCCGTGGCCTGCCGCAATGTCGAGCAATCTTACTGCCCGCCCCTCTTTGGCCACGTGGCGCATCGCGGTGCCGAGCAGTGCCGTCACGTTGGCGCGACGCTGCCGGATACAGCGCCAGCCAATACTGTCGAGAAACGCGCGGTCGATCATCCTTCCGAGCGGCGTGAGGCCCGACGCCTGATTGCGATAGACGTAGTCCAACATCGCCCCCGAATCGAACCCTGTCCGCTGCCCGAGCCGAATCCCCTCACTAAGGCGACCGATCGTAGCCAGGGCCAGCCGCATCAACGCGTGCCCAAATCGTCTTGGTGAGAGTCGCGTGGCTGGGCGCGCGAGCACATCGTATTTCGTTCGTCTTTGTCCGTACTGGTCGTTTACCAGCAAATCCGGCATCGGTTGCGGATTGTCGAATACCGACAGAATGAAGCGACGCGCGCGGGTGATTGGCAGTTGACGGTACGCCTCGCCGAAAATGTCGTGCAAGAAACCCGCAAGAACCGCTTCTTCCTTTCGGATACTGCCCAGTCCACGGAAGAATTCGTGCTGAGCTCGACGCTTCACGACCCGGTCATCGCCGGAGGTAAACATCAGTACCGGCGCAACGATCGCTTCGGCATCCTGCAACAGGCGGGTTCCGGTGTCGTGCAGTCCGGTCAGCACGCGAACGCTGATTGCCCGTGTTATCAGCGGGTCGGTGTCGTACTCCCGCTGTCTGATCGGGTCATGGGTCAACAGCTTGCCCTTCACGTAGCTGCGAATCGATAATTTCGGCCAGATCTTGAGCAGCACACGCAGCAGCGGAAGTGCGAACGGCACGTACAAACGCACACGGAAAGCTGGACTACCGAGGACAAGGGCGCGGATCGGCGGCGCATAGTCGTGCAGCCACGCGGCTGCGATAACAGCGCCGACGCTTTGAGCCACAACCACGATTTCATGCGTCGCGATCCCGTGTTGGGCCCGGACATGCTGAACGAAGGCATCGGCATCACGCACCAATGTCCCAAAGCTGTCTGCAAATCCACGCTCTCCGGTGGATCGCCCGTGGCCGCGCGCATCCCAGGCAAAAACCGCGAAACCGGAAAGATCCAGCCTGTCGACGAAATCCTGCCAACGACCGGAATGTTCGTGCCCTCTGTGAAAGAGGACGATGGCGCCTTCGGGTCGACCTTCCGGCAACCAGGCCCGGTAAAACATCGGGGTCCCGTCCCAGCTGCGCCAGGCGCTTTCCGTCGGAACGCGATTGGCATGAAATTGCTTTGACATCGGTTCGGTTCGGCTTGAGTCGAGATCAGCCTCGTCGCAGTGATAGCCAACGGAATCGGCGATGTTCATTGCGATTGCTCCTCGGCAATTCGATTGAATTCATTGAAATCCAGGGCGTCGGGAAAACCGAAGCGGCCAGGAATTCCGCTTTGCGTTTAGATGCGGTTCTAAAGCTGGGCAACGCGGCGCAGATTAACGCGATCACCGGCGGTCACCGGCAGCCTTGAAATGTTCGTATATGCAGCTGTTACAGCTGACTGATGACCGGGCCCGACGGCACTCACCGGATGCGTCCGCGGATTCTTCCGTCCCCGGGACGAGCAAGCCGGCTCGCGTCCGGTCCGGCTCGCCGGCTCACTGCCCCGCCGCGTTTCCTCAGCGCGCGCGGTAAGCGGTGTACAGCGCCTCCGCTGTCACCGTCGACCGACCGTCGAGCAGCAGCGTATTGCGCGCCATCTGAAGCGAGACGTCGCCGGTCAGGTTGAGCGCCCGCCGCGCCGCGCGGATGGCGCCGAGCACGACGGCCGGCGAGACCTTCGCGTACGTGGCCTGGACGACGTCGCGGATCTCCTCGGCCGGCCGCGCCACGATATCGTTGACCGATCGCCGCAGCGCGCGTTTCATCGCGCCGATCACCTCGGGATTGCCGTCGGCGAAGGCCAGCGTCGTCACCAGGCTCTCCATGATCAGCGGGTCGATCGACGGCGCGCTGCCGGCGGCCATGTCGACCCACATCACCGCCTCGCCGCGGGCGACGGCGATCCGGTCCAGCGGGATCGCCGCGGCGAAGCCGTCGATGTCGCCGCGCTTGAACGCCGTCAGCAACTCGTGCCGATCGCCGAGGGCGCGGACCGCGACCTCGCCCTCGACGGCGCCGATGCGCAGCAGATGACGCACCTGCTTGTCGGCCAGCGAACCCGATCGCTCGACGCCGATCCGCAGTCCCTTGAGCGCCTGCAGCCGCGCCAGCAGCGGCGCGCCGGCGCCGATGCCGCTGCGCTTGGCCGCGCCGACCCCGATGACCAGCCCGATCAGGGCCCGGTTGTATAAATTGTAGACGTTGACGATCGCCCGGCCGTCGGCGAGCGCATCAATCTGCGCGGGCCCGTCGGCGACCCCAAATTCGGCGTCTCCGTTGGCTAGCGCTCGCAGGTCGTCCGCGCCATCGCTCGGCGTCAGCCGTTCGACCTGCAACCCCTCGGCGGCGAAATAGCCGGCGGCGATCGCGTAGTCGACCGGCAGGAAGGCATAGCCTGCCGGCGCCTGGATCACGCGCACCCTGCGCGGTTCCGCGGCCTCGACCGCGGTCGCGAGCATCAGGGACGCGAGGACGGCAAGCATCTTGCGATGCATGGTTCGGTCCCTCCCTTATGCATATACGCCGGAGAATTCGGTCGGCAGGCCGGCCGCTCTCCGGTCTGTTGTATCCAGTCTGGTCAATGAAACCGGACACCGTCAACCATACTTTGGGCGTTGCCCGGGGCCAAAGGCCCTGTTTCATCATATTTGTCGTTCGCGGTAGTGTTGGGTCGATCTATGGACCGAAGGTCGGAGACACGGGAAATCGGGAAGGAGAAGCGATGATCGCCGTCATCTTCGAAGTCTGGCCGACCGAGGGGCGGACGGCCGACTATCTCGACCTCGCCGCGGAATTGCGGCCGCTGCTGCAGGACATCGACGGTTTCATCTCGGTCGAGCGGTTCGAAAGCCTCACCGAACCGGGCAAGTATCTGTCGCTGTCGATCTGGCGCGACGAGGAGGCGGTCGTGGCGTGGCGGCGCACCGAGCAGCACCGCGCCGCCCAGGCGGCCGGCCGTGCCGGCATCTTCCGCGACTACCGCCTCCGCGTCGCCTCGGTGGTCCGCGACTACGGCATGACGGCGCGCGACGAGGCGCCGGCGGATTCGAGGAAGGTCCATGGCGCGACGCGCTAGCCGCGCTTCGTCGAGACCCCGTCATGCGCCGGCCCGTGAACGGTATCCCGCAACCAGCCGCCACGCGCGTTTCGCCCTGGTGCTCGCCGGCGGCGGTGCGCGCGGCCTGTGCCATGTCGGTGTCCTGCGTGCGCTCGAACATTACGGCTATCGACCGAGCGCCCTGGTCGGCGTCTCGATGGGCGCCGTGGTGGCGGTCACCTACGCGCTGAACCGCGACTGGTATGCGGCGCTCGTGAATATCGATACCGCGGGCCTGCCGAATTCGTCGGCGACCACCGGCAGGGGCGTACTGGCACGGTTGAGGGCCCTGCTCGCCGGCGAGCGCATGCTGCGGGACATGGTATTCGGCTGGGGCATCGGTGCACGCTCGCTGGCCACGGAGCGGGCGCTGCTCGACTCGCTCACCCTGGGCATGTCCCTGGAGGAAGGCGCCGTGCCGACGACCGCCGTGGCCACGGACCTGCGCAGCGGCCGGCGCATCGCCATCGAACGTGGAAACGCGGCCGAGGCGGCCTATGCCAGTGCCGCGCTTGCCGGGGTCTTCCCGCCCCTCGAAGAGGACGGACTATTGCTGGCCGATGGCGCGTATGCGGATCTGGTTCCCGTCGATCTCGCCAGGAAGCCGGGCATCGAGAAGGTCATCGCCGTCGATCCGCACCAGGAGTCTAGCCCGCGCCCACCGCGTAATGGCGTCGAAGCCATGCTGAAAGCAATGGAAATTTGCGCCAGGGAGCACGCCCTGTTGCGCTTCGGGCTGGCGGACCTCGTGCTGCGCCCGAAATTCCCGATCCAGATCGATACGCTCGAATTCGCGCAGAAACGCGTCGCCATCGCCGCGGGCATCGCCGCCGTCCGCGAATCAATCGGTCGGTTGCGCCTGCAACTGGAGCCGGCCTGAATGTCGGGGACGCGTGCGTTCAAGGCGTGACCGGAATAATGCAGCATCGGTCCGCGCACCGTCACCGTCGCGGCGCTGCCATTGATTTGGTGCCGGTAATGCTTCAAGCATAAGGACTCTACTCGGGAGGCGGCCATGCGCTGGAGTGTCGGCGTCGACGTCGGCGGTACCTTCACGGACTTCTATGCCCTGAGCGAGGAGACCGGGGAGGTGCGCATCGCCAAGCGGCCGTCGACGCCCGACGATCCCGGCCGCGCGGTGCTCGAGGAACTGGACGGGATCGCCGCCGAGCACGGTGTGCCGCTGGGTGACGTCAGGCGCTTCGCGCACGGCACGACGGTCGCCACCAACGCCCTGATCCAGCGCCGGGGCGGAACCGTCGCCATGGTCACGACGCGGGGGTTCCGGGACCTCCTCGAGATCGGCCGCCAGACACGCCCGCACATGTACGATCTGTACGAGGACCATCCGCCGCCGCTCGTGCCGCGCCAACACCGCTTCGAGCTCGACGAGCGCGTCGACGCGACGGGCGGTGTCGTCCGTGCGCCGTCGGACGGCGATATCGCGGCCTTGACGGAGCAGGTACGGGCGACCGGTGCCGACGCCTGCGCCATTTGCTTCCTGTTCGCCTTCCTGAATCCCGAACACGAACGCCGCGTCGCCGATGCGCTGCGCCGCGCCGTGCCCGACATCCTGTTGTCGCTGTCCAGCGAGGTGCAGCCGGAATTCCGCGAGTACGAGCGCTTCTCGACGACGGTGCTGAACGCGTACCTGCAATCGGTGATGAACGCGTACGTCGAGCATCTGGAGGCCGGCCTCGCCGGCAAAATTCCGAACGCGACGTTGGGACTCAACCAGTCGAGCGGCGGCTTGATGTCGTTGGCGACGGCGCGCGCGATTCCGGTGCGCTCGGCCCTGTCGGGGCCCGCCGCCGGCGTCGTCGGCGCCATCCACGTGGCGCGCACGGCCGGCCGCAACGATGTGATAACGCTCGACATGGGCGGCACGAGCGCCGACGTCGCGCTGATCCGGGGGCTGCGCGCGGATATCGCCTTCGACCGGACGGTCGCCGGTTTCCCGGTCCGCCTGCCGACCATCGACATCAACACGGTCGGCGCCGGCGGCGGCTCGATCGCGTGGTTCGACCGCGACGGCCTGATGAAGGTCGGGCCTTCGAGCGCCGGAGCGGCGCCAGGCCCGGCCTGCTACGGGAAGGGCGGCACCGAGCCGACGGTCACCGACGCCAACCTGATCCTCGGCCGCCTGTCGCCGCGCGGCCTGCTCGACGGACGCATGGCGCTGGACCGGGAGCTGGCCCGGACGGTCTTCGCGCCGGCCGCTGAACGGCTGGGCTTTTCCGTCGAGCGCACCGCGCACGGCATGCTCGGCATCGTCGTCGCCAACATGGTGCGGGCGATCCGCACGATCTCGATCGAACGCGGCCACGACCCGCGCGGCTTCGCGCTGATGCCGTTCGGTGGCGCCGGGCCGCTGCATGCACGGGACGTCGCGGTGGCGCTCGGCATCGCTGAGATCGTCGTGCCGCCCGCACCGGGAATCGTCTGTGCCCAGGGCCTCGTCGTCTCCGACATCAAGGAGGATTTCGTCGTCAGCCAGAGGATCACGCTGACGACGGATGCAGAAGCCACACCCCTTGCCGACAGGCCCGAGACCGACCTGGTCTCGAGACTTTCGAATATCGGTGTCCAGATGGGTGTCTCGTCGCTCCGGATTCGTGCCATCGAATGGCTGACGCAGGAAGGAATCCCGGAGAGCGCGCGGACGTTCGAACTGACGTTCGACATGCGCTACGTCGGTCAGAATTTCGAGCTCAGCGTGCCCATCGTATCTAGTAGCGGCGTAGCCGCCCTGAAGGAGGAAAATCTTCCCGATACGTCGACTCTCTTGAAGGAATTCTTCGCTGCTCACGACCAGGCTTACGGCTACCACAATCCCGACGATCCAGTGGAAATCGTGAATATGCGTTTGACGGCGCGGGGCCGACTTTACAAGGGAGCCGAACCGCCGCCGGCAGACGGCACCCCGGCACCGCCCGAGCCGTTCGAGACCCGGCCCGTCTTCTTCGCGGATACCGAGACGCCGCTCGACACGCCGGTCTACGAGCGCACGGCGCTCCTCCCCGGCCATCTGCTCGAAGGCCCGGCCATCGTCGAGCAGCTCGACGCGACGACACCGATCTGGCCCGGCGACCGCGCGACGGTCGATGCCGGCGGCAACATCATCATCGAGGTGCGGACATGACGGACACGGATCCGGAACTTGATCCCATCGGCCTGGAGATCCTCTCGAACGCGCTGCGCTCGGTGACCGACGAGAGCTTCGTCGCACTGATGAAGAGCGCCTATTCGACCAACATCAAGGAGCGCCACGACCACTCGACGGCGATCGTCGCGCCGGACGGCCGGCTGATCGTCCAGGCGGAACAGTCGCTGCCGATCCACATCGCCTCGATGACCGGGCTGATGGCGGCGCTGCTGGAAAAATTCGGCAGCCGTATTGGCGACGGCGACATCTTCGTCGCCAACGACCCGCACGTCGCCGGCGGGACGCACCTGCCGGACATCAACATGGCGATGCCGGTGTTCGCGGGCGACGAACTGATCGCCTTCGTCTGCAACATCGCCCACCACGCCGACGTCGGCGGCATGGCGCCGGGCAGCATGGCGGGCGGCATGTCGGAGATCTACCAGGAAGGGCTGCGCATCCCGGTCATCCGGCTGTTCCGCGAAGGGGCGCTGCAGCGGGACCTGCTGGATCTGCTGCTGCTGAACGTGCGCGTGCCGGAGGAACGGCGCGGCGACTACTACGCCCAGATCGCCGCCTGCCGGCTCGGTCGGCGCCGCCTGCTCGAGGTCGTCGAGGGGCACTCGCTGCCGGTCGTGCGCGCCGGCTTCGAGGCCATCGTCGAGCGCACGGGCGCGCGCCTGCGCGCGGCGATCGCAACGATCCCCGACGGCCGCTACGAATTCGAGGACGTCATGGACGACGACGGCCTCGCGGCGCGCGACATCCCGATCCGCCTCGCCATCGACAAGCGCGGCGAGCACATCCGCTTCGATTTCGCCGGCACGGCGCGACAGGTCCCGGGCAACATCAACGTCACCATGAACGCAACGGTCGCGAGCGTGTGCTACGCGCTGAAGGCGCTGCTCGACCCGGAGATACCGAACAACCAGGGCGTCCTCGACGCCGTCGAGATCGTCGTCGAGAAGGGCACGCTGCTCGACGCGGCGTTTCCGGCGCCGGTCGCGGCACGCGCGCATACCTGCCAGCGCATCATCGACGTCGTCCTCGGTGCGCTCGCCGGGGCGATGCCGGGCCGCGTCGTCGCCGCCGGCAACGGCGCGAACACGACGGCCGTCTTCGCCGGCACGGACCCGCGCAGCGGCCGCGGCTACGTCTATCTCGAGACGCTCGGCGGCGGCATGGGCGCGCGGCCGACCAAGGACGGCAAGGACGGCGTGCAGGTCGGTATCACCAATACCTCGAACCTGCCTGTCGAGGCGATCGAGACGGAGTATCCGCTGCGCGTCGAGGAATACAGCCTCGTCGAGGATTCCGGCGGCGCCGGCCGGTTTCGCGGCGGCATGGGATTGCGGCGCGTGGTGCGACCGGTCGGCCACGACTGCCTGTTCAACGGCGCCGGCGAGCGCTTCAGCAACCGTCCGTGGGGGATCGAGGGCGGGCGCGCCGGCGGCAGCGGACGCTACCTGCTGCGGGACGACGACGGGACCTCGCGGCAGCTCGACGTCAAACCCTCGGGGATCACGGTGACCCCGCGGCAGACGGTGGTCGTCGAGACCCCCGGCGCCGGCGGCTGGGGGCCACCGGCGGAACGCGAGTCCGAAGCGCTCGCCGAAGACCGCGCAAGCGGCAAATTCTCGGAAGAATTCCTGAACGGGAACTACCGCAAGACATAGCTCGGAGGCCCGCCATGCGTCTGCAATCGAAAACCGCTGTCGTGACCGGCGCCGGAAGCGGCATCGGACGCGCGATCTCGGAACGGTTCGCCGTCGAGGGCGCCGCCCTCGTCTGCGCCGACGTCAACGAGCAGGCGGCGACGACGACCGCGGAAACCATCGTCGCCGAGGGCGGACAGGCGATCGCGGCCGCCGTCGAGGTGCGGGAGCCGAGCTCGGTCGAGGCGATGGTCGACCGCACGACCGGGCAGTTCGGGACGATCGACATCCTCGTCAACTGTGCCGGCGTCGGCCGCCAGCTCGCCTTCCTCGAGACGACGCTCGACGAATGGGAGCGGGTGCTGGCGATAAACCTGACCGGCACGTTCGTGTGTTGCCAGTCCGTGGCGCGGCGCATGGCGCGGGTCGGCTACGGGCGAATCGTGAACATGTCGTCGGTCAACAGCAGCCGCGGCATCCCGGGCCGGGCCGCCTACAGCGCCTCGAAGGGCGGCGTCGACATGTTGACCCGGGTCATGGCGGTGGAACTCGCCGCGCGCGGGATCACGGTGAACGCGCTGGCGCCCGGACCCGTAGAGACGCCGATCGTGCGGGCCATGCACACGTCGGGCACGCGCGCCGCGTGGCAGGCCAGCGTGCCGATGCGCCGCTACGGCGAGGCCGCGGACGTCGCGGCGGCGGCGGTATTCCTTGCGTCAGACGAGGCCGGATACATCACCGGCGAGGTGCTGCACGTCGACGGCGGCTTCAACGCGGCGGGGATGCTGTTCGATCTCGACGGCGGCGAGGCGACCTGACGGCCGCGATCGACCCCGGCGCCGAAGAGCGCAACCGAAGTCGTTACCGGAAAGGGAACGTGGCGGGCTCTACGAACCGAGGCGGCGATAGCGCCATACATTGGCCGGCGGGATGTTGTTCCACACGCGCCGCCGCATCTCGCCGCGGACCAGCAGCTCACCAGCCATCTTCGCGCGCACCGGCGGCAGCAGCCCGTACGTGTACTGCAGGAATACGCCGTCATCGGACAACGCCCTGAATCCCTCGGCGAAGATGCCCTCGCGGACATTGCGGGGGAGCAGCCGCAGCGGCAGGCTCGAGACGATGGCGTCGACGTGCTCGATGCCTTCGGCGCGCAGGATTTCGGTGAGCCGCGCGGCATCGCCGAGCACCACGCGGACCCCGGTGAACCGGCGCCGCAGGTAGGCGGCGAGCCGCGGGTCGCGCTCGACCACGATCAGCGCTTCCGGCGGCATCCCGGCGGCGAGCAAGGCGCGGGTCAGGCTCCCGGTCCCGCCGCCAAGCTCGACGCATATGCCGTATTGCGCCGGCAGCTCGGCCGCCATCGCCTGGCCGAGGCTGCGGCTGCTCGGAGCGACCGCGCCGACCTTCAGCGGTGAACTCGCCCAGCGGGAAAGAAACAGCAGATTGTCCTGAAGGGCCGGCCGCTCCCGCAACCGGTGCTTAAACGCCTCGCGGATTCGGGCGCGCGCCCGCTCTTCGCGGACGGAACCCGTCCTCACCCGGTCACCGGCAAGGAGCTCGGCGTCGCCCTGCAGGGCCCTGTTCTCGTTCGCGTGCATCGTCCCAAGGGCGAGAAATCCCTCGCCCCGTTCGGCACGAGCGTTGCGCACCGCGGCAGCCAGCACACTCAACAGCGCGAAGCCAACGACCAGCATGGCCACGATGCCGGCGACCGCCAACTCGTTCTGCAGCCCATGATCGATGATTTCCACGTAGCCTCCCTGTGCAACCCCTATCAGCATACTCTTTTTCGTCGCCAAGGCCAGCGACCGGATTCGCATACCCAATCATCGGGACGATTTCTTGGCAAGTCTTGAAAACTTCTGCGCGCTCCTGGGTGCTCCTGGTCCCGCCGCGTCTCCTCGCAGGCTCCAACAGGCTCCACCCTAGCGCCGCTCGCCGGCGACGAGGATGTTGCGGATCTGGCGCTCGCCGAGCGGCATCGGCGCGCCCGACCTGAATGCCCGCCAGAGCTGCTCGCGCGGCGTGCCTGCGTAACTGTCGGGCATCCGACCCTTGTCGCGGTCGATGCGCCACGCGCTGGCGGCGTAACGCACCGCCAGCCGCTCGATTTCCTGGGCGCGGGCCCGCAGCGATGCGTCGGCGGCCAAATTTGCCGCGAGCGCGCGCAGCGCGTCGTCGCGCTCGCGAATCTGCATTTGCTTCCACCACGGCACCCCGCCATGGCGTGAGGCGAGGCCGAACGCCTCGTCGAACGACGACGCGCCGCGCTCGAGAAACGTCGCCAGACACTGCCCGAACCAGCCCGCCAGCTCCGCGTCGAGCGGCCGGCCCTCGCGGCAGCGCTCCGAGATCCGCTGCAGTCTTTCGATCGCGATCAGCATCGTTTCATCCTCCCGGCCGGCCGGCTCGGCCCGCGGCCGCGGAAGCCCTTGCGGCCAGCCGTCCGGCGCGTTATATGAACACTGTTCATTTAATCATATGCCAATAATGAACATTGTTCAATAAAAATCTCACCCCGGTCCCCGAAAGGAACAAACATGGCCCGTCAGGCGCGACATTCGCGGGATGAACTGCGGGAGCTGGCCCTGGTGGCCGCCGAGGACATCATCGCGGAGGAGGGATTCGAGCAGCTGACCGTGCGCCGCGTCGCCGGCCGCATCGGCTATTCCGTGGGCATGCTTTACAACGCTTTCGAAAATTTCGAGGATCTGATCCTCAACGTCGACGCGCGCACGCTCGATCTGCTTCACGGGGCGCTCGGCACGGTCGAGCGGACGGGCGTCCCGGCCGAGGATCTGGACGCCTTGCTCGAGGCGTATCTGCAGTTCATCACGGCCCATCCGAATCGCTGGCTGATGCTCTTTTCGGAACGGCTTCCGGGGGTGGCGTCCCCGCCCGACTGGTACCTCGAGCGCGTCGCGCGCGTCTTCACGCTCCTCGAGGAGACGCTCGCGCCGTGTTTCGTGCCGGCCGATCCGCAGCGAGCGCGTCGGGCGGCCCGGCTGCTCTGGATCGGGCTGCACGGCGTCTGGTCGCTCGCCGCCGGCGACAAGCTTGCCATCGTCACGCCCGAACCGGCCGGCGCGGTGGCGCGACAGATGGCCCGGGCCTTCCTCGCCGGGTTGCCCGCCGGAATCGCCTAGCCCGGCACGCCGATGATGATCTGCGGCAGATAGGTGACCAGCAGCACGACACCGACCAGCAGTACGAGGAACGGCAGCGTGCTGCGCCAGACCTCCATGAGGGGTTTCTCGAAACGGTAGGCGGACAGGAAGAGATTCATGCCGACCGGGGGCGTCAGGTAACCGAGCTCCAGATTGACCAGGAAGATCATGCCGAGATGCAGGGGATGGATCGCAAAGACCTCGGCCATCGGCAGGATCAGCGGGACCACGACGGCGATCGCCGAGAAGATATCCATCAGGCAGCCGACGACCAGCAGGAAGACATTGAGCGCCAGCAGGAACAGGATCCGGGAGTCGATCCAGGCCGCCGCCCAGTCGGCTGCGCGCGACGGGATCTGCGCGTCGACCAGATAGTTGGTGAGCCCCATGGCGACACCGAGTATCACGAACACGCCGCCGAGCAGCGACAGGCATTTGACCAGGCCCCCGAGGACGTTGTCGGCGAGCCGCAGGTCGCGATGCACGACGAGGCCGACGACAAGCGCGTAGACGACGGTGACGGCGGCGGCCTCGACCAGCGTCGTGTAGCCGCCGAAGATGCCGACCAGCACGATCACCGGCAGGGCGATCTCCCATTTCGCCTCGTTGACCGCGGATACGGCGGCGCGCATCTCGAACGGCACCCGCGGCGTCGCCTCGCGGCGGCCGATCCAGATGCCCCACAGACAGATGACGCCGACCATGATCGCGCCGGGCACGAGCCCCGCCATGAAGAGGTCGGGAATCGGCACCTGCGCGACCACGGCATAGAGGATCACCGCGAGGCTCGGCGGGAACAGCAGGCCGATCGAACCGGTCGATGTCAGCAAGCCGAGACCGAAGCGACCGGAATATCCGTTCTGCACGAGAACCGGCAGCAGCAAGCCGCCCAGCGCGAGGATCGTCACCCCCGATGCGCCCGTGAAGGTCGTGAAGAACGCGCAGACCAGCGTCGCGGCAATCGGCAGCCCGCCCGGCAGCCAGCCGAGCAAGGCCCGAAACAGCCGGACGAGGCGCTCGCCGGCACCGCCTTCGGCGAGCAGGTAGCCGGTCAGCGTGAACAGCGGAATCGCCGGGATCGAGGGCGAGACGACAATGCGGTAGATCTCCACCGGAACCGCCGCCGCCGGCACCAGATCGGCGAGGAACAGCAGCAGCGCGGCGCCGCCGATGAAGACGAAGATCGGCGCCCCGAACAGCAGCACCAAGGCGAGCAGCGCGATGAGCGGCCCCGTGATGGCGGGAACGCTGCCGCCGATAGCGAAACCCACCGCCGCGGCGACCGCGATCCCGGCGATCGAGGCGACCATGAGGGCGCGGCCCTCCGCCTGCAGCACGAAGCGCACCGTCATCGCCGCGAAGGCGACGGGGAGGATCAGCTCCATCACCCAGACGGGCACCCAGAGGCCGACCCCCGCGGACGGAAACTGCGCCTCGCTGCGCACGAACTGCAGGCTCGCCCAGCACAGGCTCGCGGTCACCGCCGTCGTCGCGCCGGCGGCGAACAGGCGGCCCACTGCACCGACGCGCGGGAACAGCGGGCTGGCGCCGCTGGTGATCGTCAGGTGGCGCCGCTGGCGCGTCGCGATGAGCGCACCGGCGAAGGCGACCCACAGGGTGAGGTGCTGCACGAAACCCATCGAACCCGCGATTCCCGTATCGAAAACGCCGCGCAGCACCATCTCGAGGACCGGAAAGGCGGCCATCGCGAGAAGCGCCGCGGCGGCAACCGCAGTTTCGATGTACGACCAGAGTGCGGCGATGCGCCGGACCGTCAACGGGCCGCTCCGCTCACTCGGCGGTCAGGAAGAGCTCCGGAACCTGCCCCTCCAGCCATGCGGCGCGGCGCTGCGCGATGATGTTGACGAGGCGAAGGTCGGGTCGCGCGTCGGGGTCGATGGCGCGGGCTTGCGCCAGCAGTTCTCGGAACACACGCACATTCTGCTCCTGGACCGCAACCGACTCCGCGAAGGCGACGTGCACGGACGCCCGCTCGCCTTGCGAGAGGTCCAGCGCCTTGCGGTAGTGGACGCGCGCCGCGTCGATGCTGCCGCCCGGACGGCCCGCTTCGTAGCTGATGAAGAATTCGTGCGCCGCGCCCTCGTCCCACGAATCGTCGAGCTCGAGCACGCGCCCGACCATCGCCCCGGCGGTCGGGAATTCGGCGATCAGCCGGGTATCGCCCTTGGCGACTCCGAGCGCCCCGGCCCAGGCCGCCCCGCCCCAGTACAGGAACGGTATGTCCTCGGCCGTGGTGGTGGCAAGGGTCGCGTCGCGATCGGCCTTGAGCCGCGCCCCGAAATCCGGGTGGCGCAGCTCGAGCCCCCGCAGCGCGTAGTCCCTGCCGCGCAGATAGAGGTTCTTGGCCCGTGCCCGCAGATGTCGCGCCTGGCCGCGGTCGCGTGCCTCCACCTGATCGGCCTCGAGCTGCAGGAGATAGGCGTAGGCGGTGAAGCCGAAGGCGGTGGACTGCAGCAACCCGGCATGCCGCGGCGTCACCTCGAGGAGCGATTCGTTGGACTTGAGCCCGAACGGCATGGCTTCGCGCACGAGGTCGGGATCGTTCTCGGAGGTCCATACGCCGCCGCCGCCGGCGATGGCATCGCCCATGGCATCCGCCGCGATCCGCTTGACCGAACAGCCGGCCAGGAACAGGGCAGCGCAAGCCACAACGATACAGCGTCTCATCGCCCGTCCATCGCTTCCCCGCATTCGCGAGCGCGGCGCGCCGGCTGCTACGCCCCGGCCGCCGCGGCCCGGCCCCTCACGCCGAACCGGGGCCGGCACGCTGGGTCCCGGGCCGGCAGCTTTGCGGGCCACGAAATGCACTAACACATGATGGTCCGGCGGACGAGGAGTAATGCCGCCGGGGTCGGCCGCCCTGCCCCGCCGATGCGCATCAGTTCTGACCGACGCCGCCCCGGTATTCGTCGCGCAGCCGCTCGACCCGGTTTACGAGTTCGGCCGGAACTTCGCTGCGGATGTAGACCGGTATCGCGTTGGCGGCGATCGCCTCCCAGGCGCGCCGGTTTCCGGCCGACACGGCGTGGACCGTGAGCCCGTATTCCTGCATCACCTTGATGGCTTCGGTCTCGAACTCGCGGATGCGCGCGCTCGACTCGCGACCGGCGGCGCGCGCCGCATCGAGGATCGCCGGACGCGCCGCCGGGGGGATGCTGTTCCAGACCTTCAGGCTGACGATCGTCGCCCCGACGATCTTGGCGATGCGGATGTCGGTCATGTGCTGCGCCTGCCCGAACCACTGGAACGAAAGGGCCGCGACAGGCGGCGTGAAGAAGGACTCGACCATGCCCGACTGCAGCGCCGTCGTCATGTCGGTGACCGGCAGCGCGACCGGCGTGTAGCCCAGCGCGCGCCATGCATCGGCGTAGACATCGGTGCCGGCCTGCGAGAACAGCTTGAGCGGCCGCAGGTCTTCGGGATGCAGCACCGGCCGCGTCGCGAACAGGCGCACCCAGCCCGCGTCGCCCCAGTTGAGTACCTTGTAGCCGCGCGCCTCGAACAGGTTCTCGAGGTCGGGCCCGATGCGCTGCAGAACGTACTCGACCTCCTCGTCCGAACGCAGCAGCATCGGGATTCCGAAGATCTGCATCTCGGGCACGATCATCGCCAGGCCGTCCATTGTGAGCACCGCACCCTGCAGCTGTCCGATGCCCATCTTGCGCACCATGTCCCGCTCGTCGCCGATGGCGCCGCCCGGGTAGATGCGGACGTTCACCGCCCCGTTCGAGGCATCGCCCCAAGCGTCGGTCATGTCCTGCATGATGCGGAACCAGGGCGAGCCCTTGGGCGCCAGCGTCCCGAGCTTGATCGTCTGCGCGGCCGCGGCGTCGGCACCCGCCGCAAGCAAGGCGACGGCAAGAAGGAGGCCTGCGATTCGCGTCATGAAGACCGCTCCTCAACTCTCTCTGCTGCGGCGAGCTTCCGCCCGCCGGAATACCGCCCCGTTGCACGCATTAGACGCACAGAAGGTAATCGTCGCGTTAACGATAAACAACGGCAGCGGGCAAAAAACGGCCCCGGCCGGCCGCGCGGACCGTGCGAAGCATCCGCCGGCAGCGCCTGTCGTCGTCGATGTCGCCCCGTCCTTCCGCCCGAATTCGGTCGATCGGGGCTTGACACGACCATGCGGCGGGGACATATGAAAGCATGAATGAACGTTGTTCAATTATCTTGGTGCTGCGATGCCATCGCTCGGGATTTCTGACCGGCCCGCGGTCCGGCGCGGGCATTGCGGGCGGCGCCTGCCGCGCCTCATCGCCGCTGCAGGCGTCCTGCTCGCCATGACCGGCGGGCCGAACAGCGCGGCGGCGGCAACCGTCTGGCCCAACCTGCCGCTGCCGACGCTCGGCGGAAAGCAGCTCTGGGCGGACCGCTACCTCTATTCCGGCTGGCGCATCCAGGAGAACGTGCTGACCGGCCACGCCCGGCTGCTCGACCCCGGCAACGTGCGGCGCGGCTGGGGATCGGTCGGCGGCTGCCGCCAGGCCTTCGAGCGCCTGCGCGCGGCCCGCTCCATCGCGCCCTATGACGGGCATCTCGTGCTGCTGGTGCACGGGCTCGGGCGCTCGCGGGCAAGCTTCTCCGGGCTGGAGGCGGCGTTGCGCGCGGCAGGCTACCAGGTCAGCGGCGTCGGCTACCCGAGCACGCGGCGCACGCTCGCCGCGAACGCGGCGACGCTCGACGCATTGATCGCGGAACTCGAGGGCGTCGACCGCATCTCATTCGTCACGCACAGCCTCGGCGGCCTGCTCGTGCGCGAGCTGCTGGCGCGCGGGCCGCACTGGCGCGCGCGCATCGAGATCGAGTCGATCGTCATGACGGCGCCGCCGAGCCGGGGCTCGGCGCTGGCCGACCGCCTGCAGCACGTGCCGCCGGTCAACTGGATCCTCGGTGCGGGGCTCGCCGCCGCGACGACCGGGGCCGTTAGCACGCTGCCCGCGCCGGACGCGCCGTTCGGCATCGTCGCCGGGGGAAACGGCCGCGGCGGCCACAATCCCTGGCTCGCGGGCGACGACGATTTCCTCGTCACGGTCGAGGAGACGCGGCTTCCCGGCGCGGCCGACTGGGTCCGCGTCGATGCCGGGCATACCTTCATCATGAACCATCCGCGCACCGTCGACGCCATACTCCGGTTCCTCGACCACCGCAGCTTCGCGCCGGTCACGGCAGGGGCGGACGTTTCCGCATCGACGACCGGCGGGGGTGAATTGGCACGATAATTGCTTAAAATTTGTCCGAAATTGTTTTGAATGCCGGACCGCCGACGGGCCGTTGCGGCGGAAGAAGGGGAATTGCGGTCCGGCCTCGGCCACAAGTGGCTGAGATCGCACGGCGAATTACCTGTCAGGGAAAGTGCGGTAAGGGAGGTCGGTGCTTGCACCGGCCTCCCGTCTTGCGAAACCGGCGGTTGCAGTTTGCAATCCGCAAAGCCCGAGAATCGCAAATTCCGGACGTTTCGCCCGCTCACGCCCGCAGCGGGGCGGGCTGCGCCGCCGCGGGATTGTAGCGCAGCATGGCGATGATCGCGGCCGGCGCCAGCGCCGCCACGAGATGCTTGAGCGTGTGGCCGCTGACGAGCTCGCCGGTCAGGGCGAAGATCTGGTGATCGAAGAGCTCGCCCAGCTTGGCCAGCGCGTAGAGGACGACGGCGGCGGCGATGTGCCTGCCGTGCACCCGCGTCGAGACCGGGAAGGCCCACAGCACCAGCGGAATGCCGATCAGCGGATAGAACTGGACGAGGATGTAGGCGCGCAGGTCGCCGGCCCCGCGCGCCTCGCCGAGGCTCCAGCCGACGACGCTGGCAGCACCCGCGAGGATCAGCAGCGCGAGGCCCCAGCCGGCGCCCCGCCGCGCGTCGATGCGGTCGGCGATCACCGCCGCGACGAGCCCCATGAAGGCGACCGTCATCGGCAGCCGGTCCCAGAACAGGGTCGTCGTGTTCGGCTCGAGGTGGTACCAGGCCGAGCCGGGCCCGACCAGGGCGACGCCGAGGAAGAACGCCGCGAACGGCATGCGCTCGAGCGGCGCCAGCGGCGGCACCGCGAACCAGCCGCGGAACACGGCGCCGAGGCCGGCCAGCCCGACGATCGTGAAGGCGAGGTTCGAGACGACGTCGCCAAAGCGCGGGATGCCGAGCACGACGCGCCGGTCGGCGAGATCGTGATAGGCCGGGTCCTGGCCGATCGGCGGCAGCAACGTATAGACCGCGACCACCGCCAGCGCGGTCACCGCGAGTAGCCCCCACATGCGCTGACGGTTCGACATCGCCCGGCCCTCCTCAGCGCCACAGCGGCGCCGGTTTCAACACTCTGCCCGTGCCCACCCGAAAAGCAAGGCCCCGCCGGATTTCATCCCTTTGCCGGCGGTGACGGCCCGGCCCGCCCGGAGCGTGATCCGGTCGTTTGAACGCGGATTTTCCCGGGCAGGGAGGTCGAGTCCCACCCCTCCCTGCCCTCGCCCGTCGAGGGGGAGGAAACGTTTCTTTCCGGCAGCGATGACTTGCCTCCCCTCCCCAGGCGGGAGGGGCAGGGGGAGGGGGACAGGCGAGACCTGCCGGCGAACGCCGGCTCCGGTCCCGACATGCCGGATCTCACGCTACACCCCGAGCTTGCGCCCGACATGGGCGACGACGGCGCGCCGCGCCTCCGCGTCGAGCCGGAAATGCAGCCGCCCATGGCCCGGCGTGAAGCGCGCGTGCAGGTCGAAGACCCGGGTCTCGCCGTCGAGATCCTCGAAGCGGCAGAGCTGCCGCCTGCCCTCGTGCTCGTGCGTGACCTTGCTGGAGAATTCCGGCAGCGGCGCTTCGGCCGGATCCCAGTCGCGCACGGCGCGGTCGATCTCGGCGAGCCGCGCGGCGACGGCGCGGAACCAAGGGTTGCCGGGGCCGAGCGCACGCAGCTGTTGCTCCACCCGGGGCAGGAACTCGAGCGAAGGGAACATCTCGGCGCGGCGCCCCCACAGCTCGACCCCGTCGCGCGCCGGCGGCCGCCCGGCCTCGGCGAGCCAGTCGCGCTGCACCTCGACGTGGTCCGGCTCGCTCGCGTGCGGCGTCTCGACCTCGGTC
>JBFHDX010000070.1:0-19914 GCA_041584475.1 Alphaproteobacteria bacterium
CGGCGCGGCGCGTCCTGTGCGACGACGCCAGCACAATCGATCAGGAAGACGAAAGGCTCCGAACTGCCGTCCATAATCGGAAGCTCGGGGCCGTTGACCGAAACGAGCAGGTTGTCAAGCCCGCACCCCGCGAGGGCGGCCATCAGATGCTCGACCGTCGACACCGAGACACCGGCATCGTTGCCGATCGTCGTGCAGAGACGCGTATCGCAGACCTGGTCGTAGCGCGCCGCGATGTGCGCGGCATCGCCCCGGACGTCACCCCGACGAAATACGATGCCCGTGTCGGGACCGGCGGGATGCAACGACATCGACACCTTCGCTCCGCTATGCAGCCCGGTGCCGCTGCAATAAATCGGAGTCTTCAAAGTATGTTGTCGAAAACCCGGCAATACTGACGCGGACCCGCCACCGGTATCCGTCTCGTACGAAACGCGCATCTCAGAATTTTCCATTTCGGAGTCTACTTATGGATCGATAAGCGATCTAAAAGTAAACAAATAATTAATTTCGTTGCTGATCTTTGCCTGAAGTCGAATTTGGAACCGGTGATTAATTAACTAATGCTTGGCAATGCTTCAAATCACTCTTTGTGTCGAAATGTAACGCAAGGGTTCATTTCCGGCTGCGCGGCGACCGCAACCGGGCCGTCAAGTGGTTGGCACGCCGAAAGAAAAGGCCGGCCGCCCCGACGGGACGGCCGGCCGGTTGCGCTTGCTCCGCGGGCTCTAGTTTGCCTGCCGGCGCAGGAAGGCAGGAATGTCCAGCATGTCGCTGTCGCTGTCCGCGGTCTTCGGCCGTTCGGACGGGTCGAGCGCACCCAGTTTCTTCTGGCCCGATCCCGACCTCGCCGCTTCCACGGGGCCACCCTTGGGGGTGATGTTTCGCGCGACGGGCTCGACGCGTTCGACCTCGGATCGGCCGCCCCTGCGGTCGACCATTCCGGCTCTGGCGACGCCGGTCATGCGCTCGAACAGACTCAGCTTGCGGCGCTTCGAGACGCGGTTCCCGCCGCCGTTGGCCATTGCCGCCGCCGCGAACGGTTCCGGAGCGCCCGTATCCTCGGGCTGAATCGGTGGCGGCGGAATGAACGCCTCGGCGTCGCGCGGCGCCTCCGTCTTCGCACCGTCGTCGCGTCGCCGGCTCCGCTGGGTGTCGAGGTCGTCGGCCGCACCCATCAGACCGAGCATGTCGGCAGCCGGTATCTCGGCGTCGAGTTCGCTCGTCGCGGCGGCACGCCGCGCATCGTCGTCGGCCGTTTCGGGTGCCGCCTCGCCGGCGGCGGCGAGCGCGGCGATGCGGGTCACGGCGACATCCGGCATCGGTTCCTCGTGGGCGCTCGCCGCCGACGCTTCAACGGCCGCAACCGGCTTTGCCGGCGCCGGTACAGTCTGCAACCTGACCGGCTGGGCCGGCTGCGCCTGGCGCTGCTCGCCGACGTCGATGCCGGTCGCCACGACCGATATCCGAATGCGACCCTGGAGCGAATCGTCGAACGTCGATCCGAAGATCATGTCCGCGTCGGGATCGACTTCCTCGAGGATTCGATTGACGGCCTCGTCGACCTCCATCAGCGTCATGTCGAGGCTGCCCGTGATGTTGATCAGCAATCCCTGCGCCGTCTTCATCGACAGGTCTTCGAGCAGCGGATTGGCGATCGCCGCCTCGGCGGCCTCGATCGCGCGCTTGTCGCCCTCGGCCTCGCCGGTACCCATCATCGCCTTGCCCATGCCGCTCATGACCGACCGGATATCGGCGAAGTCGAGATTGATCAGGCCCGGCATGACCATCAGATCGGTGACGCTGCGCACCCCGGCAAAGAGCACATCGTCGGCCATCTTGAAGGCGTCCGCGAACGTCGTCTTCTCGTTCGCGACCCGGAACAGGTTCTGGTTCGGAATGACGATCAGCGTATCGACGTACTGCTGCAATTCGGCGATGCCCTGCTCGGCAAGCTGCAATCGTTGCCGGCCCTCGAAGAGGAACGGCTTCGTCACGACACCGACGGTCAGCATGCCGTGTTCCCGGCACGCGCGGGCGATGACCGGAGCGGCGCCGGTACCCGTGCCGCCGCCCATGCCGGCGGTCACGAACACCATGTGATTGCCGACGAGCATCTCCATGAGTTCGGCCAGCGACTCCTCGGCCGCCGCACGGCCGACGTCCGGTTTCGATCCCGCCCCGAGCCCCTGCGTCAGCTCGGCGCCGAGCTGGAGCTTGCGTTCGCTCAAGGTGTGATTCATGGCCTGCGCATCCGTGTTGCAGACCAGGAAATCGACGCCTTCGAGGCTGGCGCGAATCATGTTGTTGACGGCGTTGCCACCGGCTCCGCCGACCCCGACCACGGTGATCCGTGGCTTGAAGTCGGTTTCCGGGTTCGGCGTTCTCAGATTGATCGTCATGGGTGCCTCCTACGATCGGTGTGCCGGGGGGCGCCGGCCAACGCCGACGCGGGTCGAGTTCGTGATGCGGTGGATGCCGGCCGTCTTACAGGTTCTCACGTAGCCATCCTCCGATGCGGGCCAACGGGCCGGGGCGGCCATGCGAACCGTCTCCGACCAGCGGGCGACGCCGGGTCCGGACGCGCATGTCCCGCGACCCGTCGCCATAGAGTTGAAGCAGGCCGGCGCAGGCCGAGAATGCCGGGCCGCTCGTCGCGGCCGCCAGGTTTGCGACCCGGGTCGGGCGTCCCAGCCGTACCTGCTTGTCGAGCAACTGCCCCGCCACTTCGCGGACGCCGGGCAGCTGGCAGGCGCCGCCGGTGAGCACGGCGCGTCGACCTGCGGACTGCGCCACACCGGCCGCGACCAGCCGCTCGCGCACCAGCTCGAACGTCTCCTCGATGCGTGGCGCGATAATGCTGATCAGGAACGACTTCGGAACCTCGTTGGGTTGGTCCGCGTCGTCCTCGCCGACCTGCGGCGCGACGACGGTCTCGCGCTCGTCGCTCGGCGACGGAAGGGCGCTGCCGTGCAACGCCTTGAGCCGTTCGGCCTGGGCCAGCGGTGTGGCGAGACCGCGGGCGATGTCGCTCGTGACGTGCGCCCCGCCCACCGGGACGGATTCGCAGAAAACGGGCGCCCCGTCGACGAACATGGCGACGGACGTCGTGCCGCCGCCCATATCGATGACCGTGACACCGAGCTCCGTCTCGTCCGGAACGAGGCTGGCGACACCGGCGGCGTACGCATTCGACACCACGTCGTCGACATTGAGGTGGCAACGTTCGACACAGGTGACGACATTCCGCACGGCGCTGGCGGCGGCCGTGATTTCATGAATATGGGCGGCGAGGGTCTGGCCATGCATGCCTCGCGGATCCCGGATTCCGTTCGACCCGTCGATGCTGTAGCCGATCGGAATCGCGTGCAGGACGGCACGCTCGATCGAAGCCTCCAGCGTGCCCCCGCCATACAGCAGCCGCCGCAGATCGGCATCGCGTACCGGCCCGCCGCCGACACTCGTACGCAGATCGATGACCCGGCTTGCCGGCCGTCCCCCGGCGAGACCGACGACGACGTCGCGCACGGTCTCACCGGCCATGCGCTCGGCCGTGTGGACGGCGGCCATGATCGACTCCTCCGCGGCCTCCATATCGACGATCGCGCCGGCCTTGACGCCGCGACTTTCTTGATGGCCGATGCCGGTCACGCGGATCCGGCCCTCATCCGAGCGCTCGGCGATGAAGCAGCAGACCTTGCTCGATCCGACGTCGAGGGCTGCGATGATGTTGCTGCGTGCCAATGCCGTACTCCGTGCCTCGTCCTGTCCTTGCGATCCGGTTCCCGATGCTTCGCTCACGCGCCCCGGTCGGCCGGCCGCGGCGCCGCCACGGGAGCGAGGCGTACCGTCAGCCGATCCGGGTTGCGGAGATCGATGTGCGCGATACCCCGCTCGAGCAACGCCCGTTCGTCGGCCAGACGGGCGAGCAACGCCCACGCGTCCGCGACGCCGGTTTCCGGCAGCAGAACGGTCATGCCGTTGTCGAGCTGGACGTTCCAGCGGCGGTCACCGACCCTGACCGCGGCGACGACCCGCCGCGCAAGATCCGCCTCGGCGTCGAGCAGGGCGAAGAGCTCGGCGAATCTTGCCGGCGCGCGGTCGCCGACGATCACCCTTAGGCCGTGATAGCGCGCCAGCGCGTCGCTGCCGATCACCGCGCCGCTCGCGTCGACCAGCGTGTACTCGCCGTGACGCTGCCAGATCGCTGCCGGATGCCGTTCCTCCAGGTCGACGTAAATCGTGCCCGGCAGGCGACGCTCGATCCGGGCTTCCTTGACCCAGCCGAGCGCCAGCAGCCGCCTGCGGGCAGCCTCGGGCGAGAAGGCGAGGAGCGGGGTTCCGCGGTCGACATCGAGCGCCGCGAGAACCGCATCCGGGCTCGTCTCGCGCCGCCCTTCGACGAGCACTTCCTGCACGGCGATGCCGAGCGTCCCGGTCCAGGCCACGATCGCCGACCGCACCGCCGCGGCGGTCCCGGCGATACCGCCGAGATGGATCGTGACGATGCCGGCGAAGAGCAGCACGATCGCGGCGCCGAGCGCGGCCGCTGCCATGGTCGGACGAAGCAACCGCTCGAGCCAGCGCGGCAGGCGACGCCTGAGCGACGGGTGCCGAGCGCGCCGTGGGCGCGGCCCGACGTCGATAACGCGCTGGCGTACGCCCGTCGCCGGATCGCGGCCGGCCGCAGCGCGCACGCTGCGTTCGCTGCGCTGCTGCAGCAGCGGGAAACTCAGCTGTCGCATGCTGCGTTCTCCACCATCCACTCGACCAGGTCCTCGAACGAAATGCCGGCCTTCGTCGCCTGTTCCGGCACGAGCGAGAGTGGCGTCATTCCGGGTTGCGTATTGACCTCGAGCATGTAAAGGCGCCCCGGTTCGGCGTCCGTGTCGTCGTAACGGAAGTCGGCGCGCGAGACGCCGCGACAGCCCAGCACCCTGTGCGCGGTGACGGCCTGCTCCTTTGCCAGTTCAGCGATCTCGTCGGGAATCGGCGCGGGGCAGAGGTGGGTCGTCTTGCCGTCGGTATATTTGGCCGTGAAGTCGTAGAACCCCTGGTGCGGACGCAGCTCGGTGACGCCGAGCGCCCGTTCACCCATCACCGAGACTGTGAGTTCGCGGCCGGCAATATACGGTTCGACGAGCACGGGCCGGTCCGCGGGGAGATCCTCGAACGGAAGGCGGTTGTCGCCATCGTGCACAATATGCACGCCGACGCTCGAGCCCTCGTCGATCGGCTTGACGACGAAGGGCGGATCGATGCCCCTGCCGGCCCCGATCTCGCCCGGCAACAGCAGCATGCCGTCGGGGCAGGTGATGCCGCTGGCCCGGAACAGCGCTTTGGCCATCGGCTTGTCCATGGCCAGCGCCGAGGCGAGCACGCCCGAGTGCGTGTAGGGAATTCCCAGGATGTTGAGGACGCCCTGGATGTTGCCGTCCTCGCCCCAGCGCCCGTGCAGCGCATTGAAGACCACGTCCGGCTTCGGCTCCAGCGCGGCGAACAGCCGCCGCAGATCGCGCTGCAGGTCGATGCGGACGACCTCGTAGTCGCGCCGCTCCAGGGCGTCGGCGCAGGCCTTGCCGCTGACCAGCGAGACCTCGCGCTCGGCCGACCAGCCCCCCATGAGCAGGGCCACCCGCTTGCTCACCGGTCGTCCCCCCGTGCCGCGACGCCGACGCGCCGGATCTCCCAGCGCAGATCGACGCCGCTGCTTTGACGCACGCGCTCCCGCACCGCCTCGCCGAGCGCCTCGATGTCCGCGGCGGTGGCGTTGCCGGTATTGATGAGGAAGTTGCAGTGCTGCTCGGACACCATGGCGCCGCCCACCCGCATGCCGCGGCAGCCGGCGCGCTCGATCAGCTGCCAGGCCTTGGCGTCCGGCGGATTGGCGAAGGTGGACCCGCCCGTGCGGGTGCGGATCGGCTGGCTCGCCGAACGGGAGGCGCCGATCTCCTCCATGCGTGCCGAGATCGCCGCCATGTCGCCGGCGCGGCCCTCGAACTCGGCGTCGGTGAAGATCCAGTCCTCGGCGACTCCGCACTGGCGGTAGCCGAACCCCATCGCCGCGTTGTCGAGCTCGTGTACGGCGCCGGCCGGGTCGACCGCCCAGGCCCGGCGCAGCACGTCCTTCGTCTCGCCGCCGTAGGCGCCGGCGTTCATGCGCAGGGCGCCGCCCACCGTGCCCGGAACGCCGCAAAGGAATTCGAGCCCGGCGAGCCCGGCATCGCGGGCGACGCGGGCGACGTTGAGGTCGAGGGCCGCCGCGCCGGCCCGCACGCGGGTCTGTTCGACCGTGATCCTCGCGAAGTCGCGCCCCAGGCGAATGACCACGCCGGGTACGCCGCCGTCGCGGACGAGCAGGTTGGAGCCGACACCGATGACCGTCAGCGGAACGTCCGCCGGCTTGGCCGCGAGGAAGCCGCGGAGATCGTCGAGATCGGCGGGGCGGAACATGATCTCGGCCGGTCCGCCGACCCGGAACCAGGTGACCCGCGACAGGTCCGCATCGCGGCTGACCCGCCCTTTCAGCGGCGGCAGCCCCGAAATCCAGTCCGCGCCGGCTTTGCTGGCCGCAGCGATCATGCGCCTGCCCCCGCCGCCTTGTCGTCGAGCGCCGCCAGCTCGTCCGGCAGGCTGTTCGCCCAGGCGCTGATGCTGCCGGCGCCGAGGCATACGACCATGTCGCCCGGCTCGGTATGCTCGCGGACCGTCGCCGCAAGCTGCGCCGGATCCTGCAGCGGCACGACGTGCCGGTGTCCACGGCTCTGCAGCCCCTCGACGAGAGCGTCGCGATCGATGCCCGGGATCGGCTGCTCGCCGGCCGGATAGACATCGGCGACGACGACCGTATCGGCATCGTTGAAGCAGGCGCAGAATTCCTCGAACAGATTCTGCAGACGCGTGTAGCGGTGCGGCTGCACCACGGCGATGACGCGACCCTGCGACGCCGCCCGAGCCGCGGTCAGCACCGCGGCGATCTCCACGGGGTGGTGGCCGTAATCGTCGATCACCGTGACGCCGGCGACCTCTCCGGTGCGGGTGAAGCGGCGCTTGACACCCTTGAAGCCGGCAAGACCGCGGGCGATCACCGCCTCGTCGATCTTCATCTCCAGCCCGACCGCGATCGCCGCCAGCGCGTTCAGCACGTTGTGGTGCCCGTACATCGGCAACCGCAGGCCCTTGATCGTACGCTCGTCGTCGTCGCGGCTGACGAGGACATCGAAACGGCATCCGTCGGGGCCGCACTCGGGATCGATCGCCCGGACTTCCGCCTGCGGGCTGAACCCATAGGTGATCAGGCGGCGGTCGGAGATGTGGCCGACGAGCGCCTGGACCTCGGGATGGTCGAGACACAACGCGGCGAAGCCGTAGAACGGGATGTTCTCGACGAAGGCGCGGAACGCCTCGCGCAGCGCATCGAACGAGCCGTAGAATTCCATGTGTTCGGCGTCGATGTTGGTGACCACGGCGATCGTCGAGGGCAGCTTGACGAAGGTGCCGTCGGACTCGTCGGCCTCGACCACCATCCACTCGCCGGCCCCGAGCCGCGCATTGGTGCCGTACGAATTGATGATCCCGCCATTGATTACGGTCGGGTCGTAATCCGCCGCATCGAGGACGGCGGCGATGAGCGACGTCGTCGTCGTCTTGCCGTGCGTGCCGCCGACGGCGACCGCCCATTTCAGGCGCATCAGCTCGGCCAGCATCTCGGCCCGGCGCACGACCGGAACCAGATGCGCGCGCGCCGCCACCACTTCCGGATTGTCGGGCTTGACCGCCGACGAGATGACAACGACCTGGCAGTCGCCGAGATTCTTCTCGGCATGGCCGATGGCGACCGGGATCCCGAGTCCGCGCAGACGCTGCACGTTCGCGTTCTCGCCGAGATCGCTGCCCTGCACGCGATAGCCGAGATTGTGCAGGATCTCGGCGATACCGGACATGCCGATTCCGCCGATGCCGACGAAATGGATCGTGCCAATCGTCAGGGGCATTTCCCTCATGCGGTGGCCTCCTCCGGCGCGGGCGACTCCTCGGCGACCGCCCCGGCGGGACGGTCGCCGATCAGGTCGCAGACGACGTCGGCCAGCAGCTCGGCCGCGTTCGGCACGCCGATGCGGCCGGCGCATCGCGCCGCGCGTTCGAGCTTCTGTGGGGCGTCGAGCAGCGAGCGGATGCGCCCGGCCAGATCGGCCGCGGTCAGCGAATCCTGGGGCATCAGCCAGCCGCCGCCGGCATCGCACAGCCGCGCCGCGTTCTCGCGCTGGTGATCGTCGATCGCGTGCGGGTAGGGGATCATGATCGCCGGCCGCCCGGCGACCGCCATCTCGGCCACCGTCGACGCACCCGAGCGGCAGATCACCAGATGCGCGCGCGCCAGCCGCTCGTGGATGTCGGCAAAGAACGGCGACAGCTCCGCGGCGATGTCGGCCTCCGCGTACTGGCGGGCGGCTTCCGGCGAACTCTCGCTGCGGCACTGCTGGGTCACGCGCAGCCGCTGCCGGATCTCGGGCGGCAGGGCGGCCAGTGCCGGCGGGACGACCTCGCCGAAGATCGTCGCTCCCTGGCTACCGCCGGTGACCAGGATCTCGATCGCTCCGTCGGCTTCGGGCGGTCGATAGGGGCGCGCCGCCTCGATCACCTCGGGCCGCACCGGATTGCCGGTGCGTATCGCGCGGGCCTGGTCGGCTTCACGCAGCATCGCCGTGGTGTCGAAGGCGGTCGCGATGCGGTCGGCCCGCGGCGCCAGCACCCGGTTGGCGCGGCCCAGCACGGCGTTTTGCTCGTGGATGATCGTCTTGCAGCCGAGCTGCGCCGCCGCGACCATCGTCGGGACCGACGGGTAGCCGCCGAACCCGGCGACGGCGCTGGGCCTGAGCCGTCCCAGCAGGCTGCGCGCCTGCAGAAGACCCAGACCCAGCTGGAGAACCGCGGAGACTCTGGCCGTCAGACCGCGTCCGCTGATGCCTGCCGCGCGGATGCGGTGGGTTTCGAGGCCGCCGAGGAGCCCGCCATAGGCGCCGCCCCGGCGATCGGTGACGAGGACGAGCCGGTGGCCGCGCGCGACGAGCGCGTGCGCGAGCGCCTGCGCCGGAAAGACATGTCCGCCTGTGCCACCGGTTGCAAGGACTATGACTCCGTTCGCCCGCGTCACTCCTCCTCCCCGACTCGTCGTCGCGTCAGCGCGAGCAGCATGCCCATGCCGAACGCCATGGCGAGCAACGAAGATCCGCCGTAGGACAGGAACGGAAGCGTCATGCCCTTGGTCGGGATCAGATTGAGCGTCGAACCCATGTTGATCAGCGCCTGCAACCCGAACTGCACGAGCAGGCCGAAGCCGGCGAGGGTCGCGAACACGCTGTGCTCGTGATACAGGCGGTTGAAGCCCCGCAGCACGATGAACGCGAACAGGGCGACGATGGCGAGCGTCGCGATCAGGCCGAACTCCTCGGCGGCGACGGCCAGGACGAAATCCGAATGGGCGTCCGGTATGCTCGCCTTGACGATGCCCTCGCCCGGACCCTGGCCGAGGAACCCGCCGGCCATGAAGGCCTGCATCGCACGCTCGACCTGATATCCGGTGTCGGCGTGCGGGTCGATGAACCTGTCGATGCGGATCGCCACGTGCGGGAACATGAAATAGGCGGCGATCATCGACATGCCGCCCATCACCGCCGACGCCCCGATCCAGGCGATCGACAGGCCGGCAAGGAACCACTGCGCCAGCCAGACGGCCGTGACCATGCCGGCCTGGCCGACATCGGGCTGTGCCAGCAGCATGCCGACGACCAGGGTGAACAGCAGCGTGCAGATCGCCGCGCCGGGGATCTCCTGGCTGGCCGGCCGCGGCGCCAGCAGCCAGGCGGCGAGCACCGCGAAGGCCGGCTTGACGAACTCGGACGGCTGCACCGAGAAGCCGGCGATGTAGATCCAGCGGCTCGCTCCCTTGACCTCGGCGCCGACGGCCAGCGTCATCGCCATCATCGCCGCGCCGACGACGAAGACGAGCAGCGCGAGGCGTCGCACCGACTTCAGGGACATCGTCGAGATCACGACCATGACCAGCAGCGCCACCGGCAGGATCGCCGCGTGGCGGGCGATGAAAAATTGCGGATCGAGGTCGAGCCGGGCGGCGATCGGGGGACTCGCCGCCATGGTCAGGAGCATGCCGATGGCGGCGAGCATGATCAGCGCCAGCAGCGTGAGCTTGTCGACCGTCCACCACCAGTGGCCGACGACGGAATTATCGGTACGGGACAACGCAGGCATCAGGCAGTCTCCACATGTGGCGTCACACGTCGAGAGCCCCCGGGCAAATCTGCCACGAGCCTCCGGAATTCAGTCCCTCTGGCCTCAAAGTCCTTGAACTGGTCGAAGGATGCACAGGCCGGCGACAAGAGCACGACCGGACCGTTCAGCCCTTCGCGCAAGGCGGCATCCCGCGCATCCCGCACCGCGCTTCCGAGATCGCCGCTTATGTCTGTTTCGACCCGGCCGCGCAGCTCTGCCGCCATCCGCTCGGCCGCCTCCCCGATCAGGAAGGCACGCCGGATGCGCGACAGCTGTGGATCGAGGGCGGAAAGTCCACCCTCCTTCGCACGGCCGCCGGCGATCCAGTAGATATTCTCGTAGCACGCCAGCGCCCGCGCTGCAGCGTCGGCATTGGTAGCCTTGCTATCATTAATATACTTGACGCCATCGATGATTGCCACCAGCTCCTGCCGGTGTGAAAGCCCTGGAAAACTGCGGATTCCGTCGACTATCGTCGGGGATTTGAGCTTAATCTGCCGCAGTCGCGAGGATGTCGCCGCAAAGGCCGCCGCAACGTTCTGGTGATTGTGCACGCCGGGCAGGGTTTCGACGTCGTTCAGGGACATGATCTCGGCGTCCTTGCCGTCCCGGTCGTCGCGCAGGACTCCGTCGACGACATAGACGCCGCCCGGCACCCTGCGCTGCGACGAGATGGCACAGACATCGACGGCACCGCTTCGCGCCCGCTCGGTCGCGCGCAGCGCATCATGGATCGCTCGCGACTCCGCGTCGTCGACACCGATGACGACCGTCGACCCCGACCGTGGGTCGGCGACCAGCGCGCGCTTGGCGGACACGTAGCCCGCCATGCCGCCGTGGCGATCGAGGTGATCGGGGCTGATATTGATCAGGACCGCCACTGCAAAGGCGCGCGACGGGGTCAGCTCGATCTGGTACGACGACATCTCGAGCACGTAGAAGCCGTCGCCGTCGAGCATCTCGAAATCGCAGACCGGCCGGCCGATATTGCCGCCGACCTCGACGGTCTTGCCGGCCTGATTCAAAATGTGGCCGATGAGCGCGGTCGTCGTCGATTTCCCGTTGGTTCCGGTGATCCCGACATAGGTCGCCGGCGATCCCGCGCGCACGAGGAGCTCGATGTCGCCGATGATCTCCGCCCCGGCCTCGCGCGCCCGCGCGGCCGCGACGTGCGGAGCCGGGTGGGTGTGCGGGATGCCGGGGCTGAGCACCAGCGTGCGCACGTCCTGCCAGCTCCGGCGCTGCGACAGGTCCGTCAGCGCCACCCCGGCCGCGGCCGCGCTCTTGCGGCCGCTCTCGCTGTCGTCCCAGGCGCGCACCTCCGCGCCGCCGGCGGCCAGCGCCCGCGCCGCTGCCAGGCCCGAGCGGCCGAGACCCATCACGGCGACGGGCGTTCCGGCGAAGAGGCTGAGATCGATCATCGCGCGCCCGCCCCTATCGCAGCTTCAGCGTCGCCAGACCGACCACCGCGAGAATCGACGCGATGATCCAGAAGCGGATGACGATGGTCGGCTCGGCCCAGCCCTTCTTCTCGAAATGGTGGTGCAGCGGCGCCATGGCGAAGACACGTTTGCCGGTCAGCTTGAACGAGATGACCTGGACGATGACCGAGACCGTCTCGAGGACGAACAGCCCGCCGATGATGGCGAGCACCAGCTCGTGCTTGGTGACGATGCTGATGGCGCCGAGCGCGCCGCCGACCGACAGCGAGCCGGTGTCGCCCATGAACACCATTGCCGGAGGCGCGTTGTACCAGAGGAAACCGAGGCTGGCGCCGACCAGCGCGCCGCAGAAGACGGCGAGCTCGCCGGTGCCCGGCACGTGGTGGATCTGCAGATAGTTGGCGTACACGGCGTTGCCGACGAGATAGGCGATGAAACCGAAGCAGCCGGCGGCGATCATCACCGGAACGATGGCCAGCCCGTCGAGCCCATCGGTGAGGTTGACCGCGTTCGACGCGCCGACCGTGACGAGGATCGCGAAGGGGATGAAGCCGATGCCGAGCGGGATCAGCAGATCCTTGACGAACGGCACGGCGAGGCCGGTCGCGAGCGGCTCGCGGGTGACCTGGGTCGCGAACCACGCCGCCGCGGCGGCGATGCAGATCTCGAACAGGAGCTTGACCTTGCCGGGCATGCCCTTGGGGCTGCGCCGCGACAGTTTGAGGTAATCATCGGCGAAACCGACGGCGCCGAACCCGATGGTGACGAGCAGCACGATCCAGACGTAACCGTTCGTCAGGTCGGCCCAGAGCAGCGTCGACAGCGACAGCGCGAGCAGGATCAGGAAGCCGCCCATGGTCGGCGTGCCGGCCTTCGCCAGGTGCGTCTCCGGCCCGTCGCTCCGGATCGGCTGGCCCGCCCGCTGCTGGGCGCGCAACCAGTTGATGATGCGCGGCCCGAGCAGGAAGCTCAGGAACAGTGCCGTCATCATCGCGCCGCCGGTGCGGAACGTCAGGTACCGGAACAGGTTGAAGGCCTGGAACTCGTCGGCGAGCGGCGGCAGCAAATTGTACAGCATGCCGACCCTCTCAGCCCCGGCTCGCGCGCTTCGGCGCCGGCTTGTCGTTGTCGTTCCGGCCGATCCGCAGCAACGCCTCGACGACCGGCGCCATGCGACTGCCGAGCGAACCCTTGACCGTGACCACGTCGCCCGGGCGGACCACCGCCGTGACGGGAGCGACGAGCCCGTCGCTGGTGTCGGCATGGTGGGCCCGCAGCCGCTCGGGCAGGGCCTTCATCAGATGGGCCATGTCGGTGCCCGCGGTGAAGACGAGGTCGATTCCCTCGGCCTCGAGGTTCGCGGCGAGCCCTGCGTGCAGTCCAGGGCTGTCGGGCCCGAGCTCCAGCATGTCCCCGAGTACGGCGATGCGCCGGCCGCCGCGGGCCGGCCGCATCGCGCCGAGCACGGCGAAGGCCGCCCGCATCGAGGCGGGGCTCGCGTTGTAGCTCTCGTCGATGAGCGTGAAGCGGCCGCCGCGCGGGTGCGCGATGCGGTGCTGCTCGCCGCGGCCTTTCGGCGCACTGATCCCGGCGAGCGAGCGGGCAGCCGCTTCGACGTCGGCGCCGAGCAGATGCGCGGCCCCCAGGACGCTGATCGCGATGAGCGCCCAGTGGGCGCCCGGTGCACCGGTCGTGAACGAAAGCCGGTGGCCGTCGATGTCCGCTTCGATCCGGTTGCCCGGCTCCTCGATGCGCCAATCCAGCAGCCGGAAGTCGGCGCTGTCCGCGGCGCCGAACGCGAACACGCGACCGATGCCGGCGCGCTGTGCCTGCTGCCGGAGGCGGGCGAAATGCCGGTTGTCGGCGTTGAGCAGCGCCGCGCCGTCGCCGTCCACGCCCGCGAAGATCTCGGCCTTGGCGTCGGCGATCTCGGCTTCCGACGCGAAGAATTCCAGGTGCACGGCCTCGACCGCCGTGATCAGCGCGACATCGGGCCGCAACAGTCGCGACAGGGGCGTCAATTCCCCGGCATGGTTCATGCCGAGCTCGAAAACCCCGTACGCCGCCGCCGCGGGCATGCGCGCGAGCGACAGCGGCAGTCCCCACTGGTTGTTGAGATTGCCGCGCGTCGCCTCGGTGAGACCCTGCGCCGCCAGCACGTGGGCGAGCGCTTCCTTCGTGCTGGTCTTGCCGACGCTGCCGGTGATCGCGGCGACGCGCGCGGCGCTGCGCGCCCGCGCCGCACGGGCAAGCGCGTTGAGCCCGTCCATGGTGTCGTCGACGACGAGCAGCGGCCGTCCGGCCACGTCGCGTCCGGCCGCCCAGTCCGCCGCCACCATCGCGGCCGCGGCGCCCTTGCGCAGGGCATCCTCGACGTAGAGGTGGCCGTCGGTGTTGGGGCCGCGGATGGCGATGAACAGGTCGCCGGGTTCGACGCTGCGGCTGTCGATCGAGACGCCGCTCGCCTGCCAGCCGCCGTGAGCCCGGCCAGCGGTCGCGGTGGCGGCTGCCTCCGCGGTCCAGAGCGCGCTCATCGGCCGCCCCCCCGCCGGTCGCGCAACGCCTCGGCGACCGCCTCGGCGTCGCTGAACGGCAAGGTGCGGTTGCCGACGATCTGGCCGGTCTCGTGTCCCTTGCCGGCGACGACGAGGATATCGCCGGCCGCCAGCTCGTCGATCGCGCTGCGGATCGCGGCCGCGCGGTCGCCGATCTCGCGCGCCCCCGGGCAAGCGGCCAGGATCTCGGCGCGGATCTTCGCCGCGTCCTCCGAGCGCGGGTTGTCGTCGGTGACGATCGGGCGATCGGCGAGCCGTGCCGCGATCTCGCCCATGATCGGGCGCTTGCCCGGATCGCGGTCCCCGCCGCAGCCGAACACGACGGCGAGCCGGCCCCGGGCGAACGGGCGGATCGCCCGCAGCACGGTCTCCAGCGCGTCGGGCGTATGCGCGTAGTCGATGATGACCGTGGCTCCGCTGTCGAGCCGCCCGGCGATCTCCATCCGGCCCGGCACCGCCCGAAGCCGCGGCAGTACCGCCGCGGCGCCGTCCAGCCCGGCGCCGCAGGCGACGGCGAGGGCCAGCGCGCACAGCACGTTCTCGAGCTGGAACGCGCCCGGCAGCGGCACCCCGGTCTCGACCGTCCGGTCGTGCAGGCGCAGCGACAGCCGCCAGCCGATATCGGCGATCTCGGCGGTGCCGCAGCGCAGGTCGCCCGCGTCGATTCCGTACGTCAGCAGCTCGAGCCCGCGGCGCGCCGCGATCGCCTCGATCGCCGCCCGCTCGGGGGCCGCGTGCCGCACGACGGCGGTGGCGCCGGCGGGCAGGATCCCCTCGAACAGCCGCAGCTTTGCTGCACGGTAAGACTCCATCGTTTCGTGATAGTCGAGATGGTCGCGGGTGACGTTGGTCAGGGCGGCGGCCGCCAGCCGGACGCCGTCGAGCCGGTGCTGGTCGAGCCCGTGGCTCGACGCCTCCATGGCCAGATGGTCGGTGCCATCGTCGGCGAGCGCGGCGAGCGTGCGGTGCAGGGTGACCGGATCGGCCGTGGTCAGCGACGGGCCCTCGAGGGCGCGGCCGTCGGCACCGAACACGCCGAGCGTTCCGATGCTCGCCGCGCGCAGCCCGAGCTCGGACCAGATCTGGCGCAGAAAGGCGGCGACCGACGTCTTGCCGTTGGTTCCCGTGATCGCGGCCACGGTGCGCGGCTGCCGGCCGTAAAGCGTCGCCGCCATCAGGGCGAAGCGGCGCCTCGGATTGTCGTCGGTCAGAAGCACCGCGCCGCCGGCCGCGGCCGGGTCGGTTCCGGCGGGGGCAAGCACGGCAACCGCGCCGCCGGCAACGGCCGCAGCGATGAAATCCCGGCCGTCGTGCGCCGAGCCGGCAAGCGCCGCGAACAGCGCCCCCGGCTCGACCGTCCGGCTGTCGGCGGTCAGCGCGGCGATCTCCGGTCCGCCGTCGCCGCCCGGCGGGATCCCGCCGGCGGCCTCGGCCTTCCGATATGCGGTCTCGCCAATCAGATCAATAAGACGCAAACTTGCGTCCCTCCGCAAATTCGTCACCGCCGGGCGACCCGTCGGGCCGGACGTCGCCATCGACCGGCGCGACGCCGAGCATCGGCGCCATGCGTGCGATGACCGCCCCGACCACCGGGGCGGCGACCCAGCCACCCGTTGCATATCCCCTTGTGCCGTTGCTGCCGCTCGGCTCGTCCAGCATGGCCAGCACGACATAGCGCGGATCGTCGATCGGGAAAGCGGCGACGAAGGACGAGATCAGCGCCGATCCCTCGTAGCCGGTCCCGCCCGGCTTTTCCGCCGTCCCGGTCTTGCCGCCGACGGCGTAACCGGCGACGTCGGCCCGGCGACCGGTACCATCGGTAACCGCGAGCCGCATCAGCCGACGGATCTGCCGCGACGTCGACGCGTCGAACACCCGGACCGGCGGCACCGTTCCGGATCGTGCGACCAGCGTCGGCTCGTTCCGCACGCCGCCGTTTACGACAGTCGCGGCCCCCGATGCAAGCTGCAATGGACTGACCGCGAGCCCGTGTCCGAATCCGATCGTCATCGTGTTCACCGGCCGCCACGGCGACGGCACCAGCGGCCGCCCGACCTCGGGCAGCTCGATCGCCGGTGCGTCCAGCAGGCCGAGCCGACGCAGGTAGTCCTGCTGCGTCGCGGCGCCGATATCGAGCGCCATGCGGGCGGCACCGATGTTGGAGGAGAACATGAACACTTCGGGCAGCGACAGCCAGCGTCGCTTGGCGTGGTAGTCGCGGATCGTGTGGCTGGCGACGGTGAGCGGCCTGGTCGCGTCGTAGCGCTGCTCCATCGTGGCGACGCCCGAGTCGAGCGCGATCGCCGTGGTGAAGATCTTGAAGGTCGAGCCGAGCTCGTAGACGCCGAGGGTGGCCCGGTTGAACAGCGAGCGCTCGCGCGCCTTGCCCGGGTGATTGGGATCGAAATCGGGCAGCGAGACCAGCGCGACCACCTCGCCCGAGCGCGTGTCGAGCACGATCCCCGCCGCACCCTTCGCATCGTGTTCGATCATCGCCGCGCGCAGTTCCTCGCGCAGCGCGTGCTGGACCCGCAGATCGATCGTCAGCCGCAGCACGTCGCCGTCGTTCAGCGATGCGTCGAACGTCTTCTCGAGGCCGGCGATGCCGCGGTTGTCGCGGTCGACGAAACCGAGCACGTGGGACAGCAGCGGCCCGTGCGGATAGACGCGGTTGTATTCGGGCACGAAGTCGAGCCCCGGGATGCCGAGCCGGTTGACCTCCCACTGCTCGCGCGGCGTCAGGTTGCGTCGCAGCCAGACGAAGGTGCGCCCGGACCGCAGGCGTTTCAGGGTCGCGGCATGGTCGAGGTCGGGCAGGGCGTTGACCAGCGCCAGCGCCGCCTCTTCCGGGTCGAGCAGGCGGCGGGCGTTGGCGTACAGCGAGGCGGTCGCGAGATCGGTCGCGAGAACCTCGCCGTTGCGGTCGACGATCTTGCCGCGCGGCTGGATCGTGCCGGCCGTCGCGGCGCCGGCCACGATGTCGCCGCTGCCCCCGGCGCCGACCGCGGCGAGCTGGGTCAGGCGCCCGCCGACGGCGGCGAACGCCAGCAGCATCGCGGTGCCGGCGACCAGCAGTCGGACGCGCCCGAGCGCCAGGGTCCGCCGGACGCGCCCGTCGAGGCGCGGCGGCAGGTAGGCCGCGTGCGGGTGGCGTCCCGGGCGGAACGCGCGGCTTCCGGCGGCGCCACGGGCGGCGGTCGCATCGGTCGGCACGTGATCGATCATGACGTCACCTAGTTCCGTGCCGCGACGGCCGCCGCCTTCGTCGCCGACGAGGCCGGCGCGTCGGGTCCGTCGCGCCGCGGGCCGACCGGGATGTCCTCGATGCGCGCCAGCCGGGCCGCCGACAGGCTGTGCAGTTCGGGCAGGTAGCGCCGCGACAGCTCGGCCATGCGGTCGGGCCGGGCGAGATAGGCCCATTCCGCCTCGAGCGTGCGGGTCGCTTCGTGCTCGCGGCGGATGTCCTGCTCGAGGGCGGCGAGCTGGACCTCCAGTTGCTCGACCTCGTAGGCGATGCCGTAGAGGCCGGCCCCGGCGAGCGCGGCGCCGACCAGCCAGCCGACGAACATCAGGAGTCTCATGCCGCTGCTCCCTCGTTCCAGGCGGGCGCGTCGGTGCGCTCGGCGGCGCGCAGGCGGGCCGAGCGGGCGCGCGGGTTGGCCGCGACCTCGGCCTCGCCCGGCCGGGCGAGGCCGCCGTCGAGGAGGCGGAAGGTCGGCGCGCGGCCTTCCTCCTGCGCCGCGGGGAGGTGGCGCGACGCGCGCGGGGCGAGGCCGGCCCGCGCCCGGAGGAAGGCCTTGACGCGCCTGTCTTCGAGCGAATGGAAGGCGACCACGGCGAGACGGCCGCCCGGGGCCAGCACCGCCTCGGCGGCGGCGAGGCCGCGGTCGAGTTCGCCGAGCTCGTCGTTGACGTGGATGCGCAGCGCCTGGAACGTGCGCGTCGCCGGGTCGATGCCGTCGCGCGATTTCGGCACCGCGCCGCGCACGATCTCGGCCAGCGCCAGCGTGCGCGTGATCGGCGCCGCCCGGCGCGCGGCGACGATGGCGCGGGCGACGCGCCGGGCGTGGCGCTCCTCGCCGAAGCTGCGGATGATGCGGGCGAGCTCGTCCTCGGGGAGTTCGTTGACCGCGTCGGCGGCGCTGGCGCCGGCCGCCTCCATGCGCATGTCGAGCGGCCCGTCGGCGCGGAACGAGAAGCCGCGCGCCGGCTCGTCGAGCTGCGGCGACGAGACGCCGAGGTCGAGCGCGACGCCGTCGACGAGGCTGACGCCGCGCTCGCGCAGCAGCGCCCGCAGCTCGCCGAAGCGGCCGTGGATCAGGCGCAGCCGACCGGCATAGCCGGCCGCCATGGTCTCTCCGCGGCGGATTGCATCGGGGTCACGGTCTACCGCCCAGACCACGCAATCCGCCGCGTCGAGAATCGCCCGGCTGTATCCGCCGGCGCCGAAGGTGCCGTCCACGTAGGTCCCGTCGTTGCGGGGGGACAGCACCGCCAGCACCTCGGTCAGCATCACCGGGCGGTGGGCATCTCCAGGGGTCGTCGCGTCGCGCGCCGTCATCGCTCGCCCTCCGAGGGGCGCAGCCTCAACGTGCGGCCGCGCGCGCGGGTGCGGGCCGTCACCGCGTGCGCGGCGAAGGCATCCGGATGCCAGAGCTGGAACCGGCGGCCGCGCCCGACGAAGGTGACGCGGTCGGCGATCCCGGCGAATTCGGAATGTTCGGCGGGCAGCATGATTCGGCCTTCGCCGTCGAGCGACAGCGGCCGGGCGTCGGCGAGGATGGTGCCGCCGAGATCCTCCTCGGCCTCGGAGAACAAATCGTAGTCCTCGAGGCTGTCGGCGAGCCGCTCCATGAAGCTGCGGTCGCACGCCTCCAGCGCCGCCAGGCTCGGCGAGCGGTAGACGAAGACGAGCCGGCCGTCGCCCTCGGGCAGCTGCGCGCGGAAGGTCGCCGGCAGGGACACGCGGCCCTTGCGGTCGACCTTGTTCTCGAATGTGCCGGTGAACAGCGCCATCGCCAGCCGTCACCTTTCATCGTCCGTTCTCGCGTCGCCGTCCGTCCCGCTGCGCCGGCGTACCGCGAGGCCACGCAAACGCAAGCGTACCGGCGGCATGCCACATCATGCACATGATGGGACATCGTGGGATATCATGGGAAAATACCGTTCGTCAATGGGCAGACATAGTATTTCCGTGGTAATTCGAGACGATATTTGTTCTCCAGATAGAACTGTTATTTGTGTCTTGCCGTCGAATCGGCACAAGGATTTGTGCAAGCTCATGAAATTTTAACGATTTCTCAACAATGCGTTCGATTTATGTTCTTACTATGTTCACGGTGAGAAAAAATTTCGAATTGCCGCTTTCGGGACCAAATCGGCAACGAATCGGCACCGGCCGACGCGAGAGCCGGCCGACGGGCGCGTCGGCTGCCGAAGAGTGCGTCCGCTGCCGGTGGCCGGGCCGGTCTGGACAGCATCTGGCGGCGCCGGCGCACGGCCGATCGTCCGGGGCCGGGAACCGCCCCGCCTGGTTCCCCCTTGACGAATACAGCCTGTGATTGCAAAAATGGAGCGGGCAGCAACGAACGGGCGCAGGTCAAATCATGCGGTCCGGCGCCGAACGA
>JBFHDX010000071.1:0-19725 GCA_041584475.1 Alphaproteobacteria bacterium
CAAGACGGCCGGCGCTGCCGGCAACAAGCGGCGGCGCGGGCCGAAGAAGGCGACGCCGCGGCAGCTCGAGAACGTCGCGCTCTGGTATCTGCAGCGGTTCGCGGCCTCGACCGAGAGTCTGCGGCGGGTGCTCGTGCGACGGGTCGAGAAATCGGTGCGCGCGCACGGCACCGACCGGACCGAGGGCATCGCGGCGATCGAGGACATCATCGCCCGCTTCGTGCGTACGGGCCTGCTCGACGATCGCACGTACGCGGCGGCCCGCGCGTCGAGCCTGCACCGCCGCGGCGTCTCCGCGCACGGCATCCGCGCGCGCCTCAGGGCCAAGGGAGTCGGCCACGACGACATCGAGGGGGCGCTCGCCGGGCTGCGGGACGAGGCGGCCGAACCGGATTTCGCCGCCGCGGTTGCGTACGCCCGACGGCGGCGCATCGGTCCGTACCGTACGCGGGGGAACCGCGTCGCGTTGCGCGAACGCGACCTTGCAGCGCTCGCCCGACAGGGCTTCCACTACGATACCGCGCGACGCGTGGTCGACGCGTCCGATACCGACGCGCTGGAGGCGGACGCCGGCGCGTGAGCGAGATCGCCGCAAGAAACGGAATGCGGGTGCCGCATCGCCGCGCCTAGGGTTCGAGAGGCAACCGCAAGGAGGGTCGCGACGTGACACGGGACGGCATCAGCACGACGATGGCGGCGGGCGACTGGGCGCGGCTGATCGTGCTGTCGCTGTTGTGGGGCGGTTCGTTCTTTTTCGTCGGGGTCGCCGTCGACGACCTGCCGCCGTTCACCATCGTCACGCTGCGCGTCGGGCTCGCGGCGCTCGCCCTGCATGTCTACCTGCTGCTGCGCGGCCAACGCATTCCCGCCGACCCGCACCTGTGGGCCGCGTTCGCGGGCATGGGATTCCTCAACAACCTGGTGCCGTTCAGCCTGATCGTCTGGGGTCAGACCCAGATCGCCAGCGGGCTGGCGTCGATCCTGAACGCGACGACGCCCCTGTTCGTCGTGCTCGTCGCCCATGCATTGACCGACGATGAGCGCCTGTCGCCGGGGCGCGGCGCCGGCGTCGTAATCGGCTTCGCCGGCGTCGTGCTGATGATCGGCCCGGAGGTGCTGGCCGGCATCGGCGTCAACGTCCTCGCCCAACTTGCCTGCCTCGCGGCGGCGCTCTCATATGCCTTCGCCGGGGTGTTCGGACGACGTTTCAAGCGCATGGGCGTCCGTCCCGTGCAGACGGCGGCGGGCCAGGTGACGGCGTCGACCGTCATGCTCGTGCCGCTTGCGCTGGCCGTCGACCGGCCGTGGGCGCTGGCGCTGCCCGGGGCAGAGATCTGGCTGGCGGTGGCGGCGCTGGCACTGGCCTCGACGGCGCTCGCCTACATCCTCTACTTCCGCATCCTCGGCACCGCCGGAGCGACCAATATCCTGCTGGTGACATTCCTCGTTCCGGTCAGCGCGATCCTGCTGGGCACGCTGATCCTCGGCGAGCGGCTCGAGCCCAAGCATTTCGTCGGCATGGCGCTGATCGGCCTCGGTCTCGCGGCGATCGACGGAAGACCCTTGCGCGCGCTAAGAAACACCGTTACCGGCAAGGCTGGCGCGCGCGGCGCCGACGGGCCCTCATCGCCCCGTTGACGTGGCGGCCATCGAGTCCGGCGGGACCCGCGGTCAGCCGGCGTGCGGATTCGGGCCGTCGCGTCTTACGATGCTCTGCGCCGCCGGCATGCCGCCGGGAAGCACGACGAAGCGGCGGCGTTGCTCGACCGCCTTGCCCGGCGTCGCCGCGTAGACCTGTTTCGTCGCCTCGATCAGGAGGACCCCCGCGAACGTCTGAAACATGCGCTCGCCGATGCGCTCGACCGCCGGAGCGGACTTGAGCACCAGCCGGCGCCGCAGCGGCGGCACGTACAGGGCGCGCACGGTATCGCCGGGCGTGAACAGGCAGTCGCGCAGCAGCCGCTTGATCTGGCCGTGGCTGTAGGGATGACCGCAGCCGAACGGCGTCCGCTCGCTGCGTGCCCAGATCCCGGTCCGGTTCGGCACCACCGCGAGAAGCCGGCCGTTGCCCTTGAGGACGCGCCACGCCTCGCGCATCATCGCACGCAGCTGTTCGCTCGATTCGACGGCGTGGGCCATGAGGAGCCGGTCGATCGAGAGATCCGGCAGCGGCAGTTCGGTCTCGTAGGCCAGTGCGATCTGGCCCGGTTCGTTCGCAGGCCAGGGAATGACCCCCTGCGAAGCGGGGGCGATCGCCATCACCCGCTCTGCCTCGTTGCGGAACTGCCGCAGGTAGGGTGTCGCGTAGCCGAGCCCGAGCACCGTCATGCCGCGCACGTCGGGCCACACGGCGCGTATTCGCCTGCGCAGGACCCGGATCGCGACATGGCCGAGCGGCGAGCGGTAGAACTCGTCGAGATCGATGACGTCGGTCCACATGGCGCCGCAGTCTAGCAGAAAATCGCCGCGACCAGAACGCACGCCGCCCGGGCTTGTCCCGGCGCGCCGGCGGGGTGTAGTCTCGCGCCCGCCGGGGCATCGTCCCCGCGCCGCCCGAGAGCGAGGAGACGATGGCCGTCCTGGATATCCACCAGATCCCGGTACTGCACGACAATTACGTCTATCTGGCGCACGAGGCGGAAACCGGCGCCACGGCGGTGATCGACCCGGCGGTCGCGGCACCGGTGCTCGAGTCCGCCGACGCCAAGGGATGGCGGATCACCCATATCCTCAACACGCACCACCACGGCAACCATGTCGGGGGAAATCTTGAGATCAAGGAAAGAACCGGCTGCACGATCGTCGGCGCACGGTCCGACGCCGGCCGCATCCCGGGCATCGACGTCCAGCTCAGCGAGGGCGACAACTATGCGCTCGGCAACGCGACAGCGAAGGTGATCGACGTCGCCGGCCATACCAGCGGCCATATCGCCTACTGGTTCGAGGAGTCCGACGCCCTCTTCTGCGGCGATACGGTGTTCGCGCTGGGCTGCGGCCGGCTGTTCGAGGGCACGCCCGAGCAGATGTGGCGGTCGCTCGACAAGATCCGGGCCCTGCCGCCCTCGACGCGGATCTACTGCGCACACGAATACACCCAGGCCAACGCCCGGTTCGCGCTGACCGTCGACCCCACGAACAAGGCGCTGCGGGCCCGTTCGGCGGAGATCGACCGGCTGCGCGCGGCCGGCAGTCCCACGGTCCCGTCGCGCCTGGCCGACGAGCTTGCAACCAACCCGTTCCTGCGCGCGGACGACGAGGACGTCGCCGCCGCAGTGGGGCTTACGCCCGCCAATCCGGTGGCGGTCTTCGCCGAGGTGCGCAGCCGCAAGGACCGCTTCTGAGCCGACGCAACGCCGGGCACCAACGCCAAGGACAGGAACAGCCGCGCCATGAGACTCCGCCATTCGCCGACCTCGCCCTACGTCCGACTCGTCATGGTCACCCTGCACGAAACAGGGCTCGTCGACCGAGTTTCACTGATCCCGACGAACGTCTGGGATCCGGCCACAGACATCGCCGCCGACAATCCGCTGGGCAAGGTGCCGGCGCTGATCCTCGACGACGGTACGGTCTACGTCGAGTCGGGGATGATCTGCGAGTTTCTCGACTCGCTGCACGACGGCGTCAACCTGTTCCCCGCCCATGGTCCAGACCGCTGGTCCGCATTGCGCCGACAGGCACTCGCCCGCGGCGTGATCGACGCCTCGGTCGACCGAATCATCGAGCTCGGCCGACGGCCCAAGGAACTGCAATGGCCGGCATGGCTGGAGCGGCGCCAGCGGTCGACGGCGCGTACCCTCGACCTGCTCGAGGGCGAAGTCGCGCAGCCGCCGACCGACATTTCGATCGGCGATGCGGCGCTCGGCTGCGCGCTGGGCTATCTCGATTTCCGGTTCCCCGGCGACAACTGGCGTGAGGGCAGGCCGAATCTGACCCGCTGGTACGACGACGGCGTCGCCCGGCGCCCGTCGATGACGGCGACGGTTCCCAGGGACCCCACCTGAGCCAAGAGCGCGGGCGCGAACCCTATATGCGCCCATCGCGGACACGAACCCTGCCGGCACGCCTCGCGCGCCTTGCGCCGTCGCTGACGACGCTCCGTACGCTGGCGGCGGGTGCCGCAGGCGGCCTTCTCTTCTCGCTCGTCGGACTGCCGATCCCCTGGCTCGGCGGCGCCATCGCGGCGACCGCCCTGCTTGCGATCGCCGGCGTCGACGTCGGCGTGCCACAGCTCATGCGGCCGCTCATCTTCGTCTTGCTGGGCATTTCGATCGGTGCGGCCGTCGGTCCCGAGACGCTGCCGGCGATGGCGCGCTGGCCGGCCAGCATCGCGATTCTCGTCCTCTACGTGCCGGTCGCGATCCTCGCAAGCTACGCATTCTTTCGGCTGTTCGCGCGCACCTCTCCGAGCACCGCGCTGTTCGCATCGACGCCGGGCAGCCTCGCGTTCGTACTGGCCTATGCGTCCGGCACCGGGGCGGACATGCGCAGCGTCGTGGTCGCGCAGTCGGTGCGCCTGGTCGTGCTCGTCCTGCTGCTGCCGCTCGCGGTCGTGCCGGCGGTGGCGCCGGCGCCGCAAAGTGGCACGATGGCGACGGGGTTCGAGCAGATCTGGCTGTTCGCAGCCGCGTCGGCGGGCGCGGCGCTCGTTGCGTGGCGTCTGCGCATCGCCGCCGCACCGCTGATCGGTGCCATGCTGGTGAGCGCGGCACTGCACGCGAGCGACCTCAACGGTGCGCGGCTCCCCCCGGAGCTCGTGAACGTCGGCATGGTCGCGCTGGGTTGCATGATCGGCGCTCGCTTCCATGGCGCCCGTCGCGACGAGCTGGCGCGCGTGTCGCTCTTGGGGATCGGCGCGGCGGCCCTCGCGCTCGCCCTTTCGGCCGGCTTCGCATTTGTCGTGAACCGCCTGCTCGGGCTCGGTTTCGGCCAGGCGATGCTTGCCTTCGCCCCGGGCGGGGTCGAGGCGATGACGCTGATCGCGATCAACCTTGACCTCGATCCCGCCTATGTCGGCGTGCACCACGTCGCCCGCATCGTGATGATGCCAATCCTGATCCCGCTCTTTGCGCGCTGGCTGCTGCGCGGCGGTGCGGGGGACCGGTCGGCGGGCGACCGCAGCTGAAACCGGGCGGCGGCGATCCTTGTCGACGTCGCCGTGTCGGGCGCACGATTTGAGCAAAATTGCAGATGAATTCAGGCGCCCCGATGCAGCGATGGCACGCCTTTTGCGACGCATGACGAGCCGGATATGCAACAAGAGGACGCTGGAGAAATGCGCCGTCACGTTATCGTTCTAATCGCCTTCGCCGTGCTGCTCGTTGGCGGCAGGGCGTTCGCCGCGCCGGACGAGGATGACATCCTTCGAATCCTGCCGGAGATCGAGGCGATCATCGTCAAGGAGGACCTCATCGACGCGCTGCGCCGGGCGAACGCCGACCATGCCGATCTGACGCGGAACGACATCGACAAGATGGTCGAGACCTGGCGCTGGGAGGCCCGGACCACGGATCGGCGACTGATGCCGAGTGTGACCGAGAGCCCGCTGGCCGGACGCATGCGCCGCGTGATGGCGGACGGCGGCGATATGATCGACGAGATCGGCATCATCGATGCGACCGGGCTCAGCATCGCGCAGACGAATACGGTGTCGGAGATCTGGCACGGCACCGACGTGCGTTTCGCAAAGAGCTTCCGTGCCGGCGTCGCAGGCCGATTCATCGACGATATCGAGATCGACGGACCGACGCAGTCGATCGGCGCGCAGGCCAATTTCACGGTCGCCGATCCGAACACCGGTGAGGCGATCGGAGCGATCACCATCCACTTCAACCTCGACGGCCTGAACTAGGCGGTCCGCGCAGGCCGCAACCGGACCCCCGATGAGCGCGCCGCGGTGCCGGCATGGCACCGGCGCAGCCATGTTCCCGGGAGCGGGGCCGAAAAGACGGGGATCGAGGGCGGCCAGCGACTGGCGACCGGACCGGCACCAGCGGCGGTACCCGTTCAGCGCCGGCGGCGCGCCATGCCGATGATGCGTCTGGTCTCGTCCCACAGATCGAGGCCATCGAGAGCCGTCCGCGAGAACCAGCGGGCCTCCGCCGCGTCGCCACCCGGGCGCGGCTCGCCCGAGCGCCAATAGGCCACGAAGTCGATCAGCGTATAGTGGAACTGCACGCGACCGCCGTCATCCGGCGTGATCGAATCGACCACGTCGAGCAGCGGGCCGATCTCTGCCTCGACCCCGGTCTCCTGCACGAGCTCGCGCAAGGCCGCCTCGCGGACCGTTTCGCCGAGCTTTTGCCGCCCGCCCGGAAGGCTCCACGCGCCGGCGCGCGGCGGCTTGCCGCGGCGGATCATCAGCACGTCGTCGCCGCGCAGACAGACCACGCCGATCCCGATCAGCGGCGCCGGCGGATAATCGCGTTGCACCCGAGTACTCCCCCCGACCTCTCTGCCGGCAAACTCTCCGCCGGCAATCTGACACGCGGGCGGCGAACCGGCAACGCCGTCGGCCGCACACCGCAACGATGATTGGAATTGGCCGAATTTTTAAAGAAATCGGATGCGAAAAATATAATATCCATAATTAGTTAACGGATTTCCGTGGTATCGTTCCAAACAATACAAAAGGGGCATGACGATTTGTCCGGCCAGAGCAAGCCGAGACGATATCGGACGTGCGGGGATTTTTGGCGGAGACGAGTTGTCTCCAGGGTCGGGGGCCTAACCCAATGATATTCAAATTCTTTTCGATCCCCCTCTTGTCGGGACTTTGCATGCTGCTGTCGACGGCGGTCGCCGCGGCGGACCTGACCGGGGCACCGCCGGGTGCAGACACCGCTGCGGTCCCGCCGAGCATCGCGGACCGAGACGATAACAACATCTCGGATCAGCTGGAGCAGAAGCTCGTGGGCCTGCAGGCGGGCGAGTCCGTCGACGTCATCGTGACGTACGAGGAACATGCCGATGAGGCTGCAGCCCAACGCACCGTCGGTTCATTCGAGGTCAAGCACCGCTTCAGGAACGTCCCCGGTTTCGCGGCGCGGATGACGACGCGGCAGGCGCGCGCCCTCGCGGCGCGTGCCGGCATCTCGCGCATCGAGGAGGATGCGTTCGCGACCGGCCAGCTCGATGTGGCGCGCGCGGCGTTCGGCGTCGACCGCGCTCGGAGCGACTGGGGGGTGACCGGCGCCGGCGTCGGAATATGCGTCGTCGATACCGGCATCCTCGCCACGCACGAGCAGTTCATGGAGGGCGGTGTCAGCAAGGTCCTGGCCTTCGCCGATTTCGTGAACGGCGGGACGACGCCCTACGATGACAATGGCCACGGGACCGTAATCGCCGGTATCGCCGCCGGCGACGGCACCGGATCGGGCCTCGCTGGCGGGTTCAGGGGGGTCGCACCCGACGCCGACCTGTATGTCGCAAAGGTGCTCGACGCGACGAACCGTGGCGCGATCAGCACGATCATACAGGGTATCGAGTGGTGCGCGGCCCAGCATGGTGTCGATGTCATCAATCTGAGCCTCGCTACGGACGTCAGTTCGGATGGGCGCGACGCCCTTAGCAGGGCCGTGAATGCCGTCGTCAGCGGCGGCAAGATCGTGATGGCCGCCGCGGGTAACGGCGGCGCCGCACCGGAGACCATTCCGTCCCCGGCTGCCGCTGCGCTGGCGATCGCGGTCGGTGCCGCGGCCGAACATACGTCGAACCCGACCAGACCCTGGCACTCGGCCGGGGTCTATCTGGCGCCGTTTTCCGCGCGCGGACCCACGGCCGACGGGCGCGTCAAACCGGATATCGTGGCGCCGGGCGTATCGGTCGCCGCAGCGGGCACCGGTGGTCCGCAAGGCGTTCCGAACTGCAGGGATTGTTACGAATACGCCAGCGGGACCTCAATGGCGACCGCCTTCATGAGCGGTGTCGCGGCGCTGATGCTCGACGCCAGCCCGGCGGGGCTCACCGCGGCGGAGGTTCGCCAGTTGCTGTTCGCCTCGGCGCAGCCGAGGGGCAGTTCCGCCGGCAAGGACAACGAGTGGGGTTTCGGGCTGCTCGACGCCTTTGCCGCGGTCGGCCAGGCAAGGCAGGATCCTCTCGGCGGCGCGGCGCGGACGGCGTTCCCGGATTACGCCCTCGGCAACGGCAGCGTCGGCCGTAGGGACGTCACCTATTTGCCCGTTACCATCCTCGATCCGACGCAGCCGCTCGCGATAACGATCACGCTGGAGGGCAGGTTGAGAGCGTGGGGCTGGAAGCCCGATCTGGAGGCGCGTCTGCTGGACGGGAGTCTTGCGCCGGTGATCGCCGACAACGCGGAGAGCACGTGTCCCGCAGGCGCGGAATGCGGTGCCGTCGGGCGGCAGGAGACGCTGTATCTGCGGCCGCCGCTGGCCGACAGCTACGTTGTCGAGATCTGGCCCGACTCCGCCGCCCCGAACCGCGGTGCCGGCGGCGATTTCATCTATGAACTGTCCAACGCACGGTCGGTGTTCGATCGCGAACGGCCCAATCTCGAGGTGTTTGCGGAGGCCGGCACGGATCTGCGCATCCGGGATGCCGATCGGGATGGCAGGGAACTGGTGGAGCTGGATGGCAGTGCCAGTGGTCCCGCCGACGAGATCGCCGCCTGGACCTGGAGCTGGGCCGACGAGACGGGGACGACGCACGTCGTCGACGGGATCGCTCCCGTCGTCGAGATGGCGACCGGCCGCTACGAGATCACGCTGACGGTCACGGATCGGTCCGGCCTGTCGACGACCGATAGCGTGTCGGTCTGGGTCAAGGGGCGCGGGGGCCGCAAGAACCGTGGCGGGACCGGCGGTACGGGCGGAGATTTCGAGTTCGACGATCGCGATGGCGAACATTTCGATGACGGCGGCGAGCCGAGCGACGGTCCGCTGGCCGACGTCGGGGACGACCACCGTGACCGCGACGATGTCCAAGAGCGCGGCCAGCGCCGCAGCGTCGACAACGCCGCGCGGCGCACCGAAAACGGACGGCGGTGGCTTACCACACCGATGCGTGTCGGCGCGTCGTCCACGGACCCGCATGGCCGCGAAGCGGGGCACATCGAGCAGCACCCGGAAACGGACTATTCCGATCACAGCCGATCGGCCAGCGCCTGGACGAGCCGTCCGCGCGGGTCCGCGAGCTGGTCGCAGGGCCGGGTTCGGGCGGGCGGCACGATCGCCGGCGACCCTGCGAGCAGCGACAATCGACCCGATCCTGAGGCCCGTGACGAGACGATCGTAACCCCGCTGGCCGAGGCGGGGCACGACCGCGCGGTCGTCGATGTCGATGCGGATGGAATCGCATGGGTGGAACTGGACGGCCGGGCGAGCGGCCCTCTGGGCACGATCGCGTCGTGGACCTGGAGCTGGACCGACCGCACGACCGGCACGGCGCGGAGCGCGATCGGAATGGCGCCGACCATTGAACTCCCCGTTGGCGATCACGTGATCACGCTCGAGGTTGCCGACGCTGCGGGCACCACGGCGCAGGATAGGTTGGTGGTCTCGGTCGTCGGCGAACCCGGAGCTGGCCCGACCATTCCGGACTGACGCTCGTCGTGGTCGCGGCGGCGCGGCCGATGTTCCGCGCCGTCGCGGCAACGCGGGCACGGCCCCGCCCGGTTCGCATACGCGGACGCCGCATTGACCCGGCGTCCCAAGTCGCTAGAGTGTGCACGCCCATCGTTCCCTCGGAACCCCCGGTCGCACCGCGCCAATGGAATACCGCACGCTCGGCCTCAGCGGCCTGAAAGTCTCGCCGATCTGCCTCGGATCCATGATGTTCGGCGACCGCACCGATTCGCGCACCGCCGGCCGCATCGTCGGTATTGCCCGCGATTCGGGGATCAATTTCATCGACACGGCCGACCAGTACGCGAAGGGCGAGTCGGAGCGCATCGTCGGAAAGTTCATTGCCGATGATCGCGATGCGTGGGTGCTCGCGACGAAGGCGGGCAACGCGATGGGCAGCGGCCCCAACGATGGCGGGCTCGGCCGCAAATGGCTGCTGCGGGCCATCGACATGAGCCTGGAACGGCTCGGCACCGACCATGTCGATCTGTGGTATCTGCACCTGCCCGATGCGGAAACGCCACTGACGGAGACGGTAGCCGCGGTCGGCGATGTCATCGCCGCCGGCAAGGCGCGCTACTGGGGCATCTCGAATTTCCGCGGCTGGATGATCGCGGATGCGGTGCGGGTCGCCGACGCGCTCGGCGTCGCCCGGCCCATTGCCTGCCAGCCTTACTACAATGCCATGAACCGGATGCCGGAAGTCGAGATCCTGCCGGCCTGCGATCATTTCGGGATCGGCGTCGTGCCCTACTCGCCGCTCGCCCGCGGCGTGCTCACCGGCAAATACGATCCGGAGAGGACCCCGGCGGAAGACAGCCGCGCCGGCCGCGGGGATACGCGCATGATGGAAACCGAGTTTCGCCGCGAGTCGCTCGTCATGGCGCAGCGGATCGCCGAACACGCCAAGGCCCGCGGCATGAGCGCGGGCGATTTCGCCCTGCTCTGGGTGCTCAACAACCGCATTGTGACCAGCGTGCTGGCCGGCCCGCGGACGGTTGAGCAGTGGGAGGCCTATCTCGGCTCCCTGCGGCACGAATTCACGGCCGAGGACGAGGCGCTGGTCGATTCGCTGGTGGCCGCCGGCCACCCGTCGACGCCGGGCTACAACGATCCGCGCTATCCGCTGACCGGCCGCCGGCCGCGTACCGGCTGACCGGCACGCTCCGGCACCCGTCCCGCCGCCGCAAGGTGCCGCGCCGCGAGCGATTGCCCGCGACGCGCAGCGCCGTCACGCCATGTACTGCCCGCCATTCGCCGAAATCGTCGAGCCCGTGACGAAGCCCGCCTCGTCCGCGGCGAGGAAGGTGACGCAGCGCGCCACCTCCTCCGGCTCACCCAGGCGGCCAACCGGAATCTGCGGCAGGATCTTGCTCTTAAGGACTTCTTCCGGCACCGCCCGGACCATCTCCGTACCGATATAGCCGGGCGCCACGACGTTGGCGGTAATGCCCTTGAACGCGTTCTCCTGGGCGATCGCCTTGGTGAACCCGATGACCCCCGCCTTCGCGGCGGAGTAATTCGCCTGACCCATCTGGCCCTTCTGGCCGTTGATCGAGCTGATCGTGATGATTCGCCCGAAGCCGCGCTCGCGCATGCCCTCGATGACGCAGCGCGTCAAGTTGAAGGCGCTGTCGAGGTTTGTGCGGATGACCGACTGCCAGTTTTCGAGGCTCATCTTGTGCAGCATGCCGTCGCGCGTGATGCCGGCGTTGTTGATCAGGATCTCGATCGGGCCGAGTTCGGCTTCGACCTTGATGACGCCCGCCTTGCAGGCCTCGAAATCTCCAACGTCGAACTTGAACACCGGGATTCCTGTCTTCTCCTTGAACGCGCTGGCGGCCTCGTCGTTGCCGCCGTAATTCGCCGCCACCTTGTACCCTGCCGCCTTGAGCGCCACCGAAATCGCCTCGCCGATGCCGCGCGTGCCGCCGGTCACCAATGCCACTCTTGCCATGTCCAACTGCTCCCTGGTCCGATTGCGGTCGGCGGCTCATCGTATGCAGGCTCCGCCGACCCACTTCGTTTCTGCACAATCACTTCTGGAGGAAATCAAAACACGACCCGCCCGACGTGACAACCGCGTCCTGCGTGCCGCCCGCCGACGGACGAAAATCGGCCGCCCCCGTAATCCGGGGGCGGCCGCTGCGATGTCCCACGAACGACGGCGGTCAGCCGCGCTCGACACACATGGCGATGCCCATGCCGCCGCCGATGCACAGCGTCGCCAGCCCTTTCTTGGCATCGCGACGTTTCATCTCGTGCAGCAGCGTGATCAGCACCCTTGCGCCCGAGGCGCCGACGGGGTGCCCGATGGCGATGGCGCCGCCATTGACGTTCACCTTGTCGGTGTTCCATCCGAGGTCCTTGTTGACCGCGCAAGCCTGCGCCGCGAAGGCCTCGTTGGCCTCGATCAGGTCGAGATCGTCGATACTCCAGCCTGCCTTCTCCAGGGCCTTGCGGCTCGCCGGGATCGGGCCCGTGCCCATGATCGCCGGATCGACGCCGGCGGTCGCCCAAGAGACGATGCGGGCCAGCGGCTCCACGCCCCGCCGCGCCGCCTCGTCGGCGTTCATCAGCACGACCGCGGCCGCACCGTCGTTGATGCCGGAGGCATTACCGGCGGTCACCGTACCCTCGCGGTCGAAGGCCGGACGCAGCTGGGACAGGCTCTGCACGGTCGTGCCGTGCTTCGGGTACTCGTCATCGGCGACGACGATGTCGCCCTTGCGGGTCTTGATCGTGACCGGAATGATCTCTTCCTTGAACTTGCCGGCCTTCTGCGCCGCCTCGGCCTTCTGCTGCGAGGCCGCCGCGAACTCGTCCTGCTGCTCGCGGGTGATTTGCCACTGCTTGGCGACATTCTCGGCGGTGTTGCCCATGTGGTAGCCGTTGAAATAGTCCCACAGCCCGTCCTTGATCATCGTGTCGACGAACTGGATATCGCCCATCTTCTGCCCGTTGCGCATGTGCGCGCAATGGGGCGCCTGGCTCATGTTTTCCTGGCCGCCGGCGACGACGATGTTGGCGTCGCCTAGCCGGATCGCCTGCCAGCCCAGCGCCACCGACCGCAGTCCGCTGCCGCATAGCTGATTGATCTGGTAGGCCGTCTTCTCGACGGGTACGCCGGCATTCACCGCGGCCTGGCGCGCCGGGTTCTGGCCCTGACCGGCGGTCAGAATCTGACCCATGATGACCTCGTCCACCTCGCCGGCATCGATCTTCGCCCGGCTCATCACCTCGCGGATCGCCGCCTCGCCCAGATAGGCGGCCGGTACCGAGCTGAGGCTGCCGTTGAAAGCGCCGACCGGGGTCCTCGCGCCGGCCGCAATTACGATATCTGCCATGATCTTCGATCCTCCTTCGCGTTGAAACGCCGAACCCCCTGGACGGGCCGCTCACCCGTCGGCGACACGGTTCGTTCTTGATTACCGTAAGCTAGCTCGTGCGCGAAGACCGCCAATCCGGCCGGCCGCGCCCTCCCAGCCCTACATTGTGCATGTGCAAAATAACAATGCATTTATGCGAGTTCAACTGCCTATTTTTTGCGGAACGGTCAATGTTGCAATGCAGCAATCCAGGTCGCGAGCGGCCGCCAAACGGCGTCCCGCATCCCCGACCCGACGACCATGCCGATATGGCCGGCGCCGGGCGCGATCAGCCTGCAGTCGGGCAGCGAGTGCGCCAGTGCCGCCGCCGACTCCGGCGGGACAATGCGGTCCCGCGCCGGAATCATGGCCAGCGAGACCCCCTCGTATTCGGCGGGATCGATGGTGAGGCCGGCCACCGTCCAGCCGCCGCGGGCCGGCAGGTTCTCCCCGTACCAGTCGCGGACGCAGGTGCGCGCCACGGGCGCGGCGAGCGGCACACCGTCGTTCAGCCAGTCTTCCAGCCCGACGAACACGCGCGCCCGGGTCGATTTCGGGTCGAGCGCGGCGAACGCCTCGAACTTGCGCTGGATCCCGAACGGGTCGAGACCCGCGAACAGCATCTGCAGCGTATCGACCGGCAAGACACCGAGCGCGGCCATCTGCGGTTCGAGCAGCGGCAACAACGCGGCGAGCATGCGCGCCCGAGCGCCATCGCCGGCATGGAAATCCCAAGGCGTCGCGAGCAGCCCGAGCCCGGCGATCCGCTCGGGCCGCAGCCGCGCCAGCGCGAGCGCCAACAGACCGCCCATGCAATAGCCGATGATGACGACGCGGCCCCCGGTCCGGCCGGCGACGAAGTCGAGCGCCTGCGCAAGCCGGCCGTCGATATAGTCGTCGAGGGAGTAGTCGCGCTCGACGGCGCCCGGCGTGCCCCAGTCCACGAGCCAAGGGTTGAACCCCTGGCGCGCCAGCCAGCGCAGCAGGCTCTGACGCCGCGAGAGATCGAGTATGTAGGCGCGGTTGATCAGCGAGGGGACGAACAGGACCGCAGGGCCCCGGCCGCCATAATCGCGGACGACCGTCGAGCCCTCGCGCCAGCATGGCGGCGGGTCAGTGACGTCACGCCGCCACGGATGACGGCGATATTGCTCGATGCCCGACAGCAGGCGCGCGAGGCGACGCAGCCCTTCGGCGATAACGGCGCGGCCGAGCGCTTCAGGTTCGGCGCTTGCGAGATCCCTTCGAAGGGCCTGCGCCCTGTCGGCCAATTGCGGCTTCCAGCCGCTCCAGCCGCCGTTCGAGATCGGCAAGGCGACGCTCGAACTCGTCACCTGCCACATCGCCAGCGCGAGGTGAAGCGGCAACGGCCTTGGCCCCAGTCGCGGACGCCCCGCCGTGCTCGGCTGCGTCTGATTCATCCGACCGATTCTTCCCTTCTGGCGCCGCTCCGGGGGGCACGGCGCCGAACGCCGAAAACCAGGCCATCGGGTTCAGCGGATCGAGTGGTCCGAAGACGCCGGCGGGATCGCCGGCTCCGCCCTTTGCCGCCGGTGCACCGAACGCGTGTGCACCGCCCCCGACCGCACCGAACCATCTGCGCATGATCTCCGAGAATTCCGGGTCGGCCGCCATCGCCGCCAGCTGATCGCGCCACAGATCGTGAAAGCGGCGGGCCAGATCCTCGATATCCGCATTGCCGCCGGCATCTCGGTCTTTCGGCCTCGTCATGCTGCGCACTATATCCATCGCCGGTGTGCGCTGCCAGACGCCATGCGCCAAATCCGGCAAAAAGCCCCGCAAGGCTTGCGGCGAAGCGGCACAGTTCTCATTTATGCGTTGCAGCAAAATCCTATTTGGTTTGTTATGCTGCGCAGCATAAAGAGGACCGCGAGTCGCGGGTGGACCTGAGCATGGCTGAAAAATCAAAGGGTTCGAACGGGCCCATCACGATCAAGAAATACGCCAACCGTCGCTTGTACAACACGGCGACCAGCAGCTATGTCACGCTCGACCACCTCTGCCAGATGGTCAAGGACGGCGTCGAGTTCGTTGTCTACGACGCCAAGACCGGCGAGGACATCACGCGCTCGGTGCTCACCCAGATCATCGTCGAGGAGGAGGCCAAGGGCGAGAACCTGTTGCCGATCGGGTTCCTGCGGCAGCTCATCGGCTTCTACGGCGATAGCATGCAGCGGTTCCTGCTGCCGCAATATCTCGAATACACGATGCAGGCGTTCCAGCGTAACCAGAGCGAAATGCAGCGCTACATGAACGAAACGTTCGGTTCGGTGTTTCCGTTCGGCCAGATCGAGGAGATGGGCAAGCAGAACATGGCGATGTTCGAAAAGGCCATGAAGATGTTCAACCCGGTGGCCGCGGCGCAGGAGGCGGCGGGCAAGCGGGACGCGCAAAAGCCGCCGCCGGCGCAGGCCGAAAAGACCGCGAAACCGGGCGGCGACGCGGCCCAGCTAGCCGATCTCCAGCGCAAGCTGGAAGAGCTCGAGCGGCAGATCGGCGCGATGTCCGGAAAACCGGGCAAATAGGGGCTGCACGCGTTATTTCGGGCCGGCGACCGCGCGCCGGCCTCGGATTTACGAGAATCGGGCCCGGGTGGCCGTCACGGAGCGCGCCGATCGGCGCGAACGTGAAGCTGTGCGCGACTTTTGGCGTTCTTCCTGAACCAAACGTTAAGATTTTGTCGGCATGCTGTCATGACAGAGAGAGTACGGAGGCCGGAGACGCGGCGGTATGGCAGCGGTCGGGCAAGGATTTTTGTCGTCGGTCGGCCGCATCGCCGGACGTCCGGCACGGCAATATCGGTGGACAACGCTGATCGGGCTCGCCGAGGCCGCGATCGCCAAGCGCCGTCTGGCCGAGGCCGACGAACAGCTGGCCGAGGCGGTCGCGTTCGCGCGTGCGGAATGGCCGGCCAGTCCGCGCCTCGGCGAGAGCCTCGCGCGGCTCGCCGACATTCGCGCCGCCTTCGAGCGCACGGACGACGCACTCCGGTTGTACGGCCAGGCGATCGCAGTCCTCGGATCGTTGCCGGCGGGGATCAACAGCACGCTCGCCCACATCGTCAGCAATCTGGGCCGCCTGTTCCTCCTCAAGGGTGAGCGCAGCAAGGCGGAGGCTTTGGTATCCGCGGCCTTGGCGCTGCAGCGCAAGCTCGGCGTGCCGGATACGCCCGTCCTCAAATTCAATCTCGCGCTTGCGGCGGCTGAGGCACGTCGCGAACACGACGCCCACCGCGCGTTCAACGAGGCGATCGGGGCATTGGAGCGTCAAGCCGGCGCGCGCGATCTGCTGGGCATCGCGTTGCACGACAATTTTGCGCTGCTCTGCCAGAGCCGGGGGCGTCACGACGACGCCGAGGGGCTGCTGCGGCGCTGCCTGATCCTGCGCCAGGAGGCTGCAGGACCGCGACATCCGATCTACGCGGCCGGCCTGATCAACCTTGCGCGTCTGCAGCTCGATCGCTCGCGCGTCGAGAACGCCCGCGGTATCCCGCCGGGCGCAGACGAGATCGAGGCGCTGCTGTGGCAGGCCGCCGACATCTGCAAGCGGCACGGCGAACGTCCGACGGCCGGGCTGCTTCCCGCCCTCTACTATCAGGCGCGGCTGGCGCAACGGCGCGGCCACGGCGATGACAGCCGGGTGTTGTGCGCGCAGTTGCTCGATTTCGGTGACTCGGACCGTTCGGCCGCCGACGCGGCCGAGGTTGCGACGCTGCACGTGCTCGCCTGCGAGCAGATGCACTCGGCGGAATCGACGGGCGGCGGGGACGCCGACCCGGAGCGAATCCTGCGCCGCGCGATCGCGCTCGCCGACCGGCTGCCCGGCGCACACCGGGCGTTCGGCCGGGAGATCAAGCCCGACCTGCTGTCCGATCTCGCGATTCTGCTCGGCGCGCTCGGCAGAAGCGCCGAGGCGGAGCGCGTTGCGACCAAGGCAAGCGAGCTCATGCGCAGCCCGGCATGGGCGGTGAGCCGGCATGTTTTCCCGTCGGTCTGACCGGCGCTCGAATTCCGATGGAGGGATCGATTGTGCGTTTATGCAAGAGGATGGAAGCAAACGATGACCTTTGACCGCATCGCAGCCGTCGCCGTGCTGCTCGTCGCCATCGCGCTCGCCCCCGCCGACGCCGGCGCGGCCAAGTGGGCCGACTACATGGCGGCGGCGGAGGCGGCGTTCGACGAGGGCGACTACGACAAGGCCGAGGACCTGTCGCGGCAGGCCCTGGCGGCCGCCGAAGCGACGCTCGGCGCCGAGCATCCGGACGTGTCGATCGTCCTCAACAACATCGGTTCGCTGTACCGCACGATGAGCCGCTACGACGAGGCGGAAGCCGCGTACAAGCGGGCCATCGAGATCGATCGCAAGGTCCTCGGCGCGGACCATTCCGAGGTCGCCGCCGACTACAACAACCTGGCGCGCCTCTACGCCGAGCAGGGCCGCTACGACGAGGCGGAGAAACTCTATCGCGACGCGCTCGCGATCTGGACCAGGACGCTCGGCGAGTTCCACCAGAACATCGCCATTGTCGCCGTCAATCTCGGCGAGCTGTACCGCAAGCAGGGACAGTACGACCAGGCCGAGGACATGCTGCTGCGCGCGGTCCGGGTCGACGAGAAGGCGCTGGGCAAGAGTAACCCCGAGGTCGCCGTCGACCTGAACAACCTGGCCGGCCTGTACCGCGAGATGGGCCGCTATCGCGAAGCCGAGGCGAACTACAAGCGCGCGCTGGCGATCCGCGAACGGGCGCTCGGCAAGGACAGCCCGGAGGTCGCCTCGTCGCTCAACAATCTCGGCCGGCTCTACGAGGAGCTCGGCCGCTTCGACGCCGCCGAGAAGAGCTACCGCAGGGCCCTCGAGATCTGGACGGCGAGCCGCGGCGAACAGCATCCGGACGTCGCGATCTCGCTCAACAACCTCGCCGAGCTGTACCGCGTGATGGAGCGCTACGACGAGGCCGAGCCGCTCTACAAGCGGACGATCGCGATCGACGAGGCGGTCTACGGGCCCGGCCATCCGGAGGTCGCCATCGATCTCGCCAACCTGGCCGGGCTGTACGTCGATCAGGACCGCTACGGCGAGGCCGAGTCGTTGCTGCAGCGCGCGCTGACGATCCGCAAGGAGGCGTACGGCCCGACGCATCCGGTCGTCGCGACCAGCCTCAACAGCCTGGCCCGGCTCTACCGCATGCTCGGGCGCTACGACGAGGCGGAACCGCTCTACCGTTCAGCGATCGAGGTGTGGCAGGCATCGCTGGGGGAAAACCACCCCTCCGTCGCCATCGGCCTGATCAATCTGGCCAACCTGTACCAGAAGCTCGACCGCTTCGAGGACGCCGAGAAACTGTATCTGCGCGCCATCGCCGTCGACGAGAGCGCGTACGGGCCGGACCATCCGGAGGTCGCCACCGACGTCACCAACCTGGCCTGGATGTACATGAACCTGGGCAAGTACGAGCAGGCGGAGACGCTGTTCCGGCGGGCCCTGCAGATCCGCGAGGCGGCGTACGGCGGCGCGCATCCGGACGTCGCCGAGAGCCTCGAGGACTATGCCGAGCTGATGCGCGAGACCGGACGCAACGACCAGGCGCAGAAGATGCAGTCGCGGGCGGCGGAGATCCGCGCCAAGCTGTGAGCGGGACGGTGCGCCGAGCCGGCTTCGCGGTCCCGGCCGGCACCGGCGCGCCCCTTCCCCGGCGGCGGTGCAGCGGATAGGCTGGGCCGGCCATGCCCGTGCTCGTCACCGGAACCGCCGGCTTCATCGGCAACGAAATCGCGCTCGCCCTGCTCGCGCGCGGCGACAAGGTGATCGGCGTCGACTGCCTGACACCCTATTACGACGTCGCCCTGAAGGAGGCCCGGCTCGCCCGCATCGCCGGCCGCGCCGGCTTCACCGAGGCGCGCATAGATCTGGCGGACCGCGGGGCGGTGGCGCAGCTGTTCGCCGAGCACGCGCCGGATCGCGTCATCCACATGGCGGCGCAGCCCGGCGTGCGCTACAGCCTGGAAAACCCGCACGCCTACGTCGACAGCAACCTGACCGCCTTCGTCAACCTGCTCGAGGGCTGCCGCGCCGCCGGCGTCGGCCATCTCGTCTACGCCTCGTCCAGCTCGGTCTATGGCGGCAACGAGCGCATGCCGTTCTCGGTCCACCATCCGGCCGACCATCCGGTCAGCCTCTACGCCGCGACCAAGCGCGCGAACGAGCTGCTGGCGCACAGCTACGCCCACCTGTACGACCTGCCCTGCACCGGCCTGCGCTTCTTCACCGTCTACGGGCCCTGGGGGCGGCCCGACATGGCGCCGATGCGCTTCGCCCGCGCGATCAGCGACGGCGAGCCGATCGAGGTCTACAACCGCGGCGAGATGCGGCGCGATTTCACCTTCGTCGACGACATCGTCGCCGGCGTGCTGCGGGTGCTCGACATCGTGCCCGCGCCCGCGGCCGCGGCCGGCGCCGTCGACGATCCGGCGCTGAGCCCGATCGCCCCCTACCGCGTTTACAATATCGGCAACGGCGCCCCGGTCGATCTGATGCGCTTCATCGCGCTGCTCGAGGCGGCGCTCGGCCGCAAGGCGAAGAGGAAGATGCTGCCGATGCAGCCCGGTGACGTCCGCGAGACCTGGGCGGACACGTCCGACCTCGAAGCCGATACCGGCTGGCGCCCGAGCACCGGGATCGAGGACGGCGTCGAGCGGTTCGTCGCCTGGTACCGGGAATATTACCGGAATGGCTGATGACGGCGCAGACGCTTC
>JBFHDX010000072.1:0-19257 GCA_041584475.1 Alphaproteobacteria bacterium
AAGGTCTCGCTGTCCGACCGCTTCGGCCTCTGGCTGGGCTTCCACAACTGCGACCAGGACACCTTCTTCGAGATGATCGCGGGCTATATCGCGTATTACGGGCTGCAGGTGGACGAAGCCGATTGGCGCGCCGCGGCCGTCGAATGGTCGATGACCCGGGGCGCGCGATCCGGCCGCGTCGCCTGGCAGTTCATCCAGGACCTGGCTGGCCGGCTCGGCCAGCGCCTCGAGGACGGCGAGGATAGCGCGAGCGGCTAGCGCGAGACGGTCTGGCGCGGCAGGTAGCGCAGCGGATCGACGGCCTTGCGGCCCTTGCGGATCTCGAAATGCAGCTGCGGCGTCGAGACGTTTCCGCTGCTGCCGACGCGGGCGATCACCTGGCCTTTCCTGACCTCCTGGCCGCGCACGACTAGCAGCTGCTCGTTATGGCCGTAGGCCGTCATGTAGCCGTCCGCGTGCTTGATCAGCGCCAAATTGCCGAACCCGCGCAGCTCGTTTCCGGCATAGGCGACGATGCCGTTCTCCGCGGCGACGACCCTGCTGCCGCGCGGCGCGGCGATGTTGATGCCGTCGTTGTGGCTGCCGCCCGACTGGCGCCCGAAGGTCGACACCACGCGGCCGCCGACCGGCCACAGGAAGGTGCGTCCGCCGCGCGGCGGCGGCCTGGGCAGTGCGGCGGCCTGTGTCGGTGTCGCCTTCTTCGCGGTCGCCGACGGCGGCCGCGGCTCGCCGTCGCTGCGCGGGGAGTCGCGGGCGGCCAGTTGCGTCCGCTGGCTGCTGCCCGGGATGTTGAGGTCCTGGCCGACATAGATGGTGTAGGGCGGCGTGATGTCGTTGGCCCGCATCAGCTCGTTCATCGGCACTTCGTAGCGGCGCGAGATGCTGTAGACGGTATCGCCCCTGGCGACCCGGTGCGTCTTTGGCCGCGGCACCCGCAAGCGGTCGCCGACGCGCAACAGGTAGGGCGGGTGCAGGTCGTTCTCCTCGATGATGGCGCGCACGGGAACGCCGTAGAGGCGCGAGATCGCGTATACCGTATTGCCGCGCTCGACCGTGTGCATGCCGTCCGCCGGCACCGGGATCCGCGACACCGGTGCCGGCGCCCCGCGGTACGAGCGGTACGCCGACGACCGTCCGGAATCGTAGTACGGCCCACAGCCGGCGAGCACGAGACCCGTCACGGCGAGCATCGCGAGGCCGGATCGAATCGTTCGCACGGTCATGGCGGCAACTATAGGCCGGGCACCGCCCAAGACTCAATCAGTGGCTGCTCTGCGACGCCGACCCGTCGGGAACCAGCGGCACGAAGCGTACCGGGCCGAGATCGTCGATTTCGAGACCGTCGGCCCGGCGCACCACGCGGACGATCCGCTGGTTGTCGGCGTCGTCGCCAATCGGCACCACCATCAGCCCGTCGGGGGCGAGCTGCGCCGCCAGCTTGGGCGGCACGTCGATCGCCGCCGCCGTGACGAGAATTCGCTCGAACGGCGCCTGCTCGGGCCAGCCGCGCGAGCCGTCGCCGGGTCGCGTCGTGACGTTGCGCCGGCGCAGCGCCTGCAGGCGCGCTTCCGCCTCGCGCAGCAGGAGGCGGTGTCGCTCGATGCTGTAGACCCGGCGGAAGAGATACGACAGCACCGCCGTCTGGTAGCCCGACCCGGTGCCGATTTCGAGCACCCGCAGGCGGTCGTCGGGCTCGAGCGCCTCGGTCATGCGGGCGACGACGGCGGGCTGGCTGATCGTCTGGTCGCAGCCGATCGGCAGCGCCACGTTTGCCCACGCCTGATGGACGAAGGCGCGCGGCACGAAGAGCTCGCGCGGGATGCGCTCGATCGCGCCGAGGACCGCGGTATCGCTGATCCCCTCGCGTCGCAGCTCGAGGATCAGCCGGGCCTTGCGGTCCCGCTCGCTCATGCGAACGCCTGCGCCAGCGTCCGCACCGTCGCGTCGTGCGTCAGATCGACGTGCAGCGGCGTCACGCTGATCGCCCCCTCGTCGATCGCGTGGTAGTCGGTGTCGCCCTCGCGCAGCAGATCACCGGTGCTCGGCGGACCGATCCAGTAATAGGAGCGCCCGCGCGGGTCGGTCTGGCCGATCAGCGTGTAGTCCGACTCGCGCCGCCCCTGCGGCACGACGCGGATCCCGGCCACGTCGGCGGCCGGCCGGTCGGGGAAATTCACATTGACGAAGACGTCGCTCGGCCACGCCACCGACACGAGGGTCTCGATGACGCGCGGTGCGAGCTGTTCCGCCGTGTCCCAGTGGACGTCGCCCTCGCGTCCCCAGACCTGGCTCAGCGCGATCGAGGGAACGCCGAGCAGCGTCGCCTCGAGCGCCGCGGCCACGGTGCCGGAATAGGTGACGTCCTCGCCGAGATTGCCGCCGCGGTTGACGCCGGAGAGCACGAGATCCGGCCGCCGGCCGGCGATCACGTATTTGAGCGCGAACAGCACGCAGTCCGTGGGGCTGCCGTCGATCGCGTGGCGCCGCCGCGCGAGGCGCCGGTGCCGCAGCGGCCGCGACAGGGTCAGCGAATGGGCGGCACCGCTCTGCTCGGTCTCGGGGGCGACGATCCAAACGTCGCGGCTGAAGCCGCGGGCGATCCGCTCGAGCACCTTGAGGCCCGGCGCATTGATGCCGTCGTCGTTGGTAACCAGGATTCGTGCGTTGGCGAGATCGAGGGGCGGCTCGAACATGCGCGTTGCCTATTTGCCGGGCGCCGCGATCCGCTCCAGCCCGCCCATGTAGGGCCGGATCGCGTCCGGCACCGTGATCGAGCCGTCCTCGTTCTGATAGTTCTCGAGCACCGCGATCAGCGTGCGGCCGACGGCGATTCCCGATCCGTTGAGCGTGTGCACGAACCGCGTGCCCTTCTCCCCGGCCGTGCGGAAGCGCGCGCCCATGCGCCGCGCCTGGAAGTCCCAGCAGTTCGAGCAGCTGGAGATCTCGCGGTAGCGCCCCTGCCCCGCCAGCCACACCTCGAGGTCGTACGTCTTGCGCGCACCGAAGCCCATGTCGCCGGTGCACAGCAAGACCACACGGTAGGGCAGCTCCAGGCGCTTGAGGACCTCTTCGGCGCAGGCGGTCATGCGCTCGAGCTCGGCGTCCGACTCGTCGGGATGGGTGACGCTGACGAGCTCGACCTTGCTGAACTGGTGCTGCCGGATCATGCCCCGCGTGTCCTTGCCGGCCGCGCCCGCCTCCTCGCGAAAGCATTGCGTCCATGCGGTCACCCGCATCGGCAGCGCGCCCGCTTCCAGGATCAGGTCGGCCACCATGTAGGTGAGCGGGACCTCGGCGGTCGGGATCAGCCAGAAGCCGTCCTCGGTGTGGAACAGATCGTCCGCGAACTTGGGCAGCTGGCCGGTTCCGTACACCGCGTCGTCGCGCACCAGGACCGGCGGCACGATCTCGCTGTATCCGTGTTCCGAGGTGTGCAGATCGAGCATGAACGAGGCGAGCGCCCGTTCCATGCGCGCGAGCGCGCCGCGCAGCAGCACGAAGCGGGCGCCGGACATCTTCGCCGCCGTCTCGAAATCCATCAGGCCCAGCGCCTCACCGAGGTCGAAGTGCTCCCGCGCCGGGAACGGGGTCCGCGTGGGCTCGGCGAAACGGCGGATTTCCGCGTTGTCGTATTCGTCGTCGCCGTCGGGCACGTCCGGGGCCGGCAGGTTCGGCAGGTTGGCGAGCAGCGCCTCGAGTTCCTGCCCAAGGCTGCGCTCGGTTTCCTCCGCCGCCGCGATATCGTCCTTCAGCGTCTGGACCTCGGCGATCAGCGCGTCCGCATTCTCGCCCTTGCGCTTCGCCTCGCCGACCTGGCGCGACTTGTCGTTGCGCTTCTGGAGCATTTCCTGCAGGGCGGTCTGCGCCTTTCGGCGCCGCGCGTCGAGCTCGAGCACCGCCGCGGACTGCGGCTCGAGGCGCCGGCGCAGGAGGCCGGCGTCGAACAGCTCCGGCGTCTCGCGGATCATTCTCAGATCGTGCATTGCGGAATCCCCGACACGAAGAATGCCGGCCGTTTATACGGAACGCGGCGGGGCCCGGCAACAACCGGCGATGCGCCCGCCGCTAATCGCCGCTCCCGTCCGTCCTGCCGCGGTCGGTAGCGCCCGCGGACTCGTCCTCCGCGTCGTCTTCATCCGGCAACTCGTCGTCGGTCGCCTCGCGTTTCTTCTCGATCAGCCGGGCCGAGACGATCGAAATCTCGTACAGAGCGATGATCGGCAGCGCCAGGCTGATCTGGCTGAGCGGGTCGGGCGGCGTCAGGATCGCCGCGGCGACGAAGGCCAGGACGATGGCGTAGCGGCGCTTCGCTCTGAGCCCGTCGCTGGTCGCCATGCCGACCCTCGCCAACAGGGTGATCAACACCGGCAGTTCGAAACTGATTCCGAAGGCGAAGATCAGGCGCATCGCCAGCGCCAGATACTCGCCGACCTTGGCTTCGAGCTGGATCGTCGGGCCGTCGCCACCCTGGTGCTCGCCGTAGCTGACGAAGAATTCCCAGGCGACGGGCATCACGATGTAGTAGACGAACGCGCCGCCGAGGAAGAAGAGGATCGGCGTCGCCACCAGAAACGGCAGAAACGCCCGCTTTTCGTTGCGGTAGAGCCCGGGCGCCACGAACATCCAGACCTGGCTCGCGATCAGCGGAAACGAGAAGAACAGCGCCGCGAAGAAGGCGACCTTGATGTCGGTGAAGAACTTCTCGTGCAGCGCGGTGAAGATGAAGCGCCGCTCCTCGAGCTGCCCGTTCTCGGCCCAGATGTCGACCAGCGGCTGCACCAGGAAATTGAACAGCGCGCCGGCGAAATAGAAGCAGACAAGAAAGACGACGATGAGCCCGACGACCGAATAGAGGAGGCGTTGGCGAAGCTCGACCAGATGGTCGAGCAACGGCATCTTGGCGTCGTCGATATCGTCGACCATCAGCTTCCCTTGCCCGCCACCTTGCCGGCGGCGGGCGGATCGGCGGCGGCCGCGTCGGCCCTGGCCTCATCCTCCGCGAGGCTGTGCGGCGGCGCGATCGACGGCTCGGCGGGCTTTGCAGGCTGGGCTTTCTTCGCCTTGGCGGATTTCTTCGATTTGCTCTTCGCCGCGGATTTCTTGGTTTCTCCGCCGCTCCGCGACGATCTACGCGGGTCCTCCTTGATCTGCTCCTCGATCTCGCGCACCGAGCGGTCGATGTCGCCGGTCGGATCGATCTCCGCCTCGAGTTCCCCGGCCAGATCCGTCGAGACGGTCTTCTCGACGCTCTGTTTGAATTCCTCCAGTTCCGCCTCGCGCGCGAGATCGTCGAGGCCGCTCTGGAACTCGCTCGCCATCGAGCGCAGCTTGCGGACGAACTGCGTCACCGTCCGCAGTACATGGGGCAGCTCCTTCGGCCCGACCACGAGGATCGTGACCAAAGCGACGATGAGAAGTTCGTTCCAGCCGATGTCAAGCATGGCGGCCCATCAACGCGTCCCTGTGACGGCAGGCAAGCCGCGGAGGTCACCCTTTGGCGGCCTGGTCCTTCTCGGCCGAGGGCGCCTCGGTGCGCGCCGATGCTTCCGACTCGATTTCCTTCTTCGGCGCTTCGGCTTCTTCGTCTTCTTCCTTCATGCTTTTCTTGAAGCCTTTGAGTCCTTTACCAAAATCTGTCATCAGGCGCGAGATCTTCCCGCCGCCACCGAACAGGACCAGCACGACCGCGAGAACGATCAGCCAGTGCCAGATGCTGAATGCACCCATTCATTCCTCCTCATTGTCGGGACGACGCAGCCGCGCCCCGTCGAACGTTGCGGCGGATCATTGCAGAAAGCCGGCCGCCCGGCAATGCACCACCTGGTACCGGGCTATTTAATGCGATCGGCCGGAAATACAAAGGCCTGACTGGAATCCAGAGCGACCGACAGCTCCTGTCCCTCGGCCGGCAGGAACCGCCCCGGCGAGCGCGCATGCAGGTGCAGTTCGACGCCGTCCTCGTCGACGACCGAGAGATGGATCAGGCTCGTCCGACCAAGCATGCGTGCCGCGATGACGTGGGCGCGCGGCGCGCCGGGCGCCTGCGAGAGGTGCAGCGCCTCCGGCCGGATCAGGACGCGCGCCGCGGTTCCGTCCGACAGCCGGTCGGCACGCAGGTCACCGAATGGCGTCTTCACGGCACCGTTGCGCACCGTTGCGGTGAGCAGGTTGACCTCGCCGAACAGCTGCGCGACATAGGCATCGACCGGCGCGCAGTAGAGTTCGTCCGGGGTTCCCGTCTGGACGATCCGGCCCTCCCGCATGGCGGCGACCCGGTCGGCCATGAACATGGCCTCCTCGGCATCGTGCGTGACCATCAGCGTCGCCGCATTGCTCGCCTTGAGCGCATGCAGGGTGGCGTCCCGCACATGGTCGCGAAGGCGGGCATCGAGGCCGGAAAACGGCTCGTCGAGGAGCACGACGCGGGGATCGGACGCAAGCGCGCGGGCGAGCGCCACGCGCTGCTGCTGACCCCCGGAGAGCGTATGCGGATAGCGGTCCACGAAATCCTGCATGCCGACGCGGGCCAGTACGGCGCGGATGCGCCCGGTGCGTGCCGCCGCATCGATGCCGCGCAGCCCGAAGGCGACGTTGGCGCCGACCGTGAGGTGCGGGAACAGCGCGTAATCCTGGAAGACGAGCCCGACGCCGCGATCCTCGGGCGGCACCAGATCCCCGTCGCCGGTGACGCGCCGCCCGACGATGTAGACCTCTCCCCGTTCCGGGCGCTCGAGTCCGGCGGCAATCCGCAGCACCGTCGACTTGCCGCAGCCGGACGGACCGAGAAGGCAGACCACTTCGCCGAGCCGGACCGTCAGGCTGACGTCGTCGACCGCGCGCACGCGCCCGTAGGAATGCGACAGGCCGCGGAGCTCGAGCCCCGTCTCCCGGGCAAGACCGGCGGCGTTGCCCCCCGACTCGGCGCGGCCCGCACGTTCGGCAGCCAGCTTCATCCGACAGCCGCCCAGGACAGCACCCGGTCGCCCATCAATACCCCCTGTCGGCCCGGCCGCCCGGCGGTCCGTCCGCGTCGAGAACGAGGTCGACCGCGTCGTCGGCGCCGCTCTCGTCGACCGGCTCGACCGTATCGCCCGTGTCCTCCTCCACGGCGTCCTCAGCGTCGTCGTCGCCAACATCGTCGGAACGCATCGCGATGGACGATACGCCGGGCCGGCGATCGAGCAGGCCGGCGGCTTTCAGCTCTTCGATTCCGGGAAGCGAATCGGTGCTGTCGAGGCCGAAATGATCGAGGAACGCCTCGGTCGTGCCCCAGGTCACCGGCCGTCCCGGAACGCGCCGCCGCCCACGCGGCTTGATCCAGCCGGCCTCGAGCAGCAGGTCGAGCGTGCCACGGCTGAGCGTGACACCCCTGATCTCCTCGATTTCGGCCCGCGTCACCGGCTGCTGGTAGGCAATGATCGCCAGCGTCTCGACCGCGGCCCGCGAGAGCTTGCGCGTCATGTCCTGCTCCGGCCGAAGAAACAGCCCGAGATCGGGCGCGGTCCGGAACACCCAGCCGCGCCCGCGACGGACGAGGTTGACGCCGCGCGCCGCGTACATCCCCTGCAGCTCCTCGACCAGCGACACGATGTCGGTGCCACCCGGGAAGCGATCGGCGAGTTCGGCCGCGCCGATCGGCTCGGCGCTGGCAAAGAGCAGGGCTTCGAGGCGCCGCAGCAGGTCGAACCGGTCGTCGCTCATCGGCTCACCCGGGACGTGCGAATGAAGAGCGGCGTGTAAGGTCGCTCCTGCATCACCTCGATGCGGCCGGCGCGAGCGAGCTCGAGCGTCGCGACGAACGTCGACGCCACCGCCGAGCGCCACAGCAGGGCGTCGCCGATTCCCGCCGGCAGGAAGCGCCAGAGCGTCGTCCATTCGGGCACATTGCCGAACAGCCTGCGCAAGCGATTGACCGCATCCTCGATCGAGTAGAGGTCGGTCGGGGCGATGTGCAGGGTCGAGGCGGCCTGCCGCGAATGCTGCCGTGCATAGGCTTGCAGGAGGTCGTAGAGCGTAGCCTCGAAACGGGGTCGCGTGCGGATGTCGATCGGCTCGGGCGCGCCGCGGGCGAAGAAATCGCGGCCCAGTCTGGTCCGCTCCATGAGCCGGGCGCCGGCCTCCTTCATCGCCTCCAGCCGCTGCAGCTGGAACGCCAGGATCGCTGCCATCTCGGCCCCGGTCGGCTCGTCGTCGCCCGGCGGCGGCGGCAGCAGGAGGCGCGACTTGAGATAGGCGAGCCACGCCGCCATGACGAGATAATCGGCGGCCAGTTCGAGCCGCAGCTGGCGCGCCCGCGAGACGAAGGCGAGATACTGGTCGGCGAGGGCCAGGATCGAGATGCGCGTGAGATCGACCTTCTGGTCCCGTGCCAGCGTCAGCAGCACGTCGATCGGGCCCTCGAAGCCCTCGATGTCGAGCAGCAGCCGGTCCGCCCGCTCGTCGGCATAGGGCGGCCGCTCGCTCTCGAACGGCTCTTCCGCGCTGTGCTCTCTCTCGGTGCCGCCAGTCATCGGCGAATCCTACGCCAGCCCCGCGAACAGGACGATCGCGCTCAACAGGAAGTCAACGGGCACCATGATGATCCACCGGAATATGTCGAGGTTGAGACCGACCGAGCGGCCGAGGAACGGCGCGAAGATGAAGATCGCGAGAATGATCAGCAGGCCGAACCGTTCGAGCCGGGCCAGCGGCATGGCCAGCGGGTCGGGCAGCAGCCCGACCGCGACGCGGCCGCCGTCGAGCGGCGGCAGCGGGATCATGTTGAAGACCGCGAGGATCAGGTTGATGATCAGCGCGTTCCGCAGATTGTGGGCCACCCACTGCGCCGCGACGTCCGGCAGCAGCGGTACCAGATGCAGCGACAGCGCCGCCACATAGGCCAGCAGCAGGTTGGTCAGGGGGCCGGCGGCGGCGACGAACACCATGTCGCGTCGGGGATTGCCGAGGCGCCTGAAATCCACGGGTACGGGCTTCGCCCAGCCGAACAGGATCGGTGCCCGCATGAGCACCAGCATCGCCGGCAGGATCACCGTGCCGACCGGGTCGATGTGCCGCAGCGGGTTGAAGGTGACGCGCCCGAGTGCCTTCGCGGTCGGATCGCCGAGGCGCCAGGCGACCCAGCCATGGGCCGCCTCGTGAAAGGTGATGGCGATCAGGACCGGCAGGGTCCAGACCGACGCGATGTAAAGTATCTGCTCCACCATCGGGCGTCACGTCACGGCGGCTCACGCGAGCGGGCCGGTGTCACCGAGCAGGTCTGCCAGCTCCGCGAGGGCCGCGCCACGGTCAAAGGGTGCCGGACCGTGCACCATTTCAAGCGCGCGTGCAAGTCGCCGTTCAGCCGCCGGATCGAGCGGACGCACCGCCCCGGCGACCGCATCCATCTCGTCCGCATCGCCGTTGCAGTGCAACGCCACGTCGCATCCCGCGGCCAGGGCGGCGGCGGCCCGCTCGGCAATGCCGCCGCCGAGCGCCTGCATCGACAGGTCGTCGCTCAGCAGGAGTCCGTCGAACCCCATCCAGCCACGGATCACGTCGGCGATGACGGCGGACGACACGGTCGCCGCGTTGCGGTCGTCGATCGCCGTGAAGACGATGTGCGCGGTCATCCCGACGGGCATCTCTGCGAGCGCCCGGAACGGTGCGAAATCAGTTGCCTCGAGCGTGTCCAGGTCGGCCGTCACGCGGGGCAGCTCGAGGTGGCTGTCGGCAAGCGCGCGACCGTGACCGGGCATGTGCTTGATGACCGGCAGCACGCCGCCGGCCAGCAAGCCTTCGCAGCTTGCCCGGCCAAGGGCGGCAACGAGCGCCGGGTCCGCGCCGAACGCACGGTCGCCGATGACGTCGTGGGCGCCCGGGTGCGCGAGATCGAGTACCGGCAGGCAATCGACGGAAATGCCGAGCGCCGATACCTCGTCGGCGAGCAGTCGCGCATTCAGCCACGCGGCGCGGCTGGCGGCGGCGGAACCGTGCTCGGCGAGGGCGCCGATTCGCCCGGCCGCCGGCGCACGCCGCCAGTGCGGCGGGCGGAGACGCACGACGCGGCCGCCTTCCTGGTCGACCAGTACCGGCGCGTCGGGCCGGCCGACGGCGTCGCGCAGGTCGCGCACAAGCGCCGCCACCTGTTCGGGCGTGTCGACGTTACGCCGGAACAGGATGAAGCCGAGGGGATCGGCGTCGCGGAAGAAGCTGCGCTCGGCGTCGGACAGGTGCAGCCCCGAGCAGCCGAATACGGCCGCCAGCGCCGGCTTCACGGCCGCGGACGCCAAGTCGTGACGGGCTCCGCTGCGGCGCCGGCTCAGGGCCGGACCACGATGCAGTCCTGTCCGCGAGCCTTGAGTTTGCGGCACAGCGAGTCGGCGGAGTCGCGGCTCTGGAACGGTCCCGCCTGGACGCGATAGAACGTTCCCTTGTCGGCCAGTACGGCACGCTGCACGGTCAGCGACAGCTGCGACAGCAGGTCGGGATAGCGTGCGACCTGCTCCTTCCAGGCGAGCTCGGCCTGATTCTGCGTTTTCAGCGACGCCACCTGCACGCGGTAGACGCCGGCCATGGTCCGCATCTGCGAGGTCGTCGCGATCGCGGAACCGGACGCCGGCGGTTTGCCCGGCTGCTGCAGGATGCCGCCGGACGGCGTCTGCGTCGTGGCCCTTCCAGGCGGCGGCGCGGACATCTGCGGCTGATCCGGAACGGCGGGCGGCACGACCGCCGCGACATCGGTCCCGGGCGTCGCGGGCGCGGCCGGCGCCGCGTCGGAGGGTTTCGGCGCGACCGCGGGAGCGGTTCCCGGCTTCGGCGTGCCCGGTGGCGCTTCCGGCGCCGGCGTCTGCGGCACCGTGGGCAGCGCGACGTCGGTTTCCGGCTGCGGCGGCGGTGGCGGCGGCGGGGCTTCCGCTGCCGGCGGCGTCTGCGGGGTCTCGGGCGGTGGCAGCAGGTTTTCCACCTTCTCGTCGCCCGTTCCCTGGTTCATCTGGTTGTAGACCAGCTTGTCCTGATCCGGAATTTCCATGCCGCCCGGGTTTTCCGGCTCGATCTTGACGGTCTGTTCGGGCGCCAGCGTCGGCGCCGGCGCCACGGCGACCTGCTCGTCGTCGCCGCCGCTGTAGGCGATCAGCACGACGATCGCAAAGACGACCAGCGCCCCCACCGCGAGGATGATCGGCAGGAAACGCATGATCTGCTGCCGGCGGTCGTCGCCGCCTTCGAGCGCCTCCAGTTCCTCTTCCAGCGTGTCGATGTCGTCAACTGCCATCAGCGCATCTCCTCGACCGGCTCGATGCCGAATATTCCAAGCCCGCAGCCGATCACGGTCTCGACGCCGCGGACCAGGGCGATCCGCGCCATCGTCAGTTCCTCGTTGTCCTCGATAACGACTCGCAGGGCCGGTTGCTCCTTGCCCTTGGTCCACCATCCGTGGAACAGCGATGCCAGATCATACAGGAAAAAAGCAATCCTGTGCGGTTCATGGGCCTCGGCCGCAGCCTCGACCTGCCGCGGCCAGCTTGCAATCATCCTGATCAGAGCAAGCTCGGCCTCGTGCGTCAAGCAAGATATTGGGGCTTCCGCCAACGCGACCCCCGACATATCGCGGTCGGGGAAGGTCGTCGCCGCTTCCCGCCGCACCGAATGGCAGCGCGCGCTGGCGTACTGCACATACCACACCGGATTGTCGCGCGACGCCTCGGTCACCGCCTTCAGATCGAAGTCGAGCGGCGCGTCGTTGCGGCGCGTCAGCATGATAAAGCGGACGACGTCGGGGCCGACCTCGTCGACGAGGTCGCGCAGCGTGACGAACGTGCCCGCCCGTTTCGACATCTTGATCTGCTCGCCGCTGTCGAGCAGCTTGACGATCTGGCAGATCTTGACGTCGAGCGCCGCATGCCCGTCGCTGATCGCCTTGACCGCCGCCTGCATGCGCTTGACGTAGCCGCCGTGGTCGGCGCCCCAGACGTCGATGAGGTCGGCGAACCCGCGCCGGATCTTGTCGAGATGGTTGACGATGTCCGAGGCGAAGTAGGTCCAGCTGCCGTCCGACTTCTTCAGCGGCCGGTCGACGTCGTCGCCGAACTGTGTCGCCCGGAACAAGGTCTGGGGCCGCGGCTCCCAGTCCTCGGGCACCCTGCCCTTCGGCGGCTCGAGCGTGCCGGTATAGATCAGTCCGCGCCGCTCCAGCTCGGCCAGCACCTCGTCGACGCGCCCCGATTCGACAAGCCGGCGTTCGGAGGTGAAGACGTCGTGCCGCACGCCGAGCGCCTCCAGATCCTTGCGGATCAGCGCCATCATCGCCTCGACCACGAAGTCGCGAACCGCATCGAGCCAGTCGGACTCCGGCGTGCCGAGCCATTTTTCGCCGTCGCGGTCGGCGAGCGCACGGCCGACGGGCTTGAGGTACTCGCCGGGATAGAGCCCCTCGGGGATCTCGCCGATGTCCTCGCCCAGCGCCTCGCGGTAGCGCAGATGGGCCGACCGTGCCAGCGTATCGACCTGGGCGCCCGCGTCGTTGACGTAGTATTCGCGCGTCACGTCGTAGCCGGCCGTCGCGAGCAGCGAGGCGAGCACGTCGCCGACCACCGCGCCGCGGGCGTGACCGATATGCAGCGGGCCGGTCGGGTTGGCGGAGACATACTCCACGTTGACGCGGCGGCCGCCGCCGATCGCCGAGCCGCCGTAGGCCGGACCGGCGCGCAGGGCGGCCGCGAGGCAGGCGTGCCAGACCGCATCCGAGAGGCGGATGTTGATGAAGCCGGGCCCGGCGATATCGACCGCGCTGACGCCCTCGACCGTCGCCAGCCGCGTCGCCAGCCGCTCGGCCAGGTCGCGCGGCTTGACGCCGGCCGGCCCGGCCAGCACCATCGCCGCATTGGTGGCGAGGTCGCCGTGCGCCGGATCGCGCGGCGCCTCGACCGTAAGGCGGCCCGTGTCGAGCCCTGCCGGCAGCTCGCCGGCGCCGGACAAATCATCAACGATAGTTTCAATATATTCCTGGTATTTCTTGAATATATTCATTTTTCCCCATGCCCGCCCTGTGCCAACCGGGCGTGCAGATCGCTCGCGTAGCGGTCGGTCATGCCGGCGATGTAGTCGGCCACGAGACGGGCGCGGCCGGCCTCGCCGACGCCCTCCGCCGTCTGCCGCCATTCGACCGGCAGCGCCGCGATGTCGGCGACCAGCCAGCCGAACAGATCCTCAACGATGCGGCTTGCCTCCGCCGCCTCGCGCGCAACCGCGTCGTTCCGGTACATGTTGCCGAACAGGAATCGCTTCAGGGCGCGGTCCTTTTCGCGCATCGCCCCGGAAAAGGCAACAACCGGCTGCCCGAGGCCCCTGATATCGCGGACGTCACGGGGACGCGCCGCCGCGAGGCGCCGCGTCGTCTCCTCCATCACGTCCTCGATCATGCCGCCGATCAGGCGGCGCACCGATTCGTGCACGATCCGGCTGCGTTCGAGGCCCGGATAGCGGTCGCCGACATCGCGGAACACCGCGGCGACGTGCGGTACGGCCTCGAGATCGGCGATCGCAAACAGTCCGGCGCGCAGCCCGTCGTCGAGGTCGTGGTGGTCGTAGGCGATGTCGTCGGCGAGCGCCGCGACCTGCGCCTCGGGGCCGGGCCAGCTGGCCAGTTCGAGGTCCCAGCGCCGGTCGATCTCGGCGATCGTCGGCGGCAATGCGGCCGCCTGCGGATTGCCCTCCCCGACCAGCGGGCCGTTGTGCTTGACCAAACCTTCGACCGTCTCCCAGGTCGGGTTCAGGCCGTCGAACGCGGCGTAACGCTGTTCGAGCCGGGTCAGCACGCGAAGCGTCTGCTCGTTGTGGTCGAACCCGCCCCACGGGCGCATCATAGCGTCGAGCGCCTCCTCGCCGGCATGGCCGAAGGGCGGATGGCCGAGGTCGTGCGCCAGCGCCAGACACTCGGCGAGATCCTCGTCGAGCCGCAGGCGCCGCGCGATCGAGCGGGCGATCTGCGAAACCTCGAGGCTGTGCGTCAGGCGCGTGCGGAAGTGATCGCCCTCGGGCGACACGAAGACCTGCGTCTTGTGCTTGAGGCGGCGGAACGCGGTGCAGTGGATGATGCGGTCACGGTCGTGCTGGAACGGCGTCCGGGTGCCGTCCTCCGGTTCGGGATGCAGCCGGCCGCGGCTGTCCTGCCAGCGCGTCGCGAAAGGCGCAATCCTGTCGCTCATGGCCCGACTGTATCGGTCCCGGGCAGGCAAAATGCAAGCATTCACCCGGATTGACAGTGTCCGCGGGCTCCCTACATAAAGATGGCAATTGCAGGCGGATGGATCCAAGCAACGCATGAGCGATATTTTCGCAAGCCCGCGAGACGCCGCAGAACGGTCCGTGACAGTGACCGACAGCGCCGTGCGGCGGATCGAGCAGCTGATCGAGCAGGAGGCCGGCGACGGCCTGTTTCTGCGCATCGCCGTGTCCGGCGGCGGTTGCTCGGGGTTCCAGTACGGCTTCACTTTCGACGACGAGGTACGCGACGACGATCGCGTCTTCGAGCAGGACGGCGTCAGGGTCGTGGTCGACGAAGTCTCGCTCGATTTGCTGGCCGGCGCCGAGGTCGATTTCGTCGAGGATCTCATCGGCGCTTCGTTCCAGATCCGCAATCCCAACGCGACCGCGTCGTGCGGCTGCGGCAGTTCGTTTTCGGCCTGACCGACGCATCCTCGCCGTGCTAGGAATCGGGGCTCGCCGCGCGGCGGGCCTTGCTGATTCCGGGGGCACGGCATGAAGATCGCCACGTTCAACGTCAACTCGATCAAGGCGCGCCTGCCGCGCGTGCTCGAATGGCTCGACGACGCCGGACCGGATGTCGCGCTGCTGCAGGAGATCAAGACCGTCGACGAGGCCTTCCCGGCGATGGAGATCGAGGAGCGCGGCTACAACATCGCGGTGCACGGGCAGAAGACCTACAACGGCGTCGCAATCCTCGCGAAGCGCCCGATCGAGGACGTGGTCCGCGGCCTCCCCGGCGACGACGGCGACGATCAGGCGCGCTACATCGAGGCGACGGTCGGCGACCTGCGGGTCGGCTCGATCTACCTGCCGAACGGCAACCCCGTGGAGTCGGAGAAGTTCCCCTACAAGCTGGCGTGGATCGACCGGCTGATCGCGCATGTGCGCGATACGCTGCTGCCGACCGAACAGCCCCTGGTGCTCGGCGGCGACTACAACGTGGCGCCGGCCGATCTCGACGTCTACGACCCGAAGGCCTGGGCCGACGATGCGCTGTGCCGGCCGGAGACCCGCAGCCGGTTCCGCGCGCTGCTCCATCTCGGCCTGACCGAGGCGTGGCGCGCGCTGCACGTCGAGCACGGCTACAGCTACTGGGACTACCAGGGCGGCCGCTGGGCGCGCGACGAGGGGCTGCGGATCGACCACATGCTGCTGTCGCCGCAGGCCGCCGACCGGCTCGACGCATGCGAGATCGATCGCGCGCCGCGCGGCAAGGACAAGGCGTCGGACCACACGCCGGTGTGGTGCGAGATCGCGGAGGCCGCATGACCGGGTCGTGCACCATGGCCAGCCATGAGGGCGGCTGCCTGTGCGGCGTCAACCGCTACCGCGTCGAGGGCGAGATCGCGTCGGTGAGCCACTGCCACTGCAATTCCTGCCGGCGCTCGGCCGGCGCCGCCTTCGTCACCTGGTTCACGGTGCCGCGCGAGCGGGTCACCTGGACCGCGGGGCGGCCGACGCAGTACCGCTCGTCAGCGGGCGTCATCCGACAGTTCTGCGGCCGTTGCGGCACCGAGCTCACCTATTCGAGCGAGCGCGCGGCGGAGACCATCGACATCACGCTCGGCAGCCTCGACTGCGCCGACGGCCATCCGGCGGACCGGCATATCTGGACGTCGGACCGGCTCGACTGGCTGAAGCTCGACGAGCACCTGCCCGCCTACGAGGGGTGGTCGAAGGAGGATTGAGTCGCCTTCGACAACATGCTGCCGCCACGGGTTGTTAACGATTGCCTGCTAATTGTCCGCCCAAGCAGTCGATCGTGTGGAGTCACCAGTGTTCCGGCGTGCCAACAGCAAGCGATACGTATGGCATGCTCTTTACGAGCATTTCGGCGACATACCCGCCGAGGAGTTCGTCACGGCCATACGTGAGTTTCCGACGCGAATGCGGGCGGATATTCAGTGCGCCATCAATCGTCAGTTCGCTGGCGAGCCAATTGCAACGCGCATCCTGGGCCTGGCAAAGCGCTATTCTCACGAGGACATTACGTTCCCCGCTCTTCTATCCCGCGAGCGCGACGCCGTCCGGATCGCTCCCATGCAATATGTGGAGGTCGATGTGGGTGAGGACGCGCCAATTCGCTGCATTGAAAACGCGCTCTGGTTGCTGACCCACAATGGCGTGCCACACGCCGTTTTGCTTAGCCAGAACTTGGGACATTATGGCGACGCGGCGACAATCAGGATCGAGATCGCCGTCCCACCAGGCGATCACGCTGCAGATATCCCTTCGGCATATTTCAGCTCGCTGGAACGCGAGGTGGCCCGATCCGCCTCGTACCGAGGCAAGGTACTCTCGCTGGAAGGCAGCACGCCCTTTTCGGGCACCGCATCCGAGATCCGCGTTCATCGACTCCCGGCGGTAACAGCCGAGAACATCATCCTGCCCGAAAGGACGCTCGAACTGCTCGAGCGCAACGTGTTCGGGTTCTTCGAGCAACGTGGCGACCTGCGCCGGCTCGGGCTCTCGTTGCGCAAGGGCCTCTTATTCTACGGCCCTCCGGGAACCGGCAAGACGCACTGCATCAACTATCTCGCAGCCAGGCTCAGCGGCCACACGACCCTCCTCATCACCGCGGCGCAGATCTGTCTTCTCGGCGAGTACATGGCGCTTGCCAGGCTGCTGCAGCCATCTATCGCGGTGATCGAGGACGCCGACCTGATCGCGCGCGAGCGCACGGCGATGCACGGCCCGGCCGAGGAGGTAATGCTCAACCGCCTGCTCAACGAGATGGACGGCCTTCAGGAAGACGCCGAAATCCTGTTCATCCTGACGACGAACCGTCCGGACGAGCTCGAGCCCGCGCTGTCCGCGCGCCCGGGACGCATCGATCAGGCTATCGAATTTCCGCTGCCCGACGTCGATGCGCGCAAACGTCTCGTCGCCCTGTACGGGGCCAGGCTGAAGATCGGGTCCGCGGTCCGCGACGAGGCCGTGCGCCGGACGGAAGGCATGAGTGCGGCGTTCATCAAGGAACTGATGCGTCGCATCGCACAGTACAACCTCGCCCGCGCCGGCGGCGCCGATGTGGACCGAAACGATCTGGACCTGGCGATGCGGGAGATGCTCTTCGATGGCGGCCAGCTGAATGTCCGGATCCTGGGCGGCGCGGTGGACACGGACGCCTCGGACAGCTAGCCGTTACCGTTTGGGCCCGACACCGTCGTCGGGTCCGTGGCCCGGTGCCATCCGACGCTATGGCAACGGCTCGCGCGTCATCCACAAGGCGCTCACGCCCTGCCCCAGCACGGCGACGAGCACGAATGCGCCGCCGGCGAGCGTCAGCGCGCTTGGCACCTCGCCGACGCCGAGCCACGCCCATAGGGGCGTCAACACCACCGTAGCGCGGCCGATCAGCGCCGCCTGCGCGGCGGGAAGGTGGCGCACGCCAAGCATGAACAGGATGTATTGCAGGGCCAGCTGCACCACGCCCATGACCCCGATGATCGCGAGGTCGCGGCCGCCGACGGAGAGCCCCGACGGCGCGAGCAGCGCTGCGACGGCGGCGGAGAGCGCGGCCGCCAGGGTGACCGCCGGGATCATGTCGACGCGGCGGCCGCGGCGCAGCAGCACGATGGTGCCCGAATAGAGCAGACAGGTGACCAGCGCCAACACGTTGCCGAACAGGTTGCCGGTCGCCAGCCCGTCGCCGAACATCAGCGCGATGCCGACCAGCGACAGGCCGATGAAGGCGGCGGTGCGCAGCGTGATGCGCTCGCCCAGCAGCAGGAACGCCAGCAGCGCCGCGAACACCGGCGCCATGCCGACGGTGAACGCGACGTTGGCGACGCTGGTGTGGATCAACGCGAAAATGAAGCTGACGAACGAGCTGCCGAGGGTGAGAACGAGCCACAGGCCGGTCCGCCCGATGCGCATGAACGCGTCGCCCGCCCTGGCGCCATGGCGCCAGCCGATGAACAGCAGCATCGTGGCGATACAGGCGAGCGAGCGCCAGAACAGGATCTGCCAGCCGTCGGCGTGCTCGACGAGGCGGATCAGGATCCCCGACAGGCTGGTGCAGAAGGCGGCGGCGAGCACCGCGGCGACGCCGAGCGCCGCGCGTTCGGCGCTCGCGCTACCCGTCTCGGTGGCGGGTTGCGTCATCGCCCCGGCCCTGCACGGGCGCGACCCGGATCAGATATCGGCGAAGACGTGCGTCTCCGCCTGCGCCCCGGGATGCGTGACGGCGCCCTTCTCGGCCGGACCGACGGTCTGCGCGTAGCGCCACAGCGCGCCGGACTGGAAATCGTGCCGGCGCGGCTGCCAGCCCTTGCGGCGCGCCTCCAGTTCCGCCTCGTCCAGCTCCACCTCGAGCGTGCCGCCCTCGGCGTCCATGGCGATCATGTCGCCGTCCTGCAGCAGGCCGATCGGCCCGCCGACCGCGGCCTCCGGCCCGACATGGCCGACGCAGAAGCCGCGCGTCGCGCCCGAGAACCGGCCGTCGGTGATCAGCGCGACCTTGCCGCCGGTGCCCTGCCCGTAGAGCGCCGCCGTGGTCGCCAGCATCTCGCGCATGCCGGGCCCGCCTTTCGGCCCCTCGTAACGGATGACGATGACGTCGCCTTCCTTGTATTGTCGCTCTTGCACGGCCCTGAAGGCGTCCTCCTCGCAGTCGAAGACGCGGGCCGGTCCACGGAATTTGAGGACCTCGAGCCCGGCGATCTTCACGATCGCACCCTCCGGCGCGAGGTTGCCCTTGAGCCCGACGACGCCGCCGGTGCGCGTGATCGGCGTGCGCGGCCGGCGGACGATCTCCTGGTCCTCCGGAAACGTCACCTTTTCGAGCTCGTCCCCGATCGAGCGGCCGGTCACGCTGAGGCAGTCGCCGTCGAGATAGCCGTCCTCGAGAAGCGCCTTCATCACCACCTGCACGCCGCCGATCTCGAACAGATCCTTGGCGACGTACCTGCCGCCCGGCTTGAGGTCGGCGATGTACGGCGTCTCGCGGAAGATGCGCGCGACCTCGTGGATGTCGAAGTCGATGCCGGCCTCGTGCGCGATCGCCGGCAG
>JBFHDX010000073.1:0-19179 GCA_041584475.1 Alphaproteobacteria bacterium
GAGGCGAACAGCTTGGCCCGCGCCGCCTCGGCGACGTCCGGAAAACCGTCGCAGTCGGCCGCCTGGTGAATCAGGCCGCGCGCCGCCTCGAGCTGCGTCGACATGTCGGCGAGCAGCCACTGCAGGCCCTGGAACTCGGCGATCGGCCGGCCGAACTGCTCGCGCCGGCCAGCGTAGTCGAGGGCGAGGTCGTAGGCGCCCTGGGCGATGCCGAGCGCGACGGTGGCGGCGCCGACGCGCTGTCCGTTGTACGCCTTCATCAGCGCGCCGAAGCCCTTGGCGAGGCCCTGCGGCGGGCGCAGCAGCATGGCTTCGGGCACCTCGAGCCCGTCGAGGATGATCTCGGTCTCGGGAATGCCGCGCAGGCCCATCGTCGGCTCGCGCTTGCCGATGCGCAGGCCGGGCGGGTCGTCGTCACCCTTGCGGACGACGATGAAGCCGCCGATGCCCTGCTCGACGCCGTCCTCGAAGACGCGCGCGAACACGAGGTGCAGCCGCGAGACGCCGCCGCCGGTGATCCAGTGCTTGCGGCCCGATAGCACGTAGGCATCGCCGCGCCGCTCGGCGCGGGTCGTCATCTCGGTGGCGGCGCTGCCGGCGCCGGGCTCGGTGATGCAGATCGCCGGCTTGTCGCCGTCGAGCACGAGGTCGATCGCGAGCCGCGCCTGCTCGGGCGTGCCGTAGCCCATGATCGCGTCGATCGCGCCCATGTTGGTCTCGACGGCGATGCGCGCGGTGACGCCGCAGATGCGCGCCATCTCCTCGATGACGAGCACCGCCTCGAGATAGCCGAGGCCCTGGCCGCCCAACTCGCGCGGGATCGTCATGCCGACGAAGCCGGCGTCCTTGAGCGCGGCGACGTTGTCCCAGGGGTATTCCTCGCTGCGGTCGATCGCGGCGGCGCGGGCGGCGATCGTCGACTCGGCGAGCGCCCGCGCCCGCGCCCGCAAATCCTTCTGTGCGTCGGTCAGTCGCGTCATGACCGGTAGGCTTCCCCGCGCTCGTGGACCCGTCGGCGGCCACCATAGCCCCGGCCGAGCGATCACGCCACACCCGCGGCGGCGCGGCGATGGCCGCCGTCCGCCCGCTGCGCGCACCCTAAATCGGCAGAGGTTTCGAAATGGATAACCGGTGCTCGCCGACGCCGGTCCCGGAATAGATCGGGCATACCCGTGTATGCAGGCACGGTGGCCCGACCAGTGGGCCCGCGACGAAAAATCAATCCATGCACGGAGGTCTCTATGCACAAGTCGATCCTCACCGCCGCCGCCATCGCGCTCTGCACCGCGGCCGCGCCGGCGCTCGCCTCGGACCATCTGGCGAACGCCGCCACCGCGCCCGGCGCCGACCAGCGCGGGTTCACGAACCCGGTCGCCGGCAATCCCTCGGGCGTGTCCGGCCCGGCCTCGGATCCGCGCACGGTGCCCGGCGAGGGCAACCCCAATTTCGGCCGCGAGACGGGTACGCCGGCGGTGAACCGCGATCTCGTCGACGACCGCAAGGCGCGCGGCCGGGACTGATCACTCCGGCTTCTCGGCCGTACCGTCGTCCGGCCCCGGCGGGGAGTCGCTCCCCGTCGGGGTCGCTTCGGTTCCGGCCCGGGCGCCGTCCGCTCCGTCCGCGGCGCGCGGCACCAAGTCGGCCGACCGCGCCACGTCCCTGACATGCAGGTCGCGCTGCGGGAACGGGATCTGGATGCCGTTCTCGCGGAACGCCTTGTCGATGGCGAAGCGGAGATCGGTCGAGACGACGATGATCTGGCCGATGTCGTACAGGTAGCAGCGCAGCTCGAAGATCAGCGCCGAATCGGCGAAATCCTTGAACATGACGAAGGGGGGCGGGCGGCGCGTGACCTGCGGGTTGGCGCCCGCGACCTCGAGCAGGACCTCGCGCACGCGCTCGACGTCGGAGCCGTAGGCGACGCCGACCGGGATCTCGACGCGGCCGAGCCGGTCGGTGTGCGTCCAGTTGACGACCGAGGTCGAGAGCAGCTCTGAATTCGGGATGATGACCGAGGCGCGGCGGAACGTCTCGATCTCCGTCGCCCGGACGCGGACGCGCTTGACGGTGCCCTCGTTGCTGCCGACGACGACCCAGTCGCCCACCTTGATCGGTCGCTCGATCAGCAGGATGACGCCGGAGACGAAGTTGTTGACGACGTTCTGCAGGCCGAAGCCGATGCCGACCGAGAGGGCACCGGCGATGAGCGCCAGGTTGGTCAGGTCGAGTCCGCCGACGGAGATCGCGATCATCGCGGCGACGATGATGCCGATATAGCCGAACCCCGCCGCCAGCGAGTGCTGCAGGCCCTTTTCCATGCGGGTCTCCGGCAGCACGCTCTCGGCCAGTCCGCGCTGCAGCCAGCGGACGATGACGAGGCCGATGACGAAGACGATGACGGCGAGGCCGATGTCGGCGATCGAGATCGTCACGTTGCCGATGGTGAAGCTGGCGGACAGCTGGACGAGCCACTGGGCGAGCGGCAGCACCGGGACGGTCCAGACCGCGGCGACCGCGAATACGGCGCCGATCAGGACGACGAGGTCGAGCCCGGCGCGCAGCCAGAACCGGATCAGACGGCGGGTCGGATATTTGAACTGCAGGCGTGCGATGACCACGCGCGACCGCAGGGCCACGCTGATCAGGTCGCGCAGCAGGCCGCGCAGCATGTACAGCAGCCCGCCGACGACGCCGGTCCCGAGCAGGTTGTTGACGACGAATGTGCCGAAGTTGGTGTAACCGATCACCGTTCCGGCGATCGCTGCGACGACCAGCAGGATGGCGACGCGCCGCAGCAGGTTGAGGACGCCGAAGGACGGCCGGCGAACCGGCTCGTCCTCGGAAGGTTGCTCCGGCACCTCGTCGGGCTCCGGCTCGATCTGCGGTCTCTCCCCGGTCCACAGGTCTCTTCTGAGCAGCGCCAGCAGGCCGATGCCTTCCGCCATGTTGAAGACGAGCGCATAGGCCGCGCGCAGCTCGGGCGCGTAGTTCGCGCCGCCGGGCAGTACGGGGCCGACGCGAAAGAAGAAGGTGTCGATGGCGTAGATCGCGGCCAGGAACCCGATCAGCCGCGCGAGTTGCTGGGCGTTCTGGCTCGATACGTTCGCGAGTCGCCATTGCGGCATCTCCGGCGCGAGCGCGGCGCGCGGCAACGCGGTTGCCAGGATGAACAGGATCAGCGACTGGCAGAGCAGCGAGACCACCTGCGGGAACGGTCCGGCGGTCGCGGAATCGACGATCGACGCGCGGACCAGCACGACGGTGACGATGGCCGCGGGAATGACGCCGCGGCCGAGCCCTTCCGCGATCGCGCCGACGAGGCGCTGCGTGAAGGTCGGTTCGGTGATCGCCGGGTCACGGCCGAACCGCCGGAGCAGCAGGCGCCGCAGGACCCAGCCGAGGATCAGCGCGCCGATGACCATCGCCAGGTCGCGCGGCACCGGCCTCGCCGCGGACTCGCGCGGCGTCGCCGCGATGCGGGCCAGAACGTGGCCGGCCTCGGGAAACGCGACCGCGAGCGTGCGCGGCAGGAGCGGCGAGGGGTGGCGCGTCTGCAATCGGGTGAACAACCGCACGAAATAGAGTGCCGACATGCGCTCCTCGAGCGACGTCGCGCGCGTGATCGCCAGTTCGGCCAAGGCGATCCGGCCCCGGTAATCGGTGATGTCCGCCTTGTACTGCGCCCGCTGCGCGGCCACCTCGGGGTCTTCCGGTGCGGTCGACTCCGAAGGCGGCGGGCCCAGCGCGTCGATCAGCTCCTGCAGCGTCTTGACGGCCCGCTGGGCGCGTGCACGCTGCGCCAGCGCCGACGCCCTGACCTCTTCCGCGAGTGCCTGGAACTCGGCCGAGCGCTCCGGGTCGCGGTCGATACCCGATACGTACTCCTCGACCGACGTCAATTTGCGGTTCCAGTCCGCGACGATGACGCTGAATGGTCGCGCCGGCTCGGTCGGCATGAGCTGTGCGTTGGCGACCGTCGCCGTGGCCAGGCAGACGAGTGCGAGAACGGTTCGGCAGAGGAGTCGAGCGGGCATGGCCATTCCGTATCTACCGTCGGTCAGCGACGATCGCTGCGGTGTTCCGAGGCACGGCCGTGCGCGCTAGATGCGCCTGAGACAGAGGCCGTCGACGCCGGCCGACGCGAGCACCGGAATGCCGGCGGCAAGGTCGCGATCCGCGAGCAGCTCCAACGATTCGGTCCGGCCGTACCCCGACCCGTCGACGAGCCGTACTGACCTGACAAAGGACGTGACGACGACATGATGAGGATCCTTGGGCTCCAGCGTCAGCCGATAGGCGACGACCGCAGGCCGGCCGGCGATATCGGAAACGCTCTCGACCGTCAGTTCGAGCGCACCGTCGCCCCCGACCTGACCCGGCAGGGCTTCCGCCGAGGCGCCCGGTTCCAGCATGAAGAAGCCATCGACGTAGAACCGGTCGCGGTCGCCGGCGGGGTCCGGCGCAATCGATACGAAGACACCGTCCGACAGGTCGATCTGGCGCCTGCAGTCGTCGCCGGCGGTGGCCGCCCAGGCGCCCGAGAAGTCGTAGAACAGCAAGACCCGGCTCGGCAACGCCGGCGGTGGCGCCGGTGTACAGGCCGTCAGCGTCAGCAGCGCGGCCGCAAGCAGCGTCGGGAGACGGACGAACATGATCGAGATCTCAAGCGCTCCTGCGGACAGTCGGTTTCCCGCCCGACATCATCCGCAGGACGGGCCTCGCCCGCAAGCCGCTCGTTCTCGGTGACGGATCTCGAGGTTCCCGGCGCGGCGTGCATGGTGCGCTGACGGCGCCGCCCGAGCGCGCCGGACCGTGCGGTTCGAGGCGCGCCTAGGCGAACGCGAAGGCGCGCATCGACAACACGCCGAACGTGTACCCGCTGTGCAGCCGGCGGCCGGGTTCGCCGCTGGCCCCCATGGCGACGAGCAGCGGCAGGAAATGCTCCGGCGTCGGGTGATTGCGATGCGCCTGCGGCGCGTCGGGGAATCGCGCAAGCTCGTCGGCATCGCCGCGCTCGATGGCGGCGGTCGCCCAGTCCTCGAACGCGGTCACGTAGCCGGGCGGCGGCCGGTCGACCCCGTCGAGGCGAAACTCCCGCAGGTTATGGGTGAAGCCGCCGCTGGCGAGGATCAGAACGCCGTCGGAGCGCAGGGGCGCGAGGGCGCGACCCACTGCGAGGTGGTGCGACGCCGGGCGCGCCGGCTGCACGGAAAGCTGCACCACCGGAATGTCGGCATCCGGATACATCAGCATCAGAGGGACCCAGGCGCCGTGGTCGAGCCCGCGCCGCGCATCGGTCGAGCCGCCGACGTCGACGAGCAGCCCGGCGACCCGCTGCGCCAGCTGCGGTTCGCCGGGCGCCTCGTAGCGGATGCCATAGAGCGGCTCGGGAAAGCCATAGAAATCGTGGATGGTCTCGGGGCGGGCCGCGGCGCCGGCAATGGGCCGAGCACTTTCCCAATGGGCCGATACGCAGAGAATCGCCGCGGGTCGCGGCAGTTCGGCACCCAGCGCGCGCAGGAACGCGCCCGTCTCGCCGGGGTCGAGCGCCAGCGTCGGCGCGCCGTGGCTGACGAAGATCGCCGGCAGGCTCTCGGGATCGGTCATGGCTGCGGCTCGGTGTGCAGGCTCGGGCGGCTCGCGCGGAGCCGCCCGGCGCCCGTCGACGGAATCAGAATTCGCGGCCGAGCTTGCGGTCGAGCGAGTACTCGCCGCCGCCCCGCGCGAGAACCACGAGAGCGAGGATTCCCCACATCAGCGGGTACTCGTAGCCGCCGGCGTTCCAGAAGAAACCGTTGCCCCAGTGGACGTAGAACGCGGCGACCGCCATGAAGCCGAGGACCATCGCCGCAATCGGCCTGGTCAGGAGACCGACGACGAGCATGATGCCGCCGAAGAACTCCAGCAGGGCGATCACCCACACCCAGAACACGCCGGGGCTGAGCCCGAGCGAGTCCATGAACCCGGCGGTGCCCGCCATCGCGCCGCCGAAAAGCTTCACGTAGCCGTGCGGGATCAACAGCGCACCGGTCGTCACGCGCACGATTAGCCAGGAATAGCCCGCGATCGATTGGTAGAGCCCGGCGAGCCCCGGGATGATCAGTCTGCTCTTATCCACCGTCGTGTCCGACATCTCTCTCTCCTCATGCACTCGTTGTCAAAGTTGGTTACCACTCCAAGGGGGCGATAACAGCCTGCGTCAATTACGGGTCGCAGGCCAGCTACAATTCGCCTGCCTCAAGCGCCCGGCTTTCGGCCGGGTCTCCGTATCAGGGAGCGGATGGCCAGCCGGCGCGTTTGTAACCTGCGGGGCCAAGCGTCGGCTCTGCGCCCGATGCTCATGCCGCCTTCCTCAGATGATCGCGGCCGTGCGGCGCGCCAAAGTCGATATCGGGGCCGACCGGGACGATGCGCGTCGGATTGATCGTCTCGTGGCTGCCGTAATAATGCGACTTGATATGGTCCATGTTGACGGTTCCGGCGACACCCGGCACCTGGTAAAGCTCGCGCGTGTAGCCCCAGAGGTTCGGGTAATCGACGAGGCGCCGGATATTGCACTTGAAATGGCCGAAATAGACCGCGTCGTAACGCACCAGCGTGGTGAACAGCCGCCAGTCGGCCTCCGTGACCCGGTCACCGGCGAGATAGCGTCGACGCGACAGCCGACGCTCGATTTCGTCCAGCACATTGAACAGTTGCGACACCGACTCCGCATAGGCTTCCTGCGACGTCGCGAAGCCCGCCTTGTACACGCCGTTGTTGACGTGATCGTAGATCGGCGCGTTGATGCGGTCGATCTCGCTGCGCAGCGGCCGGGGATAGAAATCCGGACCGCTGGCGCCGACCGCATCGAACGCCGAATTCAACATGCGGACGATTTCCGACGATTCGTTGCTGACGATGGTGGCGCGCTTGCGATCCCACAGCACCGGTACCGTCACCCGGCCCGTATAGTCGGGCTGCGCCGCGGCATAGACCTGGTGCAGGTAGCGCGCACCGTTGACGGGATCGGGAACGACGCCGGGACCCGGCTCGAAGGTCCAGCCCTGCTCCAGCATCAACGGGTGCACGACCGACACCGACACCATGTCTTCCAGGCCTTTCAGCCTGCGCAGGATCAGCGTCCGATGCGCCCACGGGCAGGCCAGCGACACGTAAAGGTGATAGCGGCCCGGCTCGGCCTTGAATCCGCCCGTTCCGCTCGGACCCGGTGCACCGTCTGCGGTCACCCAGTTGCGGAACACCGACTCCTGGCGGACGAACCGGCCGCCCGATTTGCCGGTGTCGTACCAGCCGTCGCGCCATTCGCCGTCGATCAGCAGTCCCATCGCTCGACTCCTTCGTTCGGTATGTCCGAAGCCGCAGCCGCCGCCGGCGGCCGCCGGGCTTCTCAGGCGGCGAGCTTGCGCGCGATCTCCGCGACGTGGCGCCCCTGAAAGCGGGCCATCTCGAGCTCTCCCTCGCTCGGCTGGCGGGAGCCGTCGCCGCCGGCGATCGTCGTCGCGCCGTACGGCGAGCCGCCCGTGATCTCGTCCATGCGCATCTGACCCTGCGCCGAATAGGGCAGACCGACGACGACCATGCCCTGATGCAGCAGGGTCGTATGAAAGCTCGTGATCGTCGTCTCCTGCCCGCCATGTTGCGTCGCGGTGCTGGCGAAGACGCTGCCGACCTTGCCGATCAGCGCCCCTCTCATCCACAGCCCGCCGGTCTGGTCGAGGAAGTTGCGCATCTGCGCCGCCATGTTGCCGAACCGCGTCGGCGTCCCGAAGATGATGGCGTCGTAGTCCGCGAGCTCGTCGACGCTGGCGACCGGCGCCGCCTGGTCGAGCTTCATGCCCGACTTGCGCGCGACATCCTCGGGGACCAGCTCCGGAACCCGCTTGACCGTCACCTCGGCGCCCCCGACCGACCGCGCCCCCTCGGCGACGGCCGCCGCCATCGTCTCGATGTGACCGTAGCTGCTGTAGTAAAGCACAAGCACCTTGCTCATCCGTCGGACTCCCGGTTTGTTTTCATCGCCTGCCGAAACGCCTGGCCAGTGCGAGCCGCCGGCCCGGTCTCGAGAATGGGGGCCGGCACTGGACGCGACAATCCGCCATCGTGTAAAAATATTGTTTCTTCTTTGGAAACAATAGAGGCGTAAATGGACGATCTCGCCGGCATGGCCGTGTTCGCCCGCGTCGTCGAGGCCAGCAGCTTCACCGAGGCGGCACGCCGGCTCGGCACATCGAAGGCCGCCGTGAGCAAGCAGGTCTCGCGGCTCGAGGAACGGCTCGGCGCCCGCCTGCTCAATCGCACGACGCGGCGGCTCAGCCTGACCGAGGTCGGGGCCGCCTTTTACGAGCACTGCGCCCGGATCGTCGCCGAAGCGGAAGAGGCGGAGCTCGCGGTGACGCGCCTGCATGCGGTGCCCCGCGGCACGCTGCGGGTCGACGTACCGGTCAATTTCGGCATGCGCTATCTCGCACCGCTGCTGCCCGACTTCATGGGCCGCTATCCAGAGCTCGCCGTCGACATCACGTTCAACGACCGGTTCATCGATCTGGTCGACGAGGGGTACGATCTCGCGGTCCGCATCGGGCACCTGCCCGATTCCAGCCTCGTCGCCCGAAAGCTGGCGGAGAGCCGGCGCGTCGTGTGTGCCTCGCCGGACTACTGGGAGCGTCACGGCCGACCATCGCATCCGGCCGAACTCGCCGCGCACAACTGCTTCGGCTACAGCTACCTGGCGACGCGCAACGAGTGGCGGTTCAGGGGACCCGACGGTCCGATCGCCATCCGGGTGTCGGGCAGCATGCATTCGAACAACGGCGACGCCCTGCGCGCGGCCGCCGCCACCGGGCTCGGCGTCGCGCTGGTGCCGGTGTTCCTGGCGCCGGAGGACCTGCGCGCCGGCCGGCTGGAGCCCGTGCTCGAGGCCTTCGAGGAAGCACCACCGGGGATCTACGCGGTCTACCCGCACAACCGCCACCTGTCCGCGAAGGTCCGCGCGTTCGTCGACTATCTCGCCGGCGCCTTCGACCCGCCGCCCTGGTAGGGCGCGCGGCGACGGAACCACCGTCGCGCCGCCGCGGTTCAACTCTGCGTTATCTCACGGCGTCGTCATTACCCGGTGTTCCCGCAAGGGGTTAGCCTTGTCCTCGATCGAGCGCGGGGGCGTGCCCGACGGGACGTCTCGCGGAACCGGGGCAGGAGACACGGATGGCAGCGATCGAGCGTCGGAACCCGGCGCGGCGGATCGGTACCGTGTCCGGTGCGTCGATCAAGGCGGCGACGGTCGCGCTTCTCGCCGCGGGCGCGGTTTACGACTGCCGCACCGCCGAAGCCGCGCAGCACGGCGCCGACCCGACGAAACCCGAGACCCATTTCAAGGTCGAACGCCCCGCCGACATGTTTCCGAACACGGCGGAGACGGTCTATCAGCAGATCCGCGGCGAGATGGCGTCGGGTTACTCGCTGGCACGCATGCAGGGCTTGCGCGACTATCTGAGCTGGACGCGCCACAACAAGGCGCCCTATCGCTCGGCGACGCACGGCGCCCGCTACGTCAACAACTACAGCAACCGCATCGCCGCGGCCTACGGCCGGTTCGAGGCGGCCGGCGTCATGCCGGTCGGCTCCGTGCTCGTCAAGGACAGCTTCACCGCGACCGCGAGCGGCGGCATCTATCCCGGACCGATGTTCGTCATGGAGAAGATGGAGCGGGGCTTCAATCCGCCCAGCGGCGACTGGCGCTACACGATGATCATGCCGGACGGCAGCCTGTTCGGCGAGACCCGGGGGGTCAACGCGGCGAGCGTGGAATTCTGCATCGGTTGCCACGCCGCACGCGAACGCTTCGACCACCTGTTCTTCATACCGGAGGAATACCGCGCGCGGGCGCTGGCGATCGAACGCTAGGAGCAAAGCCGCGCGATCCCCGGGATCAGCGCGTCGGGTCCGGTCCCCGCGCAGGGCCGCGACGCAGTTCGATAATAATAATAAAAATATAAAACCTCATTATTGCGCGAATCGCATCAAGTTTATTCTACTAGAATCCAAAATACATCACGCATTTGTGCGATTTATTCAATAGATCGCAATAATGCCGCCATGAATATTGACGACGCTGGTTGTCCGATTCATGCTCGCAGCGGAGCCTCGACCGGGCGGTCCCCCTACGGGGAAGGCTTTGACAATCCTCAAGAAACAGGAGGGACCCATGAACGCAACGACCGCCTTTCCCAAGGCACCCCCCCGGCTCCGCCGCCGCATGCTTGTTGCGGCGACGCTCCCGTTCGCTGCCGCCTTCGGGCTCGCGGAACAGGGGCTCACGGCGGAGGTCTCGTCGGGCAACGACGACATCTCGCTGACGCTGTCGGGGCAGGTAAATCGCGGCATACTCTATGTCGACGACGGCACCGAGACGGCGGTGCTGAACGTCGACAACGACAATTCGTCGACCCGCGTGCGGTTCGTCGGTGTCGGCCGCTACGACGAGGAGATCTCGGCCGGGACCGTTTTCGAGGTGCAGTTCGAATCGAACTCGACGGCCGACATCAAGATCGACGGCTCGTCGCCGGGCGAATCCGACAGCTTCACCCAGCGCAAGCTGGAGCTCTATTTCGACCACGCACGGTTCGGACGGATCTGGCTCGGCCAGGGCGATACCGCCTCGAACGGCTCATCGGAGGTCGATCTCTCCGGCACCGACGTCGTCGGCTATTCCGGCATCGCCGACATGGCCGGCGGCATCGAGTTCGGCGGGTTCGGCGTCGGCCCGCAGATCAACGAGGTGTTCAGCAACTTCGACGGTCTCAGCCGCGACGACCGGATCCGCTACGACACACCGAACTTCGGCGGATTCTCGCTGGCCGCCAGCTATGCCGACAGCCGCAAGTCGGACGTCGCCATCCGGTTCGCCGGCGACATCGGCGCCGGACTCAAGCTGGCGGGGGCCGTGGCCTATGCGATCAACGGCAACGTCGACTCGCAGATCAACGGCTCGCTCTCGCTGCTGCACGATTCCGGCTTCAACATCACCGGTGCCGCCGGCGTCCAGGACCTGCAGCTCGGCGCGACCAATCCCAACCGGGATCCGACCTTCTGGTATGCCAAGCTGGGCTATATCTGGAGTGGGGGTATCGGCGATACGGCCTTCGCGATCGATTACGCGGCGGCCGAGGAGGTGGAGGACACGGTCGCGGCGAGCGGCGACGAGTTCACCTCGTACGGTGTTTTCGTCGTGCAGAACGTCGACAAGATCGCGACCGAGCTCTATCTCGGCGCGCGCAACCACGAGCTCGACCGCGTCGGACAGAATTTCGACGACGTGTTCGCCGTACTCGGCGGCGCGCGCGTCAAGTTCTGAGGAGACGGCGATGATTGAGGCACATTACGGGTGGATCGCCGGGCGACGGCGTGTGCGCCGGCTCGCCATCGCGATCGTGGCGGGCGGGCTTGCCGCCTGTTCCGGCGTCGAGCCGATGCGCTACACGCCGATCGACGAGATCCCGCCGGGACCGGGGCTGTTCAGCGGCGAGGACGGCGTCTTCACGCTGTACCGCTCCGGGGCCGCGACCGAGGACGACGGCGAGAGCGCCGAGCCGTGACGGGTGTCGCGGCCGGGGCCGGCGGGCGTGCCCGCACGGCTCCGGTCGCAGCGCCGTTGCCGGCCGACGAAGCGGGCCGGAGCGAACGAAACGGATAATGCTCTAGCGGCCCTCGCGGCGCCAGGCGACGACGGCCATGCCGAGCGCCAGCAGCAGCGCCGCGAGCGCCGGGAACGCCGGAATCTGGCGGACGCCGGTTACGATGTAGTCGCCGTTGGCGATGAGCCCGATCCAGCCGCGGCCGGACATGCTGCGGCCCGGTTGCACCCGCCTGATCTCGGGCAGCGCGTCGACGAGCCAGCGGATCGCGCCACCGGTCCCGTCGGCCAGCGGCGCCGGCACGACGTCGCTCGCCCGGACGTCGGCGAATTCGAGGGGATTGAGGGCGCCGACCGCCGCCACCGCCACGTTGACGCCGTCGCTGACGCGATACAGGCCGGCGACCTTGACCGGCACCGTGGCGGTGTACAATCCCGGCTTGGTCTCGTGCAGCTCGACCGAAACAGTGTCGCCGTCGGGCGTCGTCATCTCGATCGGCCAGTCGTCCGGATCGACGCTGCGGCGCTCGATGACGAGCGAATCGTCCTGCACCGAGGCGCGGATCGCCTCCTCCTCGAGGTCCGGTTCCTGCATCAGCCAGTGGGCGAGGCGGCGCAGCAGCTCGGCCTGCGGGCCACCGCCCTCGAAGCCGCGCGCCCACAGCCAGATTTGGTCGCTGTTGAGCTGCGCGACGCGGCCGAAACCGAGGCGGTCGAGTATCAGCAGCGGCCGCCCGTCGGCGCCGTCCATCAGGATGCGTCCGCGCCGCGCCTCGACGTCGACCTGACGGAACCACCGTCCCCATTCCGGATCCTCGTCCGGGCCACGGTCGCCCGGCAGCTCGGCGGTAACGGGATGGCGCAGCCCGACGGCGGTCACCGCCGGGCGGAAGCCGCGCTCGATGACCGTGCCGGTCGGCTCGCCCGGCAGCGCCGCCTGCAGCGGCGTGCGGTACAGGCTGTACGGGCTCGCGAAGGTCGGGCCGACCGCCTCGAGCAGGGCGCCGCCGGCCATGACGTAGTCGACGATGTTCTGCAGATAGATCGGCGGCAGAACCCCGCGGCGCCGGTAGCGGTCGAAAATGACGAGGTCGAACTCGTGCAGCTTCACCTCGAACAGCTCGCGCGTCGGAAACGAGATCAGCGACAGCTCGTTGATCGGCGTACCGTCCTGCTTCTCCGGCGGACGCAGGATCGTGAAATGAACCAGGTCGACCGAGGGATCCGACTTCAGGAGGTTGCGCCAGGTGCGCTCGCCCGGGTAGGGCTCGCCGGAGACCAGCAATACGCGCAGCCGGTCGCGCACGCCATTGATCTGGACCACGGCGCGGTTGTTCGCCTCGGTAAGTTCCGCGGGTCCGCCGGCGACCGAGAGTTCGAGGACGGTCGGGCCCGCATGCTCGATGGTCACGGTGATCTGCGTATCCTGCCCGATGATGACCGGGAAGCTCTGCACCGTCCCGTCGGCGCCGTGCAGCTCGACCACCGCCTCGCCGCCGGGCTCGCCGCCGAGCTCCTCGACCCGCACGGTCAGCGTGGCCGGCGCGCCGACGATGCCGTAGCTCGGCGCCTGCACGACCACGAGCCGGGGGGCGCGCCCGCCCTTCTCGCCGGTCAGCACGACATGGATCGGCCCCGGCAGGCCCGCCGCCGCCGGATCCGCGGGGACGTCGTGGATCTGCCCGTCGGTCAGCACGATGGTGCCGGCGATGCGGCGCGGCGGCACGTCCGAGAACAGCCGCGTCAGCGGCTCGACGAGGCGCGTGCCCTCCTCGGCCGCGGCGACCGTATCGTGCGTGAGCGTCAGCACGCGGACCTCGAGCGTGTCCTCGTGGGCGGCGAGTTGCGAGCGCAGCGCGTCGACGGCCTGAGTGAGCTGGTCGCGGCGCGCGCCGACGGACTGGCTCGGCGTGTCGTCGACCACCAGCGCCGCCACGTCCTTCAGCGGCTCCCGCTGCTCCTCGATCAGCGACGGGTTGGCGAGCGCGAGCAGGATCGCCGCCGCCGCCAGCAGGCGGTAGACGACGCCCGGCGCCCGCAGCACCGCGCCCGGGGCCAGCGCGGCCAGCGTAAGCAGTCCGAGAATGGCGATGGCGAGCCAGGGAAATAGCGGCGCGAAGACGATGCTGGTTGCGGTCATGGTCGGCGCTCCTACTGTCCCAACCGCTCGAGGATGGCGGGCACGTGAACCTGGTCCGACTTGTAGTTGCCGGTCAGCGTGTACATGACCAGGTTGACGCCGAACCGATACGCCATCTCGCGCTGCGCCTCGCCGCCGGGGACGGCGGCGAACATCGGCAGGCCGGACGGGTCGACGGCCCAGGCGGCGGCCCAGTCGTTGCCGCCCACGATCACCCGCGAGACGCCGTCGTTGACGCGCTCGCCCGGCTGCTCGACCCAGACGCTGCCGCCGGCCCAGCGGCCGGGGAAATCCTGCGTCAGATAGAAGGCCTTGGTGAGCACGTGGTCCACCGGCACCGGCAGCAGGCGCGGAATGTCGAGGCCGCGGGCGAGCACGCGAAGGTGCTGCTCGCCCGGTCCCGGGCCGATGCCGCCGCGGTTGCCGTCGCGCGTGTCGAAGAGGATCGTGCCGCCGTTCTCCAGATAAGCGTTGAGCCGCTCCGCCGTCTGCGGCGCCAGTGGCGGCTGATCAGGGCTGATCGGCCAGTACAGCAGCGGGAAGAAGGCGAGCTCGTCGCTCGCCGGGTCGACGCCGACCGGCGCCGTCGCCTCGACCGCCGTGCGTCGGTTGAGGATCAGCGTCAGCCCGTCGAGGCCGGCGCGGCTGACCGAATCCAGGCTCTCGACGCCGGTGACGACATAGGCCAGCCGTGTCGACTGCGTCGCTTCGAGCGCGAAGGCGTCGGCATCCCGCGCGGTCTGCGCGGCGCCGTCCGACACGCGCAGCGTCAGCGCCGCCGCGACCAGCAGCGGCAGCGCCGCGGCGGTCGCCGCGGCCCGGCGCACGACGCGGCCCGACAGGCTGCGCAACGCGATGGTGGCAAGCGAATCGATCAGCAGTAGGACGAGCGCGGCGGCCAGCAGCCAGGGCTTGAGGTTGAGCTCGGTCGCCACCGCGTACGGCGTCGCCGCCACGCCCTCGGGCAGCGCCAGCGGCGCCAGCGTTCCGACCGCCGGACCGAGGTTCAGCGCGCGCCGCGAGCGGTCGGTTCCGTAATAGCCGGGCGGCGTGCGCGGCCCCGGTCGCGCGTCGTCGAACGCGGCCGACTCGAGCGGCACCGCCGCCGCCGGCGGCGCCGTCAGACGGCCGTGCCCGTCGAGGACTTCGAGCGGCGGCAGCGGCCGCGTACCGGTCTGTTCGGCGTCGACGCCGACGCTCATCGCGACGGTCCGCTCGAGCATGCGGACGAACAGGCCCGACAGCGCCAGGTTCGACCAGTCGGGATTGGCGGTCGTGTGGACGAGCACCAGCCAGCCCTCGTCGCGCCGCTCCGCGGTCACCAGCGGCGTGCCGTCCTGGAGCCGCGCCCATGTCTTCGCCGGCAGGTCGAGCGACGGCTCGGCCAGCACCTGGCGGGCGACGCGAACGTCCGCCGGAATGTCGACGCCGTGATAGGGGCTGTCCTCGCCGAACGGCGCCAGCCGCGCCGGCTCCGTCCACAGCAGGGCACCGCCCAGCGTGCGGCCGCCGCTGCGCAGCGTGACCGGTACCAGTCCGTCGCCGCCGGCCTCCGACAGCCGCGGCCCGGCAAACCGCAGGACCAGTCCGCCGCGCCGCACCCAGCGGTCGAGCGCCTCGATCTGCGTCGAGACCAGCGGCTGGCCGTCGGGCACGATGATCGCGGCGCGATTGGCGGCGATCAGCGCGTCGAGCGAGCCGCGCCGAATATCGCCGTAGGGCTCGAGGGCGCGCTCGATATAGTAGAGCTCGTCGAGCAGCGACAGGTCGGCGTCGAGGGGACTCGTCGACACCAGGCCCACCGGGCGGCGGCGCCACCGCTCATCGAGCAGGACGACCGAAGCCGCGGTTCCGCCGTTCTCCACCTCGATGCGGACCGCCTCGTTGCGCAGCTCGACGGGCACGTCGAACGTCGCTGCCGCCGTGTCCGCGCCGCGCTCGAAGAGCACCGTCTCGCCGCCGAGAACCCGCCCGTCGTCCCCGATCAGGCGGACGCGCGCGCTCTGCTGCGGTCCGCCATGGGCGCGCCGCAGCGTCGCCGTCAGGTCGACGGCACCGGTCGCGGGCGGCAGCAGGACCGGCGCCAGCGCCTCCGCGCTTTCGACCATGACGCGAAGCTCGCCCATGCGGCGCAGCCGCTCCACCAGCTGCTCGACCCCGGGTCCGCGCAGGCCGTTGCTGAGCCAGACGGAAAGGCCGATGCTGGTATCACCGAGACGGGTCAGCGAGGCGGCCGCCGTCTCGCGATCGGTGTTCCACGGCTTCGGCTCGAGCGCGCCCGCGATCGCCCGCGCCTCGGAGGCGTTCAGCAGCCCCGTCGGCTGCGGCAGGCGGCCGGTCTCGTCGGCGGCGGTCGGCAGCAGGACGACCGGGCGCTCGTCACGCGCCGCGCGGTCGATCAGCGCCAGCATGGTCTGGCGCCGGATGTCCCAGTCCCTGGCCGCCGCCCACCCGTCGTCGACGACGAGCAGCATCGCCCCATCACCGCGCTGGGCGGCTCCGGGATTCAGCAGCGGCTGCGCCAGCGCGAGGATTAGCACGGTCGCCATCGCCAGGCGCAGCAGCACCAGCCAGAGCGGCGCGGACGCCGGCGTCTCCTCGTCGGAACGCAGGCCGAACAGCAACCGTATCGGCGGAAACCGCACGATGCGCGGCATCGGCGGCGTGATCCGCAGCAGCCACCACAGGGCGGGCAGCAGCAGCAGCGCCAGCAGCATGGCCGGGGTGGCAAAGGCGATGGGGCCAAGCTCGAGCATGCAGCGACCTATCTATTCCGTTCGAACATCCCTGCCAGCGACGTGTAGAGCGGCAACAGCGCGGTCTGCGGCGGGCTGTCGGTGTGGTGCAGGATGAAGCCCCAGCCGGCCTGGCGCGCCAGCGCCCGGATCGCCTCGCGGTGCCGGTCGAGCCGGCGGCGGTAGCCGCTGCGCACGGCCTCGACGCGGCCGAGCAGCGTATCGCCCTCGTTCTCGAAACCGGCGAACCTGACGCGTCCGGCGAAGGGCAGGCTCTCCTCGGCCGGATCGAGAATCTGCACCATCTGCCCGCGCACGCCGTGGCCGGCGAACCCGGTGACCATGCTGCGGATGTCCTCGATGTCCGAGAGCAAGTCGCCGATCAGCACGATGTGGGCCGCCCGCGGCAGCGGCATCGGCGCCGGCAGGCTCGCCGTCGGCTCCTCGTGGCCGAACAGCCAGTCCGCCAGGCGGTTGAAACCGGCCCGACCGGTCGCCGGCAGCTGTCCGCTGCCGAGCATCGTCACCCGCTCGCCGCCGCGGACCAGCAGCGCAGCCGTCGCCAGCAGCAGGAGCTCGGCGCGTTCCCGTTTGGTCGAGAGCTCGGCGCCCGACGCGTACTCCATCGACGGCGACCCGTCGCGCCACAGCCACACGCTCTGGGCCGCCTCCCACTCGCGCTCGCGAATGAAGACGGCCTGCGTCTTAGCCGATTGCCGCCAGTCGATCGCGCTTGCGGTGTCACCGGGCTGATAGCGTCTGAACTGCCAGAACGATTCACCCTGTCCGACGCGGCGCCGGCCGTGCACGCCCTGCGCGACCGTCTGCGCCACCCGTTCGGCGGCGACCAGCAGCGGCGGCAGGCCGGCCGAAAGCCGCTCGGCCTCCTGCCGGCGGCCGAGGGGCGTGCTGCTTGCAGTCGAAGCCCTCATGCGTGCGGCCGGCTCAGCGCAGAGGCTCGACGAGCCGTGCAATGATCTGCTCGATGGTCACGCCTTCCGCCCGCGCCGCGAAGTTGAGCGCCATGCGATGACGCAGCACCGGGTCGGCGAGCGCGACGATATCGTCCACCGAGGGGGCGAGCCGGCCATCGAGGACCGCGCGGGCGCGCGAAGCGAGCATCAGCGCCTGGCTGGCCCGGGGGCCGGGTCCCCATGCGACGTGCGCCTGGACCTCGGGCACGTCGCTGGTCTCCGGGCGTCCGGCCCGCACCAGCGTGAGGATGGCCTCGGCGACCTTCTCGCCGACCGGGACCTGGCGCACGATGCGCTGCGCGGCGATCAGGCCGGCGCCGTCGAACACGGCCGGCGGCGTCTCCTCGCTGAGCCCGGTCGTCACCGTCATCATGCGCCGCTCGGCCTCGATTTCCGGGTAGCCGACGTCGATCTCGAGCAGAAAGCGGTCGAGTTGCGCCTCGGGCAGCGGATAGGTGCCTTCCTGTTCCAGGGGATTCTGCGTCGCCAGGACGTGGAACGGCTGGGGCAGGGGATGATAGTGGCCGGCGACCGAGACCCGCCGTTCCTGCATCGCCTGCAGCAGCGCCGACTGGGTGCGCGGGCTGGCACGGTTGATCTCGTCCGCCATCAGCAGCTGGCAGAACACCGGACCCTTGATGAAGCGGAAGCTGCGCTTGCCGGTCTCCGACTCCTCGAGGACCTCGGAACCGAGAATGTCCGCGGGCATGAGATCGGGCGTGAACTGCACGCGCCGCTCCTCCAGCCCGAGCACCTGACCGAGGGTCTCGACGAGGCGCGTCTTGCCCAGCCCCGGGACGCCGACGAGCAGCGCATGGCCACCGGACAGCAGCGTGATCAGGGTTTGCTGGACGATCTCTTCCTGGCCGAATATGACCCGGCCGACGTGACTTCGCGTCGCGACGAGCCACTCTCCCAGCTGCTCGATCTCGTCAAACAGCTTGCGGGCCTCGGCATCGTTGCCCTGCGGCCGCGCCGCCGGCTTGGTATCCGAACCTTTCACACCTATCTCCACAGGTTACCGTTCACTAACGGGCTCGCGTTAGTAGTATACAGTAATATGGCAAAGCAATGCCCAGACAACCAAGTCCTTTGACGGAAATGGCCCCGAGAGATCCAGCGGCCGCCGGGGGCGCAACGCATTTTCCGCCGGTCGCGGCCAACGCCCGCGGCGCGTTTCCGATCCGGATTGCCCGGGACGGCACGTGGCATTACCGGGGTTCGCCAATCCGGCGCATCGCTCTGACCAAGCTGTTTTCGACCGTTCTGCAGCGCGACGAGGAGGGACGCTTCTGGCTGGCCACGCCCGTCGAGCGCGGCACGATCGAGGTCGAGGACGCGCCGTTCACGGCGGTCGAACTGGACGCCACCGGCCGCGGCCGGAAGGCGACGATCCGGTTCCGCACAAATCTCGACGACTGGATTACCGCGGGACCCGACCACCCGATCCGGGTTGCGCACGATCCGCGAACCGGCGAGCCGTCGCCCTACGTCACGGTGCGCGACCGACTCGAAGCACGGATATTGCGGCCGGTATTCTACGCGCTCGTCGACATCGCCGAACCCGTGGAGCGGGACGGCGGTGCGGTGCTTCGGGTCTGGAGCGACGGCGCCGCTTTCGACCTCGGCACGATCGAGGGGGCCGGCTGATGCGGCGCGAACCGATCGAGGAGCGGCTGGTGCGCGCGATCAGGGAAC